>CAYOZV010000091.1:0-13914 GCA_964408465.1 uncultured Pirellulaceae bacterium
TTGTTAAAGATCCCAGCGGAGAATTAGATCTCCGCCAACTCGAATAATAAGAAACCACAAAAGCGGAAAACTAGAAAAATGTTCGAACGCAATTCAGCCAAGGATTTTTAACAAAATCCACTACGTCAATTGCTTGGGTAGACAAGGACAGACAGACAAGGTTTCGTAATGGATCTTGTTAAAGATCCCAGCGGAGAATTAGATCTCCGCCAACTCGAATAATAAGAAACTACAAAAGCGGAAAACTAGAAAAATGTTTGAACGCAATTCAGCCAGGGATTTTTAACAAAATCCACTACGTCAATTGCTTGACGAACATTTAACCAAGACACACAACACACAACCATCTGATTCAAGGACAATCTTCATGAGATTGCATGTTATCTCAGCCGTATTTTGGCGCAACCTTCAGCAGTATTTCAGCAGCGTTTTAGGTTACTTATTTATTGTCGTCTTTGTGACCTGTTGCGCGGCACTGACGTTCAGCCCGCAATTTTTCGCTGACAATCTGGCCAATCTGGATCAGCTGAGCCGGTGGTTTTCGTTGCTGCTGTTGATCTTTATTCCTGCGATCACGATGGGCGTGTGGGCGGATGAGAAAAGACAGGGCACTGATTCGATCCTGTTCACGTTGCCGGCTTCGGACTTCGACATCATGTTGGGCAAGTACCTTTCGGTGGTCGCCGTTTATACGATCGCGCTGCTGTTCAGCGTGACTCAATTGATCGCGCTGGAGGTGTTGGGCGATCCGGATTGGGGTGTGGTCGCGACAACGTATCTTGGATATTGGCTGGCGGGCGTGTCGCTGATTGCGGTGGGCATGTTCGCGTCGTCGCTGAGCGCGAGTCCGACGGTTTCGTTTATCTTAGGGGCACTGTTGTGTGCGGTTCCCATTTTGATCGGACGCTACTTCGCCAGCAGCCTGACGCTGGAACGATTGGGCATTGACTACAACCTTAACGATTTCACGCTGGGGCTGGTTCCTTTGACCAACGTGCTGTACTTCGTCGGTTTAACGGTGTTCATGCTGTATTTGAACATGGTGGCGATCAGCCAAAGACGGTGGAAGCCCAGCAGCCAAACGGAACTGTTGCTGCAGTACGTTGTGCGGGCGATCAGTTTGGCCGTCGTGTTGGCGTCGGCGGTGTATCTGTTGAACGCCAGCGGATCGGCGGCAACGGCGCAGGCGGACCTCACATCGGAGGGCCTCTACACGCTGGACGCGGCGACGATTGAAACCCTTGACATGGTCAAAAACGACGACCAGGTTATCGAAATCGAGGTGTTCGTCAGCGACGACATTCCGCGGAAATACGTCAACACAAAAAAGCAATTGTTGGGTTTGGTTAAACAGTACCGCGAGTACGGCGGCAGCAATGTTTCGGTGACCGTTTTCGAAGTCGCGCCCAACAGCACCCAAGGCACCGACGCTCAGGGAAAGGGAATCGAACCGCTGGACGATCGCTCTGAAGAGTACGGTCGCATCATCGAACGTTCGGTATTTCTAGGAGCCTATATTTCCAGTCCCGAACGAACGATTTCGATCCCCTTCTTCGAAGACAACGACACGATCGAGTATGAGTTGAGTCGTTCGATAGCGGCGGCGTATAAACGAGGGGATAAACCGACCCTTGGAATCTTGGAGACCGATGCCTTTTTTGGCGGGCCCGAAATCCAAGGGCAGCGGCTTCAATGGGCCTATTCGACGGCGCTTGAGAGTTTGGAACGGGACTACGATCTAAAACTTCTGACGGCAGATCGGTTGGCCGGATATCTGACTCCACCGGCGGCCGCGGGAAATGATGGCTCGCCGGCTCAGCCACCGTTGAAGGCCCCCGACGTGATGCTGGTTGCCGATCCGGCCAGCCTGGACGACATGGGGATGATGATGCTGGTACAGTACATCCAAGCCGGCCATCCGACTTTGATTTTAGGTGACCCGCTACCCTTTTATTGGACCTCGCAAGCGCCGCTTGGTTTGGGGATTCTCAACGCCCCGCAGCAGCAACGCGTCAACAAAAACTCCCGCTACGCCGAAATCCTCTCCAGTTCACAAAACCCCAAGGCCGACGGTGGCAATGCGGGACCTTTGAATAAAGCGCTCGGGATTGAGTGGGACACAGGGCAGACGGTTTGGAATCTGCTGGACCCCCATCCTGACTTCCGAGGCGCTTGGACGCAGGAGCGGTTGGGTTCGGTCTGGCCAGAGGTTTACGGCCCCTACGAAAAGGCGTTCAACTTCGTCAAGAACAATGATTCGGCGACGTTGATCAACCAAGATGATCCCATCACGGCGGGGTTGAAAGAACTTTTGTTTATCTACCCGGGCACGATCCGTAAATCCGAGGACAGCGCGCTGGAGTTTCAGCCACTGATCTCTGCCGGTGAAACCTCGGGCGTCAGTCGCTGGGACGACGTGACTCAGGACGATCAACAGTTCAACCAATACACGATGTCCATGACGCGTGTTGTCAAACCCGTTCAATCTGCCAACGTCGACGAAGACGATCACGTGATCGCGGCCAAGATTTCTGGCGGTGATGATTCGCCGGTCAATGTCGTCTTCATCGCGGATCTCGATTTCGTCAGCGATTGGTACTTCCAGCAGGAAGAGGCGCTGGAGCAACGATTGGACAGCCTCGCGCTATTGTTCAACGCGTTGGATATTCTCTCCGGATCGGATCAGTTCGTTGGGTTGAGGAACCGTCGCTTGGTGCCCCGGACGTTGACGCGACTGGAAGCGATCTTTGATGGCTTCCGCGCTGAAAAGGCAAAAGTCGATCAAAAGCGGGACGAAGAAGTTCAGGCGCTTTTGAAGGTCGAACAAGCGAAGCTGGACGAAGCGACGGCAAAGATCCAGGACAATCAATCGATGGGACTGGGAGAGAAACTTCAGCAGACGTTCCAGCGTGCTTCGGATTCGCAGCGCCGATTTGAACTCAAACAGGCGAAGCTGATGCGAGAGAAGAACATCGAAGACGAAAAATCCAAAAGCGCCCTTCGCTCTAGCATCGAACATCAGGAAGGCATCACGCGTTGGCTGTCGGTCCTGTTGGCTCCGTTGCCGGCATTATTTTTAGGCGGATTTGTGCTGTGGTATCGCCAGGCGGGCGAACAACGTGACATTGCGGCGGACCGGCGAGTGTAAAAAGGGAGAATTCAATCCGGTAGTGGATCTTGTTAAAGATCCCTAGTTGCGGATGATTTAAACTAAGCAATTGAACAATTAATAACTCTACGAGTTCCTCCTCCGCCGGGAGGTTTAGGGAAGTTTAGAAACCTCCCCAACTTCGAATACAAGAGATCATAGAAGAGACACAAACCATCATGAATGAAACTACAAAAACAGCAGCGGTTGTTGGTGCCGCGGTCGCCATGCTATTGGCCGCCGTTTTCACCAGTTACGCCAATCGCCCCCAACCGTCGGATGATTTCGAAACGATCGGCCAACCGTTTTACGCAGATTTCGAAGGCACCAATCAGGCCAAGTCGCTGGTGGTGACTTCCATTGATCCTGATGCGATCAAAGAGCAGAAGTTTGAGATCAAACAGGTCGACGGGCTCTGGCAGATTCCCTCGCACGAGGGATACCCTGCGGAGGCGGCCGAACGTTTGGCGCGAACTTCGGCTTCGTTGGTCGGGCTAACGCGTGACTCTTTGGTCGGCCGGCGGACTTCGGATTACGAAAAGTTCGGTGTTGTCGATCCACGCGAAGACGACATTGTCGACATTGAATCCGTCGGTCAGAGCGTAACGTTGCGCGATGCCAACGAAGATGTGCTGGTCGATTTTATCATCGGCGATCGCGCGAATGAGGATGAAGGAGGGCTTGCCGCGGATCCCAACGCCGGAGAGTCGTTCTATTATGTTCGCCGCGCGGACGAGACCAATGTCTATCGCATTCCGCTGGACATTGAACTTTCGACAAAGTTCTCTGATTGGATCGAACCGGATTTACTGCAAGTCGAAGCGACCGACGTGGTGCAACTGGAGATGAACAACTACCAAATCGAGGAGCGGTCCAGCGGCGTTTTTGGGCAGGTGAAGGAACTGTTGAAGGTCCAGGGTGATGATGTTGCGCTGAACCGTAAGTCATCGACCGACGATTGGGAGCTGGAGAATCTCAATGCCGAATTGGAGAAGGTCAACCAAACGGCCGTCAACGCGGTCGTCGGTGTGTTGGACGAAATGGCGATTGTTGATGTAGAGAAAAAGCCGACGTTGGACGGGCGAATTCTGTTGGATGCGGATTTGAATTACAGCGTCACGCCAGCCCAAGCAGAACTGATGTCCATCAAGTCGCAGCGCGAACTGGATGCGCTTTCGATGGATCAGAAGGCTGAGTTCCAAGCGCTGCAGATGGGGATAATGGAGTTGCAACGGGATCTTGAATCCAAAGGGTTCAGTTTTGGGCAGACAGGTCGGAAATTGGAATTGGTTTCCGCCGGGGGGGAAATGCGAGCGGGAACGTCAGGCGGTTTGCTTTACACGCTGCACGTGGGTAAGGCGCCCACTAATACCACCGCGGAGATTGATGTGGCCGGTGCCGGGGATGAGAAAACAGCGGATGAAAAGGAAGACGATGGTTCCCCAACGAGCGAAAGTGACGAAGAGGGTGCTGATTCAGACGCCGCCAACGGAGGCGACAGCGCGGAGGAATCTGCCGACGGCGCGGGCGATTCCAATCGCTACGTTTTGATTCGCGTCGCGTTTGATGAATCACTGTTGGGCGATCCTGGTGAAAAACCGGTCGCGCCGACGAAGCCCACCAAGCCGGAGGGGTACACCGAGGCGAGTGATAGCGATCAGTCCACCGATCGTGAATCTGATGCTGCGGAGTCCGAGGGAGAAGACGGCGGTGATGATGGCGAGGAGGAGGACGAGGCGCCCAAGCCGGATAAGATCGAACGCAATCCGGCGTTTGCTAAATATGACCAAGACCTGGCCGCTTATGAGGAAGCTCAGGTGGATTACGAAGTCGCGGTCAGTACTTATAAATCGGCGGCCACTGAGAGGGAATCTCAAATTGAAATCGGTAAAAAGAAGGCGGAGATTCTAAATGGGCGCTTTGAGAAGTGGTATTACGTTGTCAGTTCTGAGAATTTAAAGACGTTGCAAAGTAGCCGTGCGGAATTGGTCGAACCGGTAGTCGCGACGACGCCCGCCGGTGAGGCGGCCGTTGAAGCAGACGCAGCCGCCACTGCGATGGAAGAGCGGCCCGACGTTTCCTTCCCTGTTGTCGACACCGAAGAGAAAATGGAAACGGCCAAGACCGAAGAAGCTTCGGCAGCAGTTGAGGAGACACCGGCCGATGAGAAACAGGTCGAGGAAAAACCGGTTGAGAAACCAAGTGTCGAAAAACCGGCGGTTGAAAAACCAACAGCGGGTGAACCCGCCGGTAACGTAGACGAGCCAGAGAATCCAGTCGAATCGACCGAGGAAAAGGGAAGCACTGATTCGATAACCGAACAACCGGCATCGGAGAATGCGAAATCGGAGGAAGTCGAGCCCTCTGCCGAAGAACCTGTCAAGGCGGAATGAACCGCGGTAGCGGTGGCTCCTGCAGCTCCTTAGGGGCTGCGGCATTCGACTGGTTAGCGGATCATTTTTTCGTTATATTGCGGACATGAACCAACTCACAAAGCACTGTTTTCAATACGCCCCTAAAAATGGTTCCAGTTTTCTAAACTGCCCAACCATGGCGATTCTCTTCGAGTCCTAGCTGCGGCTAAGTCGCTCCTTTGTAAAAGTCGTCCACCGAAATTGGAGCGACTTTCTTTTTCGACTCATGATTCAGATCAAAATTCGATCTGAGATCGCTCAACCGCCACGCCCACAAAGGATTTCCCATGAAGGAAATGCTCGAAACAAAACTCGCTAATTTTCTCGACCTCGAAAAACAGATGCTCGACCCGGAAGTCCAAATGGATTCCAACAAAATGGCCACCGTCGCGCGTCAGCACGGTTCGTTGGCCAAGGTGGCCGGGAAATACAAACGCTTCAAAGAGCTGATCGCCGAACTGGAAGAGGTGGGTGGGATGGCTGAAAGTAGCGACGCCGACGAACGTGAAATGGCCGAAGCCGAAATCGAAACGCTCACCGCCGAACGCGAAGAAATTTGGGCGGAACTTTTAGACATGACCATCGGTGGCGAAGACGCGAATCGTACCCGATGTGTCATGGAGATTCGCGCTGGCACCGGTGGCGACGAAGCGGCCCTTTTTGCAGGAAACCTGTTCGAGATGTACACCAAACATTTCGAAACGAAGAAGTGGAAGGTCGAAGTGATGGAGTCCAGTGCCAACGAAATTGGCGGATTCAAAGAAATTACGCTGGGCGTCGAAGGCGAGGGCGTTTACCGCGAACTGCAATACGAAAGCGGCGGGCACCGCGTCCAACGAGTCCCCGAAACGGAGACCAAGGGGCGAGTCCACACGTCGGCGGCGACGGTTGCGGTGTTGCCAGAACCAGAAGATGTGGAAGTTGATCTCAAACCGGCCGACTATCGGCGCGACAATTATCGGGCCAGCGGTCCCGGCGGCCAGAAGGTGAACAAGACCGACTCCGCCGTACGGTTGACTCATCATGAGACCGGCATCGTGGTGGCCATTCAAGACGAAAAGAGTCAGCACAAAAATTTGGCCAAAGCGATCCGCATTTTGAAATCTCGCATCTACGATTTTAAACGTAGCGAAATCGACAAGGAACGCGCCGACGAACGAAAGACGCTGGTCGGTTCAGGTGATCGCAGTCAACGTATCAGAACTTATAACTTCCCTGACAACCGAGTCACCGATCACCGCATTGGATTGACGATCTATAAACTGGATCAAATCATTGCCGGCAATGTCAGCCTGCTGACCGACGAATTGATTGAACACGATCGTCAGACGTTGAGAAGTTCGATGGGCGCGGTTGATTAGTTCTAACGCCAGCCATCCTCGGCTAATCTAAGTCGCAGTTTAACGACAAGCCGGCAGGCGACCGCGTTTAGCAGCGGAGCCAAACACCGACGCCGTCGGGCTGACCGTCAATCGACACGAAAAACGGCTACCTTGGGCTCTCCAGCGCAGGTAGCAACACGCTTTGAGCAGCTTCGTCTTGTTCGAAGAAGATCTCTTGGGGCGTGGGCAACTCTTCGATCGAATTCTCAAACTCAGTTTGCTCAGGTGTAAGGTAGATCGTTCGATTCTCGTAACCTTGTTCTACGCTGGCCGGTACGGCCACCGGTTCGTCCAGCAAATCCGGCGTCGGGGCTTGGACTGGTTTCACAACCGCCGACGCATAATCGGCCTCGCCGAAGATCGGGAGCAGTCGCTGAGCCAATTCATCGTTGCGATAGGTTTGCAGAGACTGGTGGAACAGCTTGCTGGCGGTCGTCTTGTAGCCGAGGCAACCATAATGGTACCCCAGCAATGTGCGGGCTCGATTGTCATCAGGCCGCCGTCTGGTGTAGTCGGCCAACGATCGCGTGTGAGCCACGTAATCGTCCTTCCCGTAGAAGGTGTCGTAATGCCTGGAGATGTATCCCCATTTCGATTCGGGCAACAATCCGGTCGCCTTCTCAAGCATCAAGATTGCGACCGAATATTTGCCGATGGCGAAATTGCACTGCGAACAGAACAGGTGCATCAAACCGTTATAAGGGTCAGCCTTAACCGCTTGATCGCAATAGTACGTCGCGTCGTTGTAGCGGCCCTCACGAAAAGCCAGTTCGGCATGGCCCTGAAGATTGGACGCGCCTGAGGTCGTTTTAATCAGAGGCGTGGCCTGAGATTGAATCAAACGTTGTTGCAACTGGAACTGCGAATTGATGATTTGCTGGGGTGCGTTTTGGAAGTGGGGATTGGTGACGGTGGCTGGCGCAGCGGCGGCCGTGGGCGCCGCGGGCGTGCTTTTTAGACTCGTTTGAATCGGCGGTCGTCGGCTGCTACTGCGAAACTCTGCATCGTAGGCCGTGATGTTCGAAGGGTAAGTCCCAACAGAGAGCGCTGACTGAGATCGCGATGAAAACTGATTGCCCCAGAACAGCGGCAACGAATAGTATCCCGTGGTGTAGAGGTTCCTATTAGCATTACCATAGTTGCGAGGCGGCTTCTGCGGGGCACGCTGACGATAGGCCCAGTGACTGGGCGCGGCGATCTTGGGTGCCTTTTGAAGGCGATCATGCCGGTGGCGATCGTATGAATGGCGGGCGGGCGGCGTGCGTCGCGTTTTGATCGAAAATTGAAACGCTGCACACGGTTGAGCAAAGAGAATCAGCGTAAAAATGGTCGGGCAAACGATCAGAAAGCCAGCTAAAGATCTTGTTATTCGATTCATTCGATCGGCCTCAAACCCTTAACAGCAAATAGTCCCTTGTTTCCATCCCGCGCCATTTACTGTTATTGTCATCTTGACGGCGATTGCTTGAGTGGCCATCAGCACTGGTGATTTGTGCCGGTTGTGCCGCAATTGCCACCAATACCGAGGCTATCATGAATGCCCATTCACTATTGCTCAGGCCGCACACTCTTCTATCACTTGGCGGACCAAAGGGCGGCCACACTAAAGCGGCCACAGTCCTTGTTCTTGCAACGATTGGACGGCATTAAGGATGACTTCCGGAGAATTCATCAAGGCGATGCAGGCCAGCGTGAATCCGGTAACAATGATCGTTGACAGAATCAGCGTTCTGAATGCCTCGTAGTACCGGTTGCGTTTAAGCACTCTGGCTTCTGCGGTCGCTTTTTGATGGTAGTACTTTTGTGAATCGAGATCGTGGTGATTATTCATGTCGTTCTCCAAGCCAGGTTAAGAAGTGTCTTGGAGCCAACAGAACGCACCGTCTATGCCAATTCAAGAATTTGAGCGGCAAAACACGTGTTTTTGCACGCGAAAACGGCGCGGCGCGAAACTAAATAAAGAAAGAGCGTTGTGATTTGGCAACGCCGCGGGCGGGAGATGTTGAACAATCGAAACATGTTGACCAAAAACAACATCCGTTCCGTGGGGCGCGACATTTTCGGTTTGTTAATCGCACAACGCAGTGGGCGCAGCCACGATTGCTGCGGCGGCTACTCAGGCAGGATTCGATGCGTGAACTACTATCGCCGTTCTACGGATCGACACGGACCTCACCGCTGAGCGTGTAATTGTCGACAAAGAAATTGCTCCACAACGTTTCGTTGTAACCAAAATCCTTGCCTGTAATTCGTTTCAAGGCAGTCAACGAAAATTCATTGCTGACTTCTTTGGTGATGGTTTGCGGCCCACCACCGGCGGTAAAGCTCAATCCGCCGTTGTTGCTGAAACTGGTATTCAAACGGCCCGGTTCTGTCGCGCCTGGACGAGGAACCGTGCGTTTGGAAACCAGCGACTCGATCAGCGGCATCAAGACACCGCGCGCGTCTGTTCCCGGCACCTGTGACAAGTATCGAATGACCAGTGCCGCTCTTTGCGAGTACGTGAAGTTCTTGCTGCTCAGCAGTGACAACGCGCGCTGCATGGCGAACTCCTGGTTAAACTCAGGTTGCAGCAGCAGCGTCACCGCTCGTTCGCGGACTTCACTGTCGACGTCTTGGACGCCGAAATAAACCAAGGCACCTGCCGATGCCAGCGACGGAGTCCTACCAAAAGCCTCGACGTACATCTTTCGGAGCACCAGTGGCTGATCCTTGTTCTTCGCACCTTCCTCGAAAACAAAGTTGGCCGACTCGGGCGTTACGATATCAAACAGCATCCGTTCAAGCTCGGCCGCCGTCCGCCGCGGGCGACGAATCTCGCGCGTCCACTTCGCGAACTGTTCCTTCCAGGATCCTACTTTGGCATCTTTTTGAGCGACGTTCTTTTCAATCTGTTGGGCCAGCTTGGGAATCCAATTTGATTTGTGGCGGACATAACCGAACTTTCGGTATCGCAACTCTTTCAGAGACCATTGGCCATTGAAATCTTCGTAGCCCAGCAATTGCCGAGCCTTACGGTCGTTGGGTTCAAGGGCGATGATGTTTTCAAGGTGGTATTGAATTTGGTCTTTGAATTTAGCGCGGCCCCGCGACTGGGATTTGCACCAATCAATAATTTCCCAATTTGCTTCAACGGTGTCGGGTAATTTGTCTCGTAGTCTTGCGTAGCGTTTTTGATCTGCGTCAGCCGGCAAAACGGAGCTGATGTATTTCTGATCCAGTTTGACGATGCTGCCGGATTCGGTTTCGAAGACAACGAACTCCCGATTGTCGGTTTGCGTCTGGTCGATCAAGCGCACCTCCAACCCGCCGCCGCTGCGGAGCTCAACAACATCATCGACGCGTTGACCGTCGGTGTTCTCCGCGGCCGCAGGCCCAGAAGTAGGCTGCAGGGTCAACACCACGGCGATGACCGCGACAGGGATGGTTTTTACAAAGTTCATGAGGCTTCCGTGGTTCTGAGAACTGAAACCGGATATAATGAGATTATCGCATTCTTGCGTTGGCCAGTCACAGGAAAAAGGGCAAAAATATCTAACCATGGCGAAAATCAGCTACGACAAGATGGCCAAGCTGTTCAAGCGGCTCGAAACGAGCTACTCAGCGGGAATCGATTTGGTGTCTGCCTATCAAAAAGAACGATCCATCGGTTCGCCGCAGGACCGTTTGCAAGCCAACCGCATCGTCAACGGGCTCAAAAATGGCGAAGCTCTTGCCACCGCGATGCGGGGCTTGGAAGGGTATTTTCCAGAACTGGCCGTCGCTGTTGTTCAGGCCGGTGAAACGGGCGGGCGATTGGAGGAGTCCTTCGGGCGGCTGGCCAAGCACTACAAAGACCTTGTGCAATTCCGAAATAAGTTCCTGATGTCGATCGCGTGGCCCGCGTTTGAATTGGTGGCGTCGGTGGGGATCATCGGGCTGTTGATTTTGGTAATGCATTACGTGATGGTCACCATCGGTGGTGTTGATCCGATCGACTGGTTCGGAATGGGAAGCACCACGGGTAACTTTTTGCTTTACGTCGGGGTGATGACTCTGATTTTTGGCACCTTGGCGTTTCTGGCGGTGGGAGCGCGGTTGGGATGGTTTGGAACGTTACCGATGCGAATCGCGCGGCGCGTGCCGATCGTCGGCAGGACGGTGGAAAGTTTAGCGCTGTCGCGACTGGCATGGACAATGGCGATCGCCGAAAATGCGGGAATGGATGCCCTGGATAACGCTCGGCTGGGTTTGTCAGCGACGGAAAACTATTACTACAAAGCACTCCAACCCACGATCTGCGATGATTTGCGAACGGGCAAAACGTTTTATGAATCTTATAAAAACACCGAAGCCTTCCCGCAAGACTTTTTAGACTACGTTGATGTCGGCGAAACGGCTGGCGAACTGGCCGAAACGATGAACCGAGCGTCGAATGATTATCAGCAAAAAGCGGAAGTCAGCATGAAGATACTTGGCACGATCGGATTCGTGCTGATGTTTGGATTTGTCGCCATCGTGATCGGCGGTTCGGTCATCTTGCTGTATAAGAAGCTCTACATTGACAGTATTAACAACGCGTTAGATGGCTTGCTTTAAGCTCTGTCGATCGCTTGTTCAGCGAACCGCCACTTGGTTATTCATTGCTCGCTGCTAGACTTTGGGCTTTGGCACATGTTACGTCCCCCTCCCTCATCCCTGCGACATGATAAAAAAACTAACGATATTCGGCGTCGGATTGATCGGGGGCTCGTTAGCCCTGGCGCTTAAAAAAGCGAACGCCGTGGAAGAAATTATCGGATGCAGTCGCAATGAATCACATCTCAAACAGGCGGTGGAACTGGGCGTGATTGATGGCTTCGAGCTGGACCCCGCGACCGCGGCAGCAGGTGCCGATGTCATTTTCCTCAGCGTCCCGATGCGGGCGATGGAGAAAGTGATGCTCAGTTTTAAATCGGCGATCGGCCCCCAAACGATCATCACCGACGGCGGCAGCAGCAAGGCCAGCATCGTCGCGGCAGCGCAGAATGTGTTTGGCCAGATGCCTGCTAATTTCGTACCCGGCCACCCTATCGCCGGTCGTGAAAAAAGTGGGGTCACCGCTGCAATTGATAGCCTCTACGAAGATCACAAAGTTATCCTCACGCCGCTTGATTCTACCAACCCTTCGGCGGTCGATCGCGTGAAACAGATGTGGGAAACCGTGGGCGCACACGTGGAGACGCTTGAGGTCGCGCAACACGATTCTGTGCTGGCCGCGACCAGTCACCTGCCCCACGTGGTGGCCTACGCGATGGTGGACACCCTTTCCAAGACGACGTTCGTTGACGAAATCTTTCATTACGCGGCTGGCGGGTTTCGTGACCTGTCAAGAATTGCGTCCAGCGATCCCACGATGTGGCGAGACATTTGCTTAGAGAACAAGACCGCAATTCTCGAAATGGTGGACGCCTATCAAAAGACGTTAAACGAGATCAAGGCAAAGATTGATGCCGACGACGCCGAGGGGCTGTTTGAGATCTTTGATCATGCCAAGACAACGCGAGACAGCCACGTCCACCCCAGCGACGCCAAATCACATTAAATATTGGAGTCGATCTTCTGAAAGAATCCTGCGGGCAAAAGAGGCGTCCGAATCTTTTTAAAAGATCCACCGCCCGACATTGAAACCACCGGCAGAGGTTCACTGTTCACAAAACTGTCCTAAACCTCTTACAAAAACTGCTAAATTGCGTTGGTTTACCTTCATAGATGAAACACATTCTGGTATTTTCTGGACCGAGAAATTGAATTCTCCCAAGCTCACTTATTTTCAATCCATATCTTCTTCGACGCCGTTTGGCTTTGGCTGTTTTGCCGTTTAGGGAACCATCGTGAAATACGCTGCCTTGGGAAACATTTCGATTCACTTACCCGATCGCATCGAAACCAATGAGGAACTCAGCGCTGACAACCCGCGCTGGGACATGGATCTGATTGCGTCCAAAACGGGCGTCTATCAGAGGCGGATTGCCGCCGACGGGGAGACGTCGGCCGATCTTGGTGTGAAAGCGGCGGAGAAACTGTTTCAGGAGCATAACGTTGACCCAAAGTCGATCGACTTCCTGCTGTTCTGCACGCAGACGCCCGATTATCCGTTACCCACGACGGCGTGTTTGATTCAAGATCGTTTGGGGTTGCCAACATCGGCCGGTGCATTGGATTTTAATCTTGGATGCAGTGGTTTTGTTTACGGGCTTTCGCTGGCCGACGGATTGATTCGGTCGGGCGCTGCCAAACGTATCCTGTTGATTACCTCGGAAACCTATTCCATGTTCATTGACAAAAACGACCGAAGCTTGCGTACCATTTTCGGCGACGGTGCCGCGGCGACGTTGATTGAGTCTTCTAACCAACAAGAACTCAGCTCATTCAAGTTCGGCACCGATGGTAGCGGCGCCGATACTTTGATCGTCGCCGGTGGCGGGCATCGGAAATCTGACGATGCGATCGGGCCTAGAAAACGAAAGCGCTGGAAGAGTGAACTTTATATGGACGGTCCGGCGTTGATTCAATTCACCGTCGGCAACATTCCGGGGCTTTGTAAAAGCATTCTGCAAGAAGAATCGCTAACGCAAGATGATGTCGATGTTTTCTTGTTTCACCAGGCAACGCGGAAGATGCTGGAGCAGTTGCGGCAGACGATGAAGATAGATCCGGAGAAGTTTCCCATCCGCATGGAGAACGTGGGCAACACGGTTTCGTCGACGTTGCCGATTTTGATTCATCAGCTTCGTGAGAGTGGTGAATTAATACCCAGTTCGGCGAACATGCTGATCGGGTTCGGCGTCGGTTGGTCATGGGCCGGCTGCATGTGGCGCGCCACGTAGGGTGGGCTCTCAGCCCACTCTGAAATCACCTTGGTTCTTGGGTCGGCTGAGAGCCAACCCTACGCGGGGCATGGTTCTTGGGTCGGCTGAGAGCCAACCCTACGCGAGGCATGGTTCTTGGG
>CAYOZV010000091.1:14014-18760 GCA_964408465.1 uncultured Pirellulaceae bacterium
GGCATGGTTCTTGGGTCGGCTGAGAGCCAACCCTACGCGAGGCATGGTTCTTGGGTCGGCTGGGAGCCAACCCTACGTTTTGTGTGGGTGAATTGTCGGTTGATATTACTGCCCGATGACTTGTGCTTGGTTGTTGATTCTGTAAACGCCCGGTTCGAGCCTCAACTGTCGCTGGATACGGTTGAGTTCTTCGAATGATCCGACGAAGCCTTGTATCGTTGCGGTTTGGTTGGTGATCGAAATTTGAACGCCTGACCCGTCGTTTGTCATGTTTGGAATCCGCTGGACACGGCTTTGAAAACGATTTGCGATCTGGACGCTGCTTAGCTGCGGCGATGAAAATTGCGGCCGCAGGTTGGCTCGTACGCTACTGCGAAAAACTTCGAAGCCTTTGGTGTCTCCGGTGCCTCCAAAACCATTGTTTCGATTACGGTTGTTGCCGCCCCCATTTGCTCCGCCTCCGCCCCCACCGACATCGTTTGTGCCGCCGCCGAAACTGCCGTCACCAGCGATTGGAGACGCCGATAATTCTCCGGGTGACCCAATGAAGCCGTTTTCTTGAATTCGGGTGCCAGTCGCCCCAACGAATCCTTGGTTCCGTTGGTCCGCCGTCTCCTCGCCGCCGAGCACGTCGCCAAAATTGTCACCGAATGCGCCGCCGTCGCCTCCGATTCCTCCCCCGGTTCCCGTCCCCAAGTCTCCGAAACCTCCTCCGTCGGTAGGAAGCCCGATGTCTCCGCCGTCAATTCCGTCGAACTGAGCCGCGGCGTCCTGAATTCCACCGCAATACGTGAAACCAACAATAGCCGCCATGCAAATCAATCGCGTAATTACAATCGATGGGGCGAAAAAAGACGTCGGCGAGTAAGGTTTGAAACTGAGATGCATGATTCGACCGCCAAAAAGAGTAAAGTCAGACACAGATATTATCGACCACCTAAGACGTTTCGCCTATGATAAATGGTCAACTTGTTCGCATGACGTCACAACTGAGACTCCATAAAAATTTCGGCAATAGTTAAGGTTGCCGTCAAAGTTTACCCAAAACGATTGCTTTAATATTGATTCATTGGAGCCATTTGCTGAAACAAGCTTCGATTGCATGGGGTTTAGAAAACCGCTTGCCAATCTCCAACCTAAACCTGACACCCCCAAAAAATACAACGATGCAAAAATCATATTCTTCTTCCGCGATTCGTTACGCTCTGGTTATTACCGCCGTACTCTCTGTCTTTTTGATTTCCGCGCCCCAACCGGCGGCGGCTCAGGCTCAGGAATTGCCTCAACGGCCTGCCACGCAAGACCTACTTCCCGAAACAACCGTCGGGATGATGAAGCTCCGCAATTTCAGCGAATTTGTAGAGAAGATGAAAAACAGCAGCACCGGGCAGATGTTTAAGTCTGAGTCGGTGGCTCCTCTGGTTGACAGCGTTTATAACAACGCAACCAGACGCTATGACGAGATCAGCGAGGACGTTGGGCTCTCGATGGAAGAGCTTCAGTCATTGCCGTCTGGGGAGATTACTTTTGCGGTCATCGCACCACGACGCAAAGACCTTCAGTACGTCGTGATGATGGAAACCGATGAAGACAACGAAGCCGTCGACAAAGCATTCGGCCGTGGCCGGGAAATGCTTGCCGGTGTGTACGAAGAGGAGGGCGTCGACTTTCAGATTGAGAGCACCGAAAATGATTTTGGGGTGAATGTCGAAAAGGTTCTCATCGAACGTACCGAGGTCTACATCTGCAAGCACGAGGGCCTGTTGATTGGATGCACCTCCCAAGAGGAACTGGAGAACATGTTCGTGCGCTGGTCTGGCGCGGAGGTCGCTAAAGTTCGTGCCCTGTCGGAAAATCGCAAGTTTCTCACAATCGCCAAACGCTGCTCCGTTTCGGACGATGTTCTTCCTGATGCTCGTTTCTTTTTTGATCCCATCGGTATCTTCAAAGCCGCCTCACGAGGAAACGTAGGCGCCAATTTTGCCGTGGCGATGTTGCCGACGTTGGGGCTGGATGGGGTGCTGGCGGTGGGCGGTAACATGTACGTGGACCACGACGTATATGAGAGCATCTCCCATGGCCATCTACTGCTCGCCTCGCCGCGCGAAGGTGTGCTCAACGCGTTGGCGATGAAACCAGACTCTTATTCGCCGGAACCTTGGGTGCCGGTTGACGTCGCAAATTACATGACGACCAGTTGGGACGTTCCGCAGATGTTGGCATCAATCCAAGAAATCTCAGACAAAATCGTCGAAGGGAAGTACGAAGAGTTCTTCGACAACATGCAAGAAGAAATTAAAGATGTAGATGTTGACGTGCGAGAGGATTTGATTGCCAACCTCTCGGGGCGTTTCTCTTTTATCCGTCCGATTCTTTCGGGATCGCAATTGAACGGAATTGGAAATGTGGCCGGGGTGGGGATCAGTGATATTGAAAAAATGGAAGAGGCGCTGGATGAGCTGATGAGTTCCGAGCAGTTTGGGGACTTTTGGGCGGAGCGCGAATTTAGTTCCATAAAATACTGGAGCATATCAGAGGAAGCGGTCACTCAAAGAGAAGACCAAGTCAAAGCGCGGGTCGAGCGCCGGAAGAAGCGTGCGGCTGACCGCGGTGAGGAAATCGCTCCCTACGGTCCCCGCCCCGAGGTTCGCAAAGGATTTTCCACCTTCGGCATCATCGGTGAAGATCTCGTGTACAGCGACTCCGAAGAGTTTTTTAAGTACGCGGTGGAAACGTTCAACGGCGATAAACCCGCGCTCGCTGACGATGAGGATTTTCTTAAAAACGCCGACAGGATGACAAAGATGTTGAAGTCCGATCTGCCAGCGGCCGTCTTCCATGCTGACACGCGTCGTGAACTGGGATTTTATCTCAAAGCGCTCTCCAACGACAACATGATGCGAGTGCTGGACGCTCAGGCTGAAAAAGACGACAACGGATTTTTCGCCGACATGAAGGCCTCGATTGATGAACATGGTTTTCCTGAGGCCGAAGATATTGAGCAATACCTTTCCACTTCCGGCGGCTTCATCACAACCGATGACTCAGGCTATCATTTCCTGTTGTTTCAAGAGAAGCCCTCACAAGAGTAATCCTACAGCAAGGCTTTTACCCACCGCGTCCCAGCTGCGTAGTGGATCTTCTGACAGGATTCTGCGTGAAGAGAAGATTCAGGGTCTTTTCAGAAGATCCACTACCTCGGCGGGCCTGCTGCACACCGTCCGAAAATTGGCGTATCATGTTCCCAAACAAACAGAGGAACTGGTCGCTAAAATAGAGTCTGTCGTATGAATATTGTTGTGTTGGGTGCCGGAAACGTGGGGCGTTCCATCGCCGATCTCCTGTGCCGCGCCGAACATAGTATCACCGTTGTCGACCAGGACCCCCAGCGCGTGGCGGCGATCAATGACCAGTTGGATGTGAGGGCGATCTGTGGATCCGCATCTCAGTCCAGCGTGCTTTTTCAGGCCGGAATGACTTCGGCCGATATCTGTTTGGCCGTGACGGGTTCGGATGAAATCAACATCGTCGCTGCCAGCATGGCCAAAGCGATGGGCGCGCGTCGGACGATTGCTCGAGTTTATGCGCCGGTGTTTCGCGATCTAAGCACATTCGACTATCAGCGCCATTTCAATATCGACCGCATGCTGTCCCTGGAACAACTGTCGGCGATCGAACTGGCGCGCAGTATCCGCGGGCCAGGTTCGGTCGTGGTAGAACAGTTCGCGCGCGGGGAATTACAAGTTGAGGAATTGGTCGTTGGGCAACAGGGTAAATTAACTCAGTCTCCGGTGCGGGAGCTCGGTTTGCCATCTGACGTTCGTATTGGAACCATCCAGCGCGAACAAAGGATGTGGATCGCCACCGCCGATGACCAGTTTCAGGTGGGTGATCGCGTGACCATGTTCGCCCGTCCGGCGGACATGGTGAAAGTCAAAGCGTTTTTTAAGATGGCTGACCGGAGCGGCAAACGAATTATTATCGGTGGCGGAGGGGAAACAGGGTTGCACCTAGCGCGCGTGCTGGAGTCAGAGATCTTCAAAGTCACAGTGATCGAACGAGACGAACAACGCAGCCAAGTCTTAGCCAATTTGCTTGATAAGGCGACCGTGATTAAGGGGGATGCCTCGGGACGAGATTTCCTCGAGGAACTTCGGGTCGGTTCGGCTGATGTTTTCGTGGCCTGTACCGGCGACGATGAGGTAAACATGATGCTGGGCGTCGAGGCCAGCGATCTGGGGGCGAAGCAGGTGTTGGCGATGATCGGAAAACCGGACTACGAATCGGTGCTGGACCGTTTGGGGATCGACAAGGCCGTCAGCGAACGGTCGGTGATGGCGAAGCAGATCATGTCCTATTTGAATGAAGGTGTGATCCTGTCTCGGGCAAAACTACCCGGCGGATTGATCAATATCATCGAACTGGACGTCGTTGAGGGAGCTCCGGTGACCGAATCGGCGATCAAGGACCTGGGCCTGCCCGAACGCTGTTTGATGGTGGCGATCGTTCAGCATGAACAAGTGCGGGTGCCTGGTGCCGATGATAAACTTCAACCCGGCGACAGCGCGGTAGTAATCGTAGAAGACGACGTCATGGAAAAGTGCCTAATGTTTTTCCAAAAAATGTAGCCTTTCGCTCCGCGAAAGAGCACTCAGGCGCCCAAGCCATCCAAAGAGAGGCTTTCACTTTTATTTGGCTCACAGTCATGTCGTCAGTTTAACGATTAGCCGGCAGGCGTCGGTGTTT
>CAYOZV010000092.1:0-18125 GCA_964408465.1 uncultured Pirellulaceae bacterium
CCCCTGAAGTCACCAAACAACGATTGTACTTAGAGGCGATGCAAGAAGTCCTTTCCAACGTCGGCGACAAAACCATCATCGACGAATCGGTGAACCAAATGCTGCCAGTGCTGAACTTAAATCGGTCATCCGGAGCCAATCCGCTGCGAGGGTCAAAATAATGCAAACCAAAATTATCGCGTTTCTGTTGCTGTTGATCCCTGTCGGTATCCTGTTGTATCTGTCGACCTACATCGTCAATGAAGGCAGCCAAGCGGTCATCACGCAAATTGGAAAACCCGTTCGATTCATTTCTGAACCCGGTTTGTATTTTCGGATTCCATTTTTGCAAACGGTCCACACGCTGGAGGAACGGATCCTGCCTTGGGATGGTGCGCCCGAGAACATGCAGACGCGCGACAAGAAACGGATCTACGTTGATTGTTGGGCGCGTTGGCGGATCGTGGAACTGCAGCGCTACTTCACCAACGTGCGCAGCGAGCAACGTGGCCAAAAGATCTTGGATGACATCGTCGATTCTGCCGTACGCGATGTCATTGCCAAAAATAACTTGATCGACCTGGTCCGGACCAGCAACGAAAAACTGGTCTACGAAAGCGAAGAACTCGAACGCACCGCCACCACGCGCGACGAAGTCGAATCCGGACGCGAAGAAATCGAACGACGTATTTTAGCCGTCGCCAGTCGCGATCTGTTGGAGGAGTACGGCATGGAGCTGGTCGACGTTCATATCAAACGCGTGAAATACAGCGACCAAGTGCGAGACACCGTTTATGAACGAATGCGTAGTGAACGCGAGCGAATCGCTCAGCTGTTTCAGTCCGAAGCCGAAGAAGACAGAAATCAGATCCAGGGCATCACGCGAAAGCAACTGGATTCCATCGAAGGCACGATGAAGCAGCGCAGTGCCGAAATTCGCGGCGAGGCCGACGCGAAAGTGATTGCGATGACGGCTGAATCGTACGGGAAAGCGCCTGAGTTTTTTGAATTTTTACAGCGGTTGGAAATGTACAAGGCGGCGTTAAATTCGGATACGAATTTGATCCTGTCCACCGACAGCGAAATGTTCAGGCTGTTTAAGCGCACCGGCCCCCAGCCAGCCCCACCAGTCCAACTGGACGAGGATCCCGAAGCCAAATAGCGTTAAATGCCGGCCTTCACAGTTTAACGACAAGCCGGCAGGCGACCGTGTTTTGCCCCGCCTAAACACCGACGCCCGAGGGCAAATCGTTAAACGGGAAAAGAACCGCGGCCTACAGCCTCGGTATTTACAAGGAAGTAAACCGCGTTGAAGTCAGCACAATTTGTTACTGGTCGAAAATCGAAACGACTTCGCCACCGTTTTTGCTCATCAGTGCCGCGAAAACAGGAGCGCTGACGTTGGCGTCAATGAAGTGAACGCTACCGTCGGCCAGCGCTGCGTTGGCGCCTTGAGGATGGAAGCTGAACGTTTCTTCGTTGGGGCCGCAGTTCACGATATCCCAGGTGCAACCCTCTGGGCCGCCGCGCGGGGTTGGGCTGTTGTTGACCAGTTTGTCGACGTTGAAAGCGTTGTCGGGGTCGGCCCAAGCCCATGATCGACGGTCCGCTGATGTGCCGTCATCCATCGATTCGGTTTTGATTACCATAAAACCACCGGTGCCTTCGTCGGCGCGCCCGGCGTCCTCGGCCATGGCGATCGTGTTGCTTGTGCCGTCGGTGATCGAGCTAATTTTTCGGCCGGAGTCTCCGTTGAGTACACATTTGAAACGCCCTTGATTAGGATCGCCGCTCAGGCCCGGTGCGACCGTGACCGGAGCCGAGTAATCGGTGAAGCCATAGCCCTCGGAATCCGAAAGACCGCGACCGGTCGATGGGCAGATGTAGATCCCAATTTCAGTCTTGGCTGCTTCTTGGTTGGTGGCGGCTTGTGCAACGCCTGGGTCAACGTCGTAGCGGTATCTGAGATTGAACAGAGACGCCACATTGTTTTGTTCAATAAAGGGAAGGATGTATGCCTGCACCGAAGGGGCGGCGTCATCAAAACTTTCTAACCTGCGACGGTTGGTGAAGAAAACGTTCTGGCCTGAATTGGAACCACCGCCGCCACGTTTGGCTTGCCCGGCAGAAGGAAACTGCATGTGGGCAGATTCGTAGTTGAATAGCGATAAGCTGATCTGACGCATGCTGTTGGAGCATTGGATGCGTCGTGCTGCTTCGCGTACCTGCTGGACCGCAGGAAGCAGCATGCCAATAAGAATTCCGATGATTGCAATCACAACGAGAAGCTCGACCAGCGTGAATCCGTGTGAGTTTGTAGCTTTAGTGTTCATAGTGCTCTAAAAAAGAAAAATATCTTGGGTGTGAATAAAATCAAAATTTGCCCGGAGAAACCACTTGGGGAGGTCCTGCCTCGTAAGAATGAGATCGCAGGAGTGCTGCTTTGGACCGAGCGTTTTTTCGCTTGGCAAAGCAACAACGGGCACGCCGCCTGAGTCTAATGGGCTCAGGTGAATCCGGTGGATAGAGTTCGGAGATTTTTTTGACGGCGATTTAACACAGCCGCATTTTCGACATCGAGGTCGAAATCGCAATAGGTTACCGCGATAAAATTTCAGAGTGTTGGGGGGCCTACTGAAAATCTCGCCGATGCGTCATTGTGGCCAGTGGGGGCTGTTCAGCTGGTTCGGCGCGGTGGCTGCCGCCGCGGGACGCACTGCCCTTGGATGCCTCTGCCTTGGATGCCTCTGCCTGACGCACTAACCGGATGGCGGGAGCCATCCGGTTAGTGCGTTCCCAGGCGGGAGCCTGGGAACGAGCGTTGCGAGCGTTGCGAGCGTTGCTTAAAAGTTTACCGAAACGGGCACGCCGGTCTTTACCCCCAGCATTTCGCTGATGCTGATGCCCACGATTTCAATCTCCAAAAATCCGCTGCCACCGTGACTGGCGACCAGCGTTGCATCAGGTTGGCCGTGATCGTTGGGGTAGACGCCGATCGTTTCATGTTCGGCAAATCTGACCGTGACGCTATCGTCTTGGCCGGCATCTCCGATGGACACATTCGAGATGTCGGTGATTAATTGGCCTTTTTCGCCAATAGATTTCACGGTGCCGGTAACGCAGACGCCCAGCAACTTCGTTTTGGGTCTGGTAAGAGTTTTTTGCTTCGCCATCAATTCGTTCCTTCCAAAGGGTCGCCGTACATCGATGATTATTAAGAAATTTGTAACCGGATAAAATAGCAATTTGCTAACTTCGGATCATCTTCAATATCTTTTCCTTCACCACGCCGGGGCTGACGTTGGGGTTGAGCTTCTTTGCTTTTCCAATCAAAGCACCGACGGCCTTGTCCTTGCCCTCCAGCAACTGAGCCACGACGTTTGGGTTTTCGTCGATCAACTGCTGGCAGAGCGCATCAATCTCACTCGAATCAACCGCCTTGATCCCCAGTTTATCAACCGCTGCATCCAAATCTTTGCCGCTGGAGATCATTTCGGCCAACACGTCCTTCCCGCGGCTATTGTCAAAATCGCCAGCTGCTATCTTTGCCAGCAGCGCTCCCAATTGGTCGGCAGAAATCGGGTAGTCCGCGATCGAACAGTCGTTCTCATTAAGATACCGCAAAACCTCCTGCCCTACCCAGTTGCTGGCCAGCTTGCCTCCCTTATCGGCATCACTTTCGCTAGCAATATCTGCTACCGATCGAAAGAAATCCACGACAGCGCGGCCTTGGGAAACGATCACTTCGGTGTCGTAATCGTCCAGGCCGTATTGATTGCTTAAAAGAGTCCGCAGGTCCGCCGGCAGATCGCCCAGCGTTTCTCGGATGGCTTGGATCTCTTGGGCGGACGTTTCGACGGCGATGAGGTCCGGGTCGGGGAAGTAGCGGTAGTCGGCCGATTCTTCTTTCTCACGTTGTGGTGTCGTTTTCTGTTGGTCGTCATCCCAACCGCGTGTTTGTTTGGGAGCCTGCCCGATCAGCAAGCCATCTTTTTTCCAACGCCGTAATTGGCGGGCCGCTTCGGAGTTAATCGCTCGTTCGGCAGCGCGAAAGCTATTAAGGTTCTTGACCTCGACGATCGGCGTTGCGACCGTTTCGCCGTCGATTTTGATATGGAGGTTAACGTTCGCGTCACACCGCAGCGAACCTTCCTGCATGTTGCAGTCCGACACACCGATGTAAGTCAGAATCAGTTTCAGTTCGGTGAGGAACGCTTTGGCTTCTTCGGCCGAACGCATATCGGGTTTGGTAACGATTTCCAGCAGTGGCGTACCGGTGCGGTTGAGGTCAATTTTCGAATCGGCACCGCGGCCGGATTCATCGTGAACGCTTTTGCCGGCGTCTTCTTCCAAGTGAGCACGCTCGAGCGCGATGTCGCGCGTGTCGAAGGCCCCTTTGGGATCGGAGATGCGTAAATGGCCTTCTCCGCAAATCGGTTTATCGAACTGACTGATCTGGTAGCCCTTGGGCAGATCGGGATAGAAATAGTTTTTACGATCCCATTTCGTGCTGCCAGCGATTTCGCAATTAAGCGCCAGTCCCGTTTTGATCGCCAGCTTGAGCGCTGTTTCGTTGATCACCGGCAGGGTACCGGGTTGCCCTGTGCAGACCGGACAGGTCTGCGTGTTGGGATCAGCACCGTAGGCGGTGGAACAACCGCAGAATAATTTTGATTCTGTGTCCAATTGAACGTGGACTTCTAATCCAATGATTGTGGTCACGTCAGCATCGGAGATTTTCTCGCGCGCTTCAGGCGAAATGGTGGTTGCGTTCATAGCGGTGGAATTTGTCTATCTGTGAAAATGTTCGTAGCCGAGGGCTCTCAGCCCCCGCGCGACACGGGGACCGAGCGCCCCCGCTACAGGGTAGTAATTGATATGTTATGCTGCGAACATGAAATTCACCACGCCAAAGCTTGTTGATTGTGCCCAACACGGCCTCGGTTGTGAGCTATTCATCGTGGAGGGTGATTCTGCAGCGCGGTCTTTGGTCAGGGCACGCGACCCTGAAAATCAAGCCGTTTTGCCGATGCAAGGCAAACCCATGAACGCGCTCAAGGCGAATGCGTCGGATCTTCACGATAATGTGCAGTTCGGCGCACTGCTGGATACGCTGCATGTGGATCTGCACCAGATTGCGCGGCCGGTGGAAATTCCTTATCAGCGTATCGTGCTGCTGTTCGATCCGGACGCCGACGGTATTCATGGCCGGACGCTGATGTTGCTGTTTTTCTATCGCTGGCTGCGAAAGACCTTGGACGACGGGCGCATCTTCGACGCCCATGCGCCTCAGTGGGTCGTTACCAGCGATAAAATGACCAACGCACTTTTCGCCTCTACGCCGCAACATCTGAAAAAGATAAAAGAACATCTGAAGGACAAAGGCATCACCGGTGTCAAAACAAAACGCTTCCGAGGACTCGGCAGCGTCGACTTGGATATCCTCAATACCCAATGCGTCGATCCAAAGACGCGCGCGTTAACCGTTTTGACTGCCGCTCATGCCGAGAACGCACTGACGGTGTTTGAAGACTTTAGAAGCCTCGGTCGCGATTAGTCAAATTCGTTCCGTCGCCTACTTTACTTCGTGAAGGTTGGACCTATGACGTTGAAATCAGTTTTATGTTGGGCTTTCTCCGTGGCGTTTGTCGCGATGGTGTTTGGTCAACCGATTGGCGCTCAAGAAAGGTCGACCGCCGCACCTGTTCCACCTGCCGGATTCGTTTCGTTGTTTAACGTGAAGGATCTCTCTCGCTGGTACGCGATCAAAACGCAATCGCCTCGGTCATTTAGCGCTCAGGCTCAACAAGATCAGGACGCGCAGATTGCTGCGGCGCGAAAAACGACGGGTGAACATTGGCGAGTCGAAAATGGCGAAATCGTTAACGATGGCAACGGCCCCTATCTGACGACGGATCAAAATTTTGGCGATTATGAATTGATGATCGAATATAAAACGGTGCCTAAAGCCGACAGCGGTGTCTATCTTAAAGCCAGCCCGCAGATTCAGATTTGGGATTGCACCGATGAAAGCAAATTCCACCTCGGCGCCGATAGGGGGTCGGGAGGGTTATGGAACAACAGCCCAAATTCGCCCGGCAAACATCCGCTGGTCAAAGCCGACAAACCGTTTGGACAGTGGAACCAGCTGAAGATCATTCAATTGGGGGCCCGCACAACGGTCTACCTCAACGGGCTTCTGGTGGTGGATCATGCTGTGATGGAAAATCGGCACTGGGGCAAGAAATCTGGTTTGCCACTTATCAATCGTGGTCCGATTCAACTGCAGACTCACGGAGGCGAAATTCGTTGGCGCAATGTTTTTGTCCGAGAAATTCCAGCCGAAGAAGCCAATAAGCGATTGCGGTCAAAAAACGATGAGGGGTTTGCACCGATCGTAAACGGAAATACGTTCGATGGCTGGTCGGGGCCGCTGGACAACTATGAAATCGATGACGGCGTGATCAAATGCAAGCCCGGAAAGGGAGGCACGATTTTCACCGACGCTGAATATGCGGATTTCGTGGTGCGGCTTGATTTCCGCCTGCCGCCAGGTGGCAACAACGGGTTGGCGATTCGCTATCCTGGCAGCGGCGACACGGCATATGTTGGTATGTGCGAAATCCAAGTGCTCGATAACGGCCACCCAAATTTTGAATCACTCGACGACCGTCAGTATCACGGATCGGCTTACGGGATGAAGGCCGCGTCTCGCGGTTACCTCCGTGAGACCCAGCAGTGGAATTTTCAAGAAGTCACCGTCAAAGGATCCACGATCAAGGTCGAACTCAACGGCACCGTGATTTTGGAATGTGATTTGAACGACGTCGCGGAGTATCTCGATGGCAAACCGCATCCAGGGAAGCGCAATACGTCGGGCCACTTTGGTTTGGCTGGTCACAATGATCCCGTTGAGTTCAAAGATTTGCAGATCAAGGTCTTGGACTAAAAAATCCTCTGAACCCTGCGGCGGCGAGCAAGAAGGCAACAAATTATGGAGCTGGAAAAGACCAGCGCCGATGGTTCGGGGACGGCGGAAATATTAACCAGCGATTCGACTTGCAGTTGAGCCAGTGCGGTCGCGCCCGCGGGCGTGTAGTGGATCTGATCGTCGGTGACAAACAGATCAAAGTTAGGATCCTCGATGTCCCAGCCGATTCTCGAAGACAACAATCTTGTATTGAGCGCCAGCACGTTGTCAAACTCAGTTGCGATTTCGGCAGCCACGCCTGGGAAGAGGTCAAAATTCTCACGCGCACTTTCGGTGAATAGACCGTTGTCGGGGTCGCCCATCAGAACAACAGCAAGATCGGGATTGTCCGTCCAAAGTCGGAGGCGGTCGATCAAAGTCGCTAGGTCGGACTTGAATTGATCGGCGGTACGCGACCGGCCGTCATTGGCTCCATAGGATAGTGCGACGATGTCGTCACCGGCGACCGCATTGAATAGGTCCGCTCCGTCGCCGAAGTCGCTGAGGAAATCCATCACGCGCAGACCGCCGCGCGAGAATGATTGAACACTCACGCCACTGGAATCAGAGGCGTTCACAAATCGGGCTCCGAGGAGGTCCACCGAGGAAGCGGCGTCGTCTCCTTGTGCGATCACTTGCACGTGGGCGAAATCTCCAAGATCGTAGGTGCCGAGATCAGCATTAACGTATGCCAGCGCTGACTGGTCCAGTCCAAGATTGGTCGTGCCAACTCCGACGTCGGTTCCGCCAAAAAACCTTCTACCCAGATCGTTGTTCGCGTTGACCCGCCAATCAATTTCGGAGCTGCCGGGTTTGGTGGCTGCTAACAACTCCACCTTGATTTGATCGCCACTGAACAGCTGTGTCGGCATCTCAGGCTGGCTGGCCAAGAGCCCGCCAAATTGAGAAAAATGAGATAGAAAGCCGTGCTGGGTTTCGGATGAATTACTGAACTCCGCGACTCTCACGCCGGGTAAAAGAGTGGAATTGGTCGTTGAGATACTGCCCTGATCCGACGAAGAAAGGTGCCAGCCATGGACGAAATTACTCGGCGGCACGTATGCCGTTTTGGGCGTGTTGCCGTACTGCTGAAAGAACTGTTCGTTTAATGCCGAAATGTAATCGCGACCGGCACCTCCGAAGGTAGTTTCTTGGGAATCACCAAGAACGGTGATCCCCAATCCATCGGTTGCGGCGTCTTGAAACAACTGTTGGAAGACTTCTTTGTTTTGAGATACGTGTTCAGGGACGGCGCTCCAGTGTGGCGTTTGAGCTTCAGTGATCGTGCTGAGCAAAAGCAAGACTGAAAGAAATGCGGAGGTTACTTTTACAACAGGAGCATTGGGGAGTTTGTTCATGGAAGGTCGTCGTTGAGGCACTAGTTAGAAATTAGTTCAGCGTGGGGAAGTACGAGCAATCCAAGTGAATGGTTGGTTGCCGGCGAAGATAAAAACGATAAACGCAAGTTCTTCCGGCGCCTACCAGTGCTAATTTCCGCTGGGCCGCGCAGCTCGTCAACGGCTCGTTCTAAGGCGCCTGCAAACACCTCGTTCCAAGGCTCCTGCCTTGGAATACGGTACTTGCAGGCTCCCGCCTGCGAACGCTTAAACACAATGCCGTTGAATCAATGAACTGATTTGTTTGGCTCAAAGCCATTTCGTCAGTTTAACGACCAGCCGGCAGGCGTCGGTGTTTAGGCGGTGCCAAACCCGGTCGCCTGCCGGCTGGTCGTTGAACGGAAATGGCCTTCCTTAAACGGTATTGGGTTGAGATAGCCCTAGCCAACCCCCAAGATGTGTCCTTAACCAGAGTTTCTTAAATCAAAAACGATTTCAGTGCTGGCATGCTATCGCGCAACGCTGTCTGACAATTCCATCGAAAACTGATGGGGTTGAAGATTTTGAGGAATGTCCTTCCGTCGGTTTTGCCGATCTGCTAATTACTACGGATCTACCGGAGCAGTCCTACTGTATCGGAGATCAGGCAAGAACCCTTTTTGCCGCTTGAACGTGTAAGAACGGGCACGGGATAACTCGCTTTTGTTACTCAGCCAAACGCCCTTTTTTCTGCAACTCCCACACCTTTGAATTGCGAAATAGAAATGATCAAAAAAACACAACTTGCGATTTTTGCTGCGATGGTCTTGTCCTGCAGCGTGTCTTACGGACAGGTCTTCACCACAATTAATCCTGTCGCAGACTTGGGTTTGACTCAAGGTGCCACAGGAATCAACCAAACTTTTGACATCGGTCTTGAGTTGGGGCTAACGAATGATTCAGCCGTCCAGCTGCTCGTCTCCAACGGAAACGTAGCCGCATCGAATGATCTGTGGACGGTCAGCCAATCGGAATCCGCAAATTTCCAAATTGTCAGTAACACTCCATTCGATGGTTTTATCCAGCACGGCGGCGTCCTAGGATCTCAGAGTGCTCAAAGCGGTACTGGC
This sequence comes from uncultured Pirellulaceae bacterium, assembly GCA_964408465.1. Classification (GTDB taxonomy): domain Bacteria; phylum Planctomycetota; class Planctomycetia; order Pirellulales; family Pirellulaceae; genus Mariniblastus. The sequence continues at coordinate 9,396 of CAYOZV010000092.1, forward strand.
GTGTCTGACGGATTTACGGCCGCTCCGGGGCAAGACTGGACCCTTGTTTCATCTTTGGACAACGACTACGAAGATACCATCAACGGCAACATCTACGATGTCACTTACGTCGGTGCTGACACCGGAAACATCGAATCCAACAGCTCTGCCTTTCGTTGGGTTTCGGATCAGCCAATTTCGGCCTACACCGTTTTCACAAACAACAGTGAAGAGTTGGTCAACAATTATGCGATCGGCTTCCGTAACGCTAGTGCCATTCCTGAGCCAACTTCAACCGCTGTAATTGCATTTGCCTCAACTTTGCTGTTGGTGCGTCGCAAGCGTAGCTAACCGCGGAAAAGTGAAAGTGTTGCAAGCCGATTGACGATCTTGGCATCTGCTGCACAAACAAACTCAAAGCCTGCTTAACCGAATTGTTGAGCAGGCTTTCGTTTTTTCATGCGTCAGGAAATGAGGGGACTCTTCCCGATAACCCGGCAACAGACAAGCGGTCGTTGGCAGACAAGCACTTGTTGTTGCATTGAGTCGTTCCAAAACGCTTCAACTGGGCCGCTTTTGATGGAAATCGGTTTGCGTTTGATATTGATGAGCGGCCTGCAGCAACGTGGCTTCGTCGAAACGCTTGGCTTGCAGTTGCATGCCGATCGGCAGACCGGCAGCATCAAATCCGCAGGGAACCGAAATCGCTGGGACGCCGGCAAGATTCGCTGAGACGGTGTAAATGTCGGCCAAATACATCGCGATGGGGTCCGCGGCGTGTTCGCCAAATTTGAACGCCGTCGATGGGACCGTTGGGCCAAGGATAAGATCGACTGACTCAAATGCTTGGTCGTAGTCGTTCTTGATCATCCGGCGGACTTTAGACGCCTTCAAGTAATAAGCGTCGTAGTATCCTGAACTCAACGCGTACGTGCCCAGTAAGATTCGGTTCTTCACTTCATTACCAAAGAACTCGCCGCGCGTCTGGCTGTACATGTCCGGCAAATTATCGGCGGTGGCTCGATTGGTGTATCGGACGCCGTCAAACCGCGAAAGGTTGCTGGACGCTTCGCAGGGGGCGATCACGTAGTAGGATGCGATTGCATATTTTGTGTATGGCAGTTGGATATCTTGGCAGGTTGCTCCCAATGACTTCAACACTTCGATCGAATCGTTGACGCTGCTGCGGACGGCATCGCTGAGTCCTTCGCCAAAGTGATCTAAACAGATTCCAATCTTTAAACCTTTGAGCGGTTGGTTTAACTTGGCCGAAAAATCGGGTACATCATTCACCGCCGATGTTGAATCGTTCTTGTCATGGCCCGAAATGGATTGCATCACCAGCGCCGCGTCTTGAGCGGAATGGGTCATCGGTCCGATCTGGTCCAGCGAACTGGCAAACGCAATCAGCCCGAATCGGCTGACCCGCCCATAAGTCGGTTTCAGCCCCGTGATGCCGCAGAACGATGCCGGTTGGCGAATCGAGCCGCCGGTATCCGAACCGATGGAAACGGGCGCCATTTGCGCCGCCACCGCCGTCGCCGAACCGCCGCTGGATCCGCCGGGAACGTGATCGTGATTCCACGGATTCTTCGCGGGGAAGTACGCCGAATTTTCGGTGGAGCTACCCATCGCGAATTCGTCCATGTTCGTTTTGCCGATCACGATTGCGCCATCTTCCTTTAGTCGCTGAACGATCGTTGCGTCGTAGGAAGGCACGAACTTGGAGAGCATCTTGCTGCCGGCGGTGGTGGTGTGCCCCTGGGTACAGATGCCGTCCTTGACCGCCACGGGCAGACCCGCCAGCGGACCAAGTGTTTTGCCCGCAGCACGATCGGCGTCGATCGCTTGAGCGGCCTCCAACGCCGATTGCTCGGTCGTTGACAAAAAGCCACCGTTGTCATCGTTGAGTCTACCGATTTGGTCTAGGAAATGTTGCGTGCATTGGGTTGCCGTTAGCTCGCCAGAACTGACGTTGTCCACGATGTCGACGGCGGATAGGTTTTCGATTTGCATGATTGGGTTGGGCAGCAGTTGTTGCGTGGGTTGCTAGATTTGGTTGACCATTGTCGCCTCTGGCGCCGCGAAAGTAGCGTTGTTGCGCGGAGAGGAGGACGACAATCCTATTTATTTAAACACCGGAGGAACCTTGTAGAATTCTCCATCGGAATCAGGAGCATTCTCCAGCACCTTCGCCCGATCGGTACTGGGCAATACTTCATCGGTGCGGATCGCGTTAACCGATTCAATGGCACCAAAAAAAGGTTCGGTGTCATCGGGAAGTTCAACAGACTCCAGCTGCTGAACGTAGCCGAGCACTTTTTCTAAATCAGCCTGCGTGGCGTCGGCTTTTTCGTCAGGAAGATGCAGCCGCGCGAGTTTGGCAACATTTTGAGCTAAGTTGGACATGGTTTATGACGTGGGGCAGTGATGTTTGGGGAAACGCAATTTTTGCACACCGGAGCGATCTGCCTGCTTCAGCAAAAACGCCACAATGGACATGTGGCCGATCATTGTAGCGAAACGTTCTCAATTGGGTAGCGATTGTGCCGATTGTGTTGCTACATCGCAGTAAACAATCATTCGCAATTTCTAAGATTATCCGCGCAGCACTGTGATTGGTGACGTAATTTTCAGTTGCAGATATGACCCCCGCGCCGACCCACAGCCTACCTTTTGGAGCACTCGCATGAACGACAACACCCACTTCAGCTATCAGCAAGTTTTGGATTCGATCGAGGAAATGCGTACTTCACTGCGTCCCGATACGGCCAGTCTTTCAGGCGGCGATTGGGACACGTCCACCCCATTCTGGGAAGAAGGCGTTACGCAAAACGGAATGTGGTTTGAAGATTGCGAATTTGATCCCCGCGGACTTCAGGAAGAGTAAACAGATTTACCAAAGCAACGATCTTAGAAACAAGATCCACCCAACTCACCGAGTACGACCGGCGGGATGAGATAAGGCAGTTTCGGTTATTCGAGGCTGCCTTTTTTCGTGGCCTGCGACCTCTGAGTCCTCTCTCCTTTTAGCCCGTAGTGGATTTTGTTAAAAATCCCGCGCTGCCATTAATTGCTGCAACAACTGGAACAGGAGGCGGAACAAGGAGGTTTAACAACGCTCCACTACACTGTTCGACAGAATTTAGTCACTGACGTAAGGCTCCGTTTTCTCCTGAAGTCAAAATCGTTTTTGATTACTGCAAAAATGGCCTGAACGATGTCGATCCGTCACGCCGGATCTCAAACGTAATCGCTCCATCGGTATCCGTGCGAAGCAGTTGACAATTAAGTCCAGCCGCAGCGTCAGCGATGACGGGCGAAAATTTCCCTGTGCCACAACTGACGGCTAAGCATCGTGGCGTCGCCCATTCACAAAAACGATGAGGGTCGCTGTGGGGGCTCCCGTGATGGGCGGCCATGATCAAATCAAAATGGGTGGCCGGCGTCGCCAGCAGAACTTCCAAGCCTTCCTTCTCCAAATCGCCTGGGAGTAAAATACGCCTCCCTTGGTATTGGACGCTGAGGACGATGCTGGCTGAATTGTCGTTGGGGTGCACCGAATCAGTCGCCGGTGCAATCGCCTCGATTCTTACACCGCGGTCGATTTCGACCTCGTTTCCTGCGGCGATTTCTTTCACGTCGATTCCGCCCTCAAGCAGTGCTTGCTTCAATTCGGCGACCGATGGTGATTCATGCCGGTTCATCATCGGCGAAAGATAAATGGTGCCAATTGAGAACCGTTTTGACAGTTCGGGAATGCCGTTGAAGTGATCAATGTCAGCGTGGGAGACGATGACCGAGTCGATCGCGCCGATGCCTTTGTGCCAGAGAACATCCGAGACGCATCGCGCGGCGAATTTTGAAGAGGCGGTTGAACCGCAATCGTACAGCACTACTTTTCCACCGGGTAATTCGATTAACACTGCCGTTCCATGCCCCACGTCGACGAAGGTCGTTGTCAGCGATTGCTGGATTTGACTGCGATAAAAATGGGTCGCGATTACCGGCACGCACCAACCTAAAATTAACCACATGGCGGCCAGCCCACAAAGCCGCCGCACCGAAACACGCGTCGGTGGGAACAGGCCAAATATTAACCAACCCAAATAAAAGATGGCGACTGAAATCACCGGAGGACCGGCCGTCCAAAGATGGCCGTAGGGGATTTTGCTGGCCCAACCGGCGAAGGCTTCGATAAACCCGAGGCTGAACGTGCAGACGACCGCGGCCAGTTGCGCCACCCAAGCGGCGATGTCTCCAAATACGAAAATCGTAATCCCCGCATACAAAGATACTGCGATCGGCAGCAGCACCAGCGGGTTCACCACCAATCCCACCGGCGCTAAAACGTGAAAGCTGATTGCCACCAGTGGAATCGAGATCAGCCAAATCAATCCGCTGACGACAAACGCAGCTCGGAGATTCTGGAGGGCGGCTTGGTAGGCGCGAACGGGCCATGGCCGAGTCGATTGGATTAATTGCTGCAAGGGATCCGCCGGAGGGTGGAAGATCCATCGGTTTCCAAATTGGATTGCCGCGACGGCTAAAAAGGACAGCTGCGTTCCCAACGCAAATAAATCTGTTGGGTTGATGATTAAAACCAATAGCGCCGCTAGGGCCAAGACGTTGTACGAGAGCCCCGAACGGCCAAGCATCCGAGCGGCACAAAACAAAACGATCAAAATCGAAGCACGCACCACCGGCGGACGGAACTCGACCAACCAAGCGTAAAACACGACGAAACCGGTCGTTAGGAACAGGCAAGCATTTCGGCTGAGCCACCCGCAGCGAAAGAGCGCGAAAAAGCAGCACGCCAAAATGCCAACATGAAGTCCCGAGATGGCCAGCAAATGAATCGTGCCGGTCTGTAAGAAGACCTCCCTCCGCGCAGGTTCCAATTGCTCGCGGTTGCCCAACAGAATCGCAGAAGCAAGGCTGGCTTGTCTCGGGGCCAGATGATGCCACGCCAGTTCATTCAGTTGGGTTCGCAAAGAGGCCAACCATGGCACTGTTTCAGATCGTTTGGTTACCTCGACCGAATCAGCGTGAGAACAATAAAGCGACGATCGAATACGATGCCTTCGATAGTGGTTGCGAAAATCAAAGGCACCTGGATTTGACGGGCTGGCGATCCTTTTTAGGCGTCCCAAAATCGTCACTTGATCGCCCGCATGAATAGGGACATCCGACACCGGAGCGGTCAGCAGGGCTCGCCCGCCGGTTGGCTGCCACTGATCTCCGGCGCGAATCCCAAGGCAACGAATCAAAACGCGATATTGGTCGGACTGATCACGTGGACGATTGAGATGGTCTTGTGCCGAAGCGGTGGCGATCCGTCTAGGTTCCGACAGTAGCCGCGCAGAAATGCAGACAGGCCGAGAATCTTCGGTTGCCCAGCGGCTGATCTCGTTGGCGGGATAGAAATTCCAATAAGCATGATGCCAACAGCTGCCCAGAGAAGCAAACAGCAATAGCGTCGCGCACAATTGGCGCGTCTTTGAGTGTGGCCCCGCGACACCGCAGCGATAGCCGACAATGGCGACCGCTGAAATAACAGCGATGGTGCAGTAGGAAAATATCCAAAGGTCCAGCCACCTGTCAGCCGCAATGCCGCCGCAGACGGCTCCCGCAATCCACAGTGCCGGATGTTGCACCGGCGCGTCGTTTGTCGAATCATTTTCGCCCGGCATATCAAAACGCCAAAAAGAAGAGGGGCTCGTGGTTGCGTCACGAATCAGCCAATGACTCTAACCGATTGCCAGCGGCGAAGCAAAACTTTTTAAGTATCACGCAGGTGCACGGCAAATTCGATTTTCGCGTGAACCGATGGCTTGGGGCTTCGCCTGAAACCTACGAAATTAAATGGGTCTCCGTCGGAGACTCGACCTTCCGAATTTCGCATCGCACGAAAATTCTTACTTTGCCGTTCTCCTGAAGTATCACGTCGATTGATAGACGCAGCTGGCGTCGAAGAATGCTGGGTGTGGCGTAGAGCGCATAGAAAAAGTCACAGCATGTCGCTCCATCGTCATGCCATGACTTTATCCTGATGTGAGACAATCCGTGTCTCACTCTCCCGGCGTGGAATTACCATATCTATCGTCGAGTAATACTGGCAGCGTTTAGTATTTTGACGCATTTTTTTCGCCGGGGCTCACATCCCGAACAACCCGCTAGGTCACTCGGCCGGTTGTGATGGTTGGGGAAATTCGGCGGCGAAAATTGCGTTGGTGTTGGCAAATGTGATAGCAGATAGATTTCTGAGGCGCCCCTGGAACGCGGTGGCCAGAGGTTCAACGTACCTCAAATTCGGCGATGGATGCTTTCGCTTGGTACAGATGGTTGAAGTAAGCTCGCGCGTGGCAACGATAGTTCCCCGGCGGCAATTGCACTTCTTTCGACCAACGCCGGTTGGGCAGGCTGTCGGCGGTAAACGACGCAAAATCATTTTGCATTTGCTGCCCGTTGAAGAAGTTGAGCGTGCGAGTGTCAAAGATAAAAAAGTCGACACGCTGGTCTGGATAACGTCCGTGAAAACCGACCATCCTTTGAGTCGATCCGGTAAACGTCTTACCGTTAATCAATGGATTGAGTTCCGCGAAAATCGAATTGTCCGCGATCGAGTTCAGCGTGTACTTCATCGGACCGGTGATTCCAGAATCGTCCAAAGGGATCGCTTTGGTCATGATGAGATCAAAATTGCTTTTGGTTTCAGAAAATATTGCCAGATCGTGTTTCCATGAATTGATGTTGGTCGTTGTGGAGGAAGGCGGGACAGGGATCGCGACAAAGTCATCCTGCCAAGTTCGACCATTGAAGTATCGCTGCGATACTTGGCTTTGCACCACCAATCGCGCCATCACCGGAGCCGAGTTGTCTTCCATGTAGCCGGCCAAGGGAATCACATTGCCGACAGCAGTGCCGCTGATCGGAGAGGTCAGCGTAATCGCGGGAGCCACCTCGTGCCTGCGAAAATCCAGCAACGAGCGATTAAGAAAGTCTTGGTGATTTGGATTAAATCGGCCGTAAACATTGTTCAACTGAAATGGGTCAGAATCCAAATAGTAAAATTCGTGGTCGCCGGTTGACCACGCGATGTGAACTCTGTCGTAGAAACGTTCGGCGGTGTAGGACATGGGAATGCGCTGGCCCCACATGAACTTATCCGCCCAGTTTTCCAGCATGATCGAACGCCGCCAAGTGATCGGGCTGGGCAAATTATTGCTGTCGATCAAAGGCAAAAATGATTTACCATCGATGTCGCTGGGGATGGGAACTCCGGCCAGTTCTAAGATCGTTGGGCAAATATCTATCTGGGCTGTTAAATGCGATATTTTGCGACCCGAAACAAGGATCGGTGATTTTACAATCAGCGGCACCCCACAGTCGCGCTGGTAAGGACTTTTTTTGTTCACCGTGCGGTGGTGTCCCAGCGAGTATCCGTTGTCGCTGGTGAGCATAAAGTAGGTGTTGTCCCACTGCCCGCTCTTTTTCAACCGGTTGATTAGAACACCAACCATATCGTCAACAGACTTCATCGACCGCAGGCGATAGATGAACGCTTCTTGAAGGGCGGCCTTTTCCGCGGCGGTCAGTTCGCCGCGCCGGAGAAACGCCGGTTTGTCGCTCATGTCGGCTTCATCGAAATCGGGATCATCACGCGGTTGCAGCAATCCTTCAGCGTAGAATCGGTACTTGGCTTCGGCCATCGTCGTAAGATCGGGGCTGGTCGGAAAGTGCGGCGCGATGGGGGCGAGGTACAAAAAGAAGGGCTGGTCGGGACGCTGTTGGTCATGAAGATCCAATGCGCGTTGGGCTTCCTTTCGATCTTCGACGGTGATGTAATCTTCACTTCCAATGCGATACCTTTGAGGTGAACTTCGGTCGACATTGGAATACCGTGATCCGCCGAAGTATTTTGCCCCCAGGCTGACGCTAAAGTCATCCCAGCCCGCGGGCACCTGGAAGTCAAATCCGTTGTGGTGAAATTTCCCGATGTGCATCGTGCGGTATCCAGATCGCTTCATCCAGAAACCCAATTCATTTCGATCGTGGCCATAATTTTTGAATCGTTGATAGCCTCCCTGGAAACCAACGCTGGTGGACGCCGTTTCACTGCCCGTTTTGCAACCGTTGTTGAATCCGTATTTACCAGTAAATAACGCCGCGCGGCTGGGGGCGCAAAACGGCGTCGTGCAATGGGCGTTGGTGAAAACGGTGGACTGACGATAGAGTTCGGCGATCGCCGGAAAGTGCTGGTCGATCGTTTCGGGGCTCAGCAGGTCAGAGTCTGCATCGTCCAGATTCATCAGGATGATGTTGGGCCGCTGGGAAGGCGAAACCTGGCCAACCGCCGTGGCGTTTGAAGCTAGGATCGCGAGAAAAAAGGTGGCTGTTACTAATAAAATCTCGGTGAGGTATCGCATGTTGTGTCGTCAGTTTTGAAGTCCGTCTCGTTGTAAATCCGTGACCGGATTCTACAGAAAAATTGGATTTGCGTTGGGCGTTCTCATTCAAATTCGGCATTTTGACGCGGTCTTTTTCTGGTTGCAAATAGCGTTTGAATAAGCGGGCGCTTTCATAAAAGCAACTAAAAACAATGCGTCAAAAAAACCCATCGCGTTGCAGCCGGTTGGCCCCTCGTTGTATGCTACGTCTCAAATCGAAAATCTGGGGACCGCAAAATAATAGCGTTTCGCTGCTATGAGGTTTTTGTGTCAAGGACAAGTTTGATTACTTTTGAGAAGT
>CAYOZV010000093.1:0-18056 GCA_964408465.1 uncultured Pirellulaceae bacterium
CGGTTGTCGGTAAAACATTCGGCGTTCAGTCTGATCCTGTCCACGTTAATACGATTTGATCATGGTCGAACGCGAGTCCCCTTGCAGATGCGGATTCGACCCAGCGAACGTCTCTGGCGTCGTCGGCGGCCACCGGTTGCTGATTGGGATCGGTCTGGATAACAAACGCCGTCGTGATGACTCGACTGCGTGGATCCCGATCGACGCGCGAGAAGGTCTTTAGCTGTTCGATTCCAATCGCGATCAGCCCCGTTTCCTCTTTCAATTCCCGCGCGGCGGCCTGTTCGAGAGTTTCGTCGATCTCCATGAATCCGCCGGGCAAAGCCCACATGAACGCATAAGGATCATGTTTCCGTTGAATCAACAGCAGGTGCAACCGCCCATCAATTTGGCGTGGCACAATTAAATCGACGCTGGCCGCGGGACGGGCATAGGCATATTCAAACATGGACAAAACTTCCAAAGGTTTTCAAGTGGATTCACAGCGCGACGTAAAAAACAGCACTCTTGGAGTTCGTGCCTCACCTAGCGCTTAGAAATTTTGCTTTTGATTTGCAAAACGGGCAGCAAGGGGAAAAGCAATCACAAGTTAATTGGTGGATAGAGACAAAATCGGTAAGCATCGTAAATAGAAAACGGTACGATAAAAAGATTGATTCCCCAACCCAGATCGTTCATCCATCCTACGCCGTCCAATGTTCAACCACGTCTTTGATCGCCTTTTTGCCGCCGCCAAGCGCCGTCGCGCCGGGCGGAAGGCTGGCCGTTTTGCGGGTAAACGAAAACGTCCCTCCGCCGCCGGCAATGGTTCGTCGTCCTATTGCAGTTTGGAACCAAGGCAACTCCTTGCCGCAGCAACGGCCACAACGATGATCCCTTCGGAGATCGTCGCGAGCTACTCGGCTGATTTTGGCAGCGCGGCTTTCTCCTACCAGACCAACGATGGGCCACTTCAAGATGCGTCCACTAGGCTCGTCCCCATCGGTTCGGTCGAGGATCCGGTGTTGGGACTGACCGCCGGCGGAGGCCATCCCGGTTTGGGGAAACTCAACGGACGATCAATTGCCTACGATCGGTTCGCGATTGTTTCCTATACCGTTGAAGAATCTGGCTACTTTGAAATCACCGACAGTGTTTTCAATTTGCGAGACCGACGATCCGGCGGTGTTGAATTTAGCGTCTTCGTGGACACCGAAAAAACGATCTACTCCAACGTCGCTCAAGCCGGCGCTCGGTTTTACTTCGATACTCGGATTGGATTTGTGGCCCAAGGCGATCAGATTCACGTCGCCTTTGGAGGCGATGGGGATGCCGTCTACGATAGCTTCAACACCGATTTTTCTATCGCGCGGTTTGACGGTCGACTACACACCGTTGGAAACTACCGCGCCGATTTTGATCGCGCTAGTTCAGGGCGCACCACCGGCTGGAATTACTATTGGAACGCGCCGTCGGGTTCCGATTTTTCCACCGGCGGACTGAAAGACCAAACCAGTTACCAACCATTGGCTTTGACGGCACAGCAAAAACGTGCGCCCGCAGACGGCGGCGACCGCTCGGCCGGGCATCTCGTTCTCAGTCGCAACGGTGGGCACCCCGGACAGGGATACGCGGATCAGACGGATTTGAAAAACCGATACGCGATCGCCGCGTTTACGATTGAAGACTCGGGCTTCTACGCCATCAGCGACAGTTTTTTAGAATTGACCGCTAATTCCAGCGACGGTTTGGAAGTCATCATCGGAACCAGCGCCAACGATCCTCTGATTGGAAACTTATTCACCGCGGCTGAGAGCACCGATGGATTCGACGTGAATCTCGGCAGTCTTTCCCAAGGCGACACCATTTTCGTGGCGTTTGGCGCCAATGGTGATCACATTCGAGATAGCTTCCAAACCGATTTTTCGATTGTACGTATCCTGCCACGTGAAGCACCGCTGCGGTCGATCGACGTGCCCCAGCAGAACGTAATCGACGCCGCCGATTTCGGCGCGATTGCCGACGATCGAATGGACGACCATGCTGCGATCACGGCCGCGATCGCGGCGGCGAATCAAATAGAGGGACCGGTAAAGCTGCAGTTCACCAGCGGCGTCTACAACATCGACCAACAGAGCGTTCTTCAAACGGCGCTGTTTGTGCTTCACCAGCGCGACGATTTTGTGCTGGCCGGCGCAGGAGCACAGTTTTTCGTCTCCAATCCAGCGGCCAGTTTTCTGCATGTCTTCGACAGTGAACGCGTGGTTTTGCAGGACTTTGAGGTCGACTATGTGGAGCGTTACTCTGAGGGAGCATCGCCGCTGGAGGACGTTTACCGCGCTATCACTTTCTCCCAAGGCATCATCGAAGAAGTCGATCTCAATGGCAATTCGATCGTGCTCAACGTGGATCCGGCGGTGACGGTGACTCCGGGCGCAGATTTTTTTAACAAAGACACCAACCCAAGAGGAACGGGTTACGCAATTGACCCCAACGTTGCCGGACGTTTGAAATTAGGCTCCCAACAGCGCTATCTACCAACCGCGGGAAGAGAGCTTGCCGCCAATCAACTGCACCAGATCGAACTGCTGGACGCCGACGGGCTGGAACCTGGCGATCGTTTCGTTTTTCAGCGCCGCGGGCAACATAACGTGATCGGGATCTTTGGAGGCTCCGATCAGGTCACCCTGTCGGGCGTTGTCGCCGCATCTTCGTCGTCAACTTTTGTTTCGGCCACCCGTTCTTCTCATATCAATATTCTCAACAGTCATGCCGTTATCAAACCCGGACGGTTCAAAGGGGTCAACGCCGATGCGGTTCACATCCAAGACAATCGAGAAGGCGTTTGGGTAGAGGATTCGACGTTTGAAGGTGTCGGCGATGACGCTTCCAACCTTTACAGCCTGCCTTCAACGATCCTCAATGTTGTGGCCCCCAACATGTTGGATCTAGCGACGGTGAACTTCAGTCAAATCGGAAACAGCTATGACCAACGTTTTGTGCCTGGGGACAAAGTGCTGTTCTATGATCCGAACAAGGGGGTTGAGCTGCTTGAGGCGCGTGTTGTATCGGCAGAAACAATCCGTGGAGACCAAGCGGCGAACTTCCGAATTATCAGTCGCGTAACGTTCGACCAACCGATCCGTGGCGCGACGGTTGCCGATCCCAGCGATGCCCGAGGCAAATCGTTTTTGGGGTACCGTAATGACATCCAAGTCTTCAACCGCGACCTTTCGAAAAACGGCCTGATTCAAAACAGCAGTTTTGCCAACAGCCGGCGTTTTGGGACGTTCTTAATGGCAGAGAATATCCAAATCGTGGACAGCAGCTACGCCGGCCTGCAAAATTCTGCGATCGCCGGACACAACCAAACCAGTTGGCCCTTGGGCAATATCCCGCGTGACATTTTGCTTCAAAATAATGACTTCAACGTCAACGGATTCGGCGATCCTTATCTCAACGACGCTCATGCGCGTGCGGTCGTTTCGTTCAAATTAGACCGTTACCGAGACCGTGTCGTGCAGGGCCATTCTCATCTAATTTCAAATTTAACGATTGTCGACAATCGTTTTCGGGATTGGGGCAAGGCGGCGCTTTCTGTCCGCAATGCACAAAACGTGACGATCAGCGAAAACGAATTCTACTTCGGCGATCAAAGCGTGACACTCGATCCTCGGCGTGCCATCGAAGTCGCATTTACCACTGGCGGCGATGTCAACAGGTCGAAATTTTTGGAAGCGACACAAACGCCACCAGGGAACTTTATCAGCCGTTTCAGCAACATTGGCGTCGTATTTCGATCGACTTCGATCCTCTAAGTTCAGTGACCGGTGCGTCGGAGTTGGCCGTTATATGTAAACCCGCGGGAACGGGCCCGCTTTTCAATTTGGCATCCATCGAAAACAATGTGCAGAGCGATCCTTTTTTTCTGCACGCACACGATGAATTCAAAAACCTCCACTAAATTCGAAACTCAACTCGGGAAGCTTTACGGTCGTATCAACTACGAACGGCAGGCTCACGTGGCCCCCAAGAGCTTCGATCTTTCAAAGATGCAGGGACTGGTGCAGCGGTTGGGTTCGCCGGAGCAGAAGTATCCTGTCATCCACGTGGCCGGCACCAAAGGCAAGGGCTCGGTCTGCACGATGCTCGGGGCGATTCTGACAGCGTCCGGATTGCGAACAGGCGTTTATACTTCGCCTCACATGGAAACGATTCATCAACGCATGGCGGTCGATGGAAACCTGATCACCGACGACCAGATGCTGACAGTGTTCGAACGCTTCGAACCGATCGTAACGGAGTATGACCAATGGCTAACGTCGCAGAATCGGCGACCGGTGACTTTCTTTGAATTTACAACGGCGATGGCGATGCAGTTTTTCGCCGATCAAAATTGCGATGCGGTCGTGCTGGAAACCGGCTTGGGCGGACGTCTTGATTCCACCAATGTTTGCCAACCAAAACTTTGCATCATCACGAATATCAGTTTGGATCACACCAAACAATTGGGCACCGCGCTGGAGAAAATTGCGTTCGAAAAGGCGGGCATTATTAAACCGGACGTGCCCGTAATCAGCGGAGTCACCGGCGAACCTTGCCAACCGGTGATCCAAAGCGTTGCCGCCGACCGAAACAGTGCGCTGTTGCAGCGCGGTGAAAATTTTTCAATTCAGCGACACGCTGACGGCGTAAGTTTTGATTTCACGATAAAAACAGGTGGCCGTGACATTCTCCTCAAGGACTTGCAACCGGCAATGCTGGGAAGTCACCAAGCAGACAATGCGGCGTTGGCGATTGCCGCTGCGATGGAGCTTCGTCAATCGGGATGGACAATCAACGATGACGCGATCGGCGCGGGACTATCACGATCCCACTTAGCCGGACGCATGGAACGGATTTGCTCGCGCCCGACCGTCCTAATGGACATGAGTCACAACCCCGCATCGGCCGAGGCACTGCGCGATTACTTGTGCGACGTTTCGACTCAATGGAAAACGGCAACCAAACGCACACTGATTTTCGCAACGACCAAGGAAAAGGATTGTGAAAAAATGTTAGCGGTATTGCTGCCGATTTTTGATGAAATTATTTTCACCCAATACCAGAACAATCCCCGCGCGATGCCAACCAGTGATCTGATCGAACAGGCGCAGCGTCTGGGTTTTGGGCAAAAGGTTTCGATCGTCGACCAGCCCGTTTCGGCGTGGAAACAATGGTGGGCCCGCGTGAATGACGGGGATTTCGTTTGCATTGCAGGTTCGGTTTTCTTACTGGCCGAACTCCGGTCGCTGGTGATCGCGGACTGCCAAGGCCGAGCAAAATCTGGATGACCGGCAAATTTTGCCAAAGATCGCTGAGCCGTAAAACCGCGTAAATGAACCATAGTCGGCGAAGGTGACGCGCTTAAACGCTGCTTTGTCAAAACCTCATTCTTGAGTGCCGCGTATAGTTTTGAATACATTGCTCCCCAACGCGATCGAATCAAAATTATGCGATTTAAATCCGCTGTCCATTCTCTTATGGCGATCATAACGCACATGGCGTACATGGCGCTGCTGTTGATCGTTGTTGAGAACGCGCCGTCGGCGTTGGGACAGAACATTCAGAGGGGGCCGGCGGCAACTGCGCGGCCCAACATTGTTGTTCTCAATTTGGACGATGCCGACGCGGATATCCTCAGCGCTGCCAACATCGACGCGCACTATCCCGCGCTCAGGCAATTGGCGGCGCGATCAACGACGTTCACCAACGCCCATTGCACCACGCCATTTTGTGCTCCCAGCCGAGCGGCGTTTTTCACTGGGAAGTACGCTTTTAATAATGGTTGTAAAATCGGTCGTGAAGGAAGCCGCGATGAGAACGGCTTCCAAGGTGGATACCAGCGATTCAAAACGCTTGGCCATGACGAAAACGAACTTGGCGTGTGGATGAAGCAAGCCGGCTATCGAACCATTCACGTGGGTAAATACCATCACTCCGGTTTCGACAAACTTGTTCCCAAAGGCTGGGACGATTTTAGTGCTTCTCTGGGGGCTAAGTACTTTGGCACCTCAAAATTCTCAAACATCTCACAGCCTAAGCCTAGGCCGTTTAAGATCGAGGATGATCAGTACATCACTGACGCTGATCGCGACGAGGCTTTGTTGGCATTGGATCGACAATTCGAACAGAGATCGGACCAGCCGTTTCTGTTGTATCTTGCTCCCTTTGCACCTCATACGCCGATCGGCAGCGACGTCGCAAAGATGGTCCAACCCAAATACGCAAACTACGCTTCGCATCTCAAGCAACCGGTCGATGATCCAGATTTTGACGAACCCGATGTCACCGACAAATCAGAAATCGTACAGCGTCCGCCACTGACCAAATCGGAGAAACAATTTGTAGAACGGGTTTATCTGTCTCGGCTGCGAGCGATGAAATCGGTTGACGACATGTTCGGCGCGATCATCGACCGCGTGGCTGCCGCCGGCCATTTGGATAACACGTGGTTCTTCGTTACCAGCGACAACGGTTATTCCTTAGGGCATCATCGTTTGGTCGCGAAGAAAGATCCTTACAACCGCAGTTCCAATATTCCCTTGATCGTCGCCGCCCCCCGATCGGTGACCAACGGGCAGCGTTGCTACGCGTCGCATTTGGTGGCTCATATTGACGTTTGCCCGACAATTCTGGAGTTGGCCGGGGCGGAAATCCCTTCCGATTTGGACGGCAAATCGTTCGCACCGATCGCGCGGCGTGAGTCTTCCATCGCCCCCCAGCGTTGGCGTCGTTCGATCATGATTGAGAATTGGGCCAGCAAATATGTCGGCCGCCAACGAGTGCCAATGACTTACACGGCCGAACGTTTTTACGATTCGGTTCATATTGGCTGGGTCAGTGGAGAACACGAATTTTACGACCTGAGGTCAGATCCTTTTCAACTGGAGAACACGTTTGACTCTTTGCCAGACTCAAAACAGCGGAGCTTAATCCAGTCGTTGATAAGTTTTCGACGGCCGACTTTGCCCAACCTGACCATGACGTCGCCGGCGCCGGAGGACTCCATTGAGGACGTGATTGAGTACGCAGGATTCATGGAGGATAACGCCGTTGCCACAGCAGCGATTCTTACCATCCAAAGCAGAACCACGGCGCGATACTTCAACGGGAGTTATTGGCAGGAGGCTCCCGCTTATATCAAAATCGTTCCATCATCCCGCGACACGAGCATCAATCAGTGGTCTTATACTCAGCGCATTTTCGCGGAAGCCAACAGCGGATTCGACGTGTTGCTCAGCACGATTGTGCCGATGGACAACGAGGGGAATCTAGGTGCGTCGGTAACATCTTCCAATCCAATCCAAAGTTCTGCTCGGATTCAGGATCAAAGCCAGTAACGTTAGACGAACCTTGAATGTATTTTGCGTGGCCTCAGTTTCCTAACAAAGCGGTTCTTTGGGCTGGGTGCTTATGCTTAAAAAAGGGAATCATTTCATCCGATCCGGCTAATCGTTGTGACTCGGTCGAACGTCCACAAATTGACCAAGTTCGTTCGAAATGCGTTGTGGGAGAATCCGAAACTTCGCCGAAAATATCGACTGGCAGCTACTTTTCTTAACTCGTCAAACCGCCGCCTAAGGGCTGATACGGATCAGCAACAGCGCTACCGCTGTCGCGAACGGCTGGAGGTTTAACAAGTGGCCTTATCTCAAACGCGGGTTCTGCACAGTTTCATCAACGGCAGCTTCGTGCTTGTCAGGCAGCATCCCCACGCCCAAACAGATTCCCCCCTCGACGGAACACCGAATGAACAAGCCGATTCTAAAAAACAGCAAGCTAGGTTCGACGCTTATCGGTGGAGGCGTTGCATTTAGCGTTTGGGCGCCCCACGCCGATTCGGTTGCCGTGGTCGGAGACTTTAACCGCTGGGATCCAACGCAGCACCCGATGAAAGCCGGTGAGAACGGGAGATGGCACCTGTTCGTTCCCGATGCCAAAGTTGGAGACCAGTACAAATACGAAATCGCCAATGGAGACCAACGACTGCTACGGATCGATCCGTACTCAAGGGAAGTCACCAACTCCGTCGGAAACTCGGTCGTCTATGATACGCATGCGTTCGACTGGGGGGACGACGATTTCCAGCTTCCTAACTTCAACGAACTGGTAATTTACGAACTGCATATCGGCACTTTCAATCGCACCAAGGAAAACTCCGTTGGCACGTTTGACTGTTTGATGAACAAACTGGAGTACCTCCAATGGTTGGGCGTCAACACGATCGAGATTATGCCGGTCGCTGAATTCGCCGGCGACTACTCATGGGGCTACAATCCGGCTCACCTTTTCGCCGTCGAAAGTGCCTATGGCGGTCCCAACGCACTCAAACGTTTGGTCAAAGCGGCTCATGAACACGGAATCGCCGTCATCATGGACGTCGTTTACAACCACTTCGGGCCGAGCGACCTTGATCTGTGGCGGTTTGATGGTTGGAGCGAAAAAGAAAAGGGGGGAATCTATTTTTACAACGACTGGCGGAGCAGCACACCATGGGGAGAATCGCGTCCGGACTACGGACGCGGCGAAGTTCGATCCTTCATTCACGACAATGCCATGATGTGGCTGGAAGAGTACAAAATGGACGGGCTGCGTTATGACATGACGTTGTACATCCGCACGGTCGACGGGACCGACGGTCGTCCGATTCCCGAAGGTTGGTCGTTGATGCAATGGATCAACCGGAAAATCCAAGAGCGATTTCCGAATAAAATCACGATCGCCGAAGACCTGCGCACCAACTCAGCTCTCACCAAACCGGAAGCGTACGGCGGCGCGAATTTTTCAACGCAATGGGACGAATCCTTTGTCCATCCCATCCGCCAAGCCATCACGCTGGCCGATGACCAGCACCGGAGCATGCATTCGGTGTTCAATGCCGTTTTTCACCGGTACAACCACGATGCGTTCGAACGTGTTGTCTACACCGAATCCCATGACGAGGTCGCCAACGGGAAGCAACGCGTACCCTCAGAAATTGACCAAAACAACCCGCACGGTTGGTACGCCAAACGGAGATCCGCATTGGGCGCCGTTTTAGTGTTCACCGCCCCCGGCATTCCGATGATCTTTCAGGGCCAAGAGTTTGTGCGAACCGATTGGTTTGATGACACCAAACCCATCGACTGGGAAGAAGCGGGTAAACGCGAACCGACGATGCGAATGTATCGCGATTTGATTGGGCTGCGCCTGAATAAAACGGGCACGACGGCCGGTCTTAGCGGTTCGGACATTTATCCGCTGCAACTCAACGATAAAGACAAAGTGATTGCTTTCGAACGCTGCCGGACGGGGGCGATCGGCGGCAAGACGATCGTCGTATTAAATTTTGGCAATCGCGACTGGACGGATTATCGTCTTGGGTTTCCAGTGGAGGGGACATGGAAAGTCCGACTCAATTCGGCGTCCATCTGCCATCATTTCGACCAAAAGTTCGCCGTCGATGCGGTGCAAACTCAGCCGCAAGAGCACGACGGAAGCCAGCAATCGGCCCAGTTCCCGCTGGCGGCCTACAGTGCGCTTATTTTCTCTCAGGACTGAGCAGAAGCACTCTAAAAACGGAAAAAGCAAAACGAAAAAAGCCGACGCAGAGCATGCATCGGCTTTTCGTGTTTTGGGACGAAACGTTGTTTCGACCACATCTAAGTTGCGGGAGCCGGATTTGAACCGACGACCTCGAGGTTATGAGCCTCGCGAGCTACCGGGCTGCTCCATCCCGCGGCGATATGATAGCCCAATGGTGTGTCGCCTCAAGCCCTGTTTTAATTTTTTGTGAAACTTTAGCAGCGGCCAGTTCGTGGCACCGAATCAACACGATTCGCTGGGTATTCTTCCTTGGAAAACGCGAGCTTACTCGTTGATAACAATCGTCGGATTGATGGCGGCCTGTTCCGATCCGCTGGGCTGGTAGGATTCGAGGATCAAGATTTTTTGCCAGATCTTGTTGGACAAATCACCGGCGAGCGCCTCAAGCTCTGACGCGGACGCCATCGCGACCGCATCATCAAACTGCTGCACGTACACCGCCGCGATCTTGCCCGTCAAAGACAACATCTCGCTGCAATAATCCAAGTACCGGCGTAATTGGAACGCCGTCATGTTCAACTTCGGCGACAGTCCCTCGCCGGTGAAGAGCGGTTTGGCGATAACGCGGTGCGGGTCTTTGGTCAGCTGATGCATGTCGATGATGTGGGCAATCGAACGCAGTTCATGCAACGCCTTCAACGCTCGGCTTCGTTTATAGCGTTTCTCGATCGTGAAAATGAAGAACAGTGCCGCTCCTATCAACAGCACGTCATTCATCGCCGCTTCGGTGAAAGTCACGATCGCGGTAAAACGGTTCCCTTTGACGGCGGCGATTTGCAAATCCTCTGACGTCACGCCCAGCGACCACAGCATATACACCGTCAGCGACACGACGGTCAGACAGATTCCCCAAGACAACAGTCGCAACCACAGCACCGGTCGCCCAATCCACTGCGCCCGTTCGACCATCTGATCAGCGACGCTCGCCAATTCGTTACAAACCCGCACCAAGCCGGCTTCGGGAAAACGTTCGGCGATACGTCCCTCTAATCGCTTGATCGTGCCGACAATGTGTTCGGGGTTGAGGGCTAAGTAGTTCGCGGGGGTTTGGGGTTGGCCCATTGACGGTTCCTGGTTGGGTGGTCGATGAGGCGGGCAGGCCTGAACGTTAAATGGAAAGGCAGGACTCTTGGCAGCATCCACAAGCCACAGGAAACTAAATCACGTCGTTCAAATTCCAACCATCGTCAAGAACCGTTTTCTTGATGATGATCGGGATGCCATCCCTGACGACGCAGACAGGATGCTCGAGATCGGAATCCGGTTGGTCCGCGTTTCCGATAATTTTCACATTTTTACCGATGCGACAATCTAGGTCGATGATCGCGCCGTCGATCAGCGTGTCTTCGCCGATGCCCAGAGGGATTCGGTCGTTATCGTCACGCTCGTAGTCGGCGGCGCCCATGATGATGGAGTTTTTGATCGTGACGTTCTTGCCGACGATGGTTCGCAAACCGATGATGCTGTTTTCAATGACGGCCCCTTCCTCGATACGACATCCGTCGGCGATCAAGCTGTTTTTCACGCGTGCCCCGGACATCTGTGTCGGTGGTAAGAACCGCGATCTTGTGTAAATCGGGTTGTCGATGGAAATCAGATCAAATTCAGGCTCCGGCGAAGCCAAGTTTAGATTCGCATCGTAGAAGGACTTGATCGTTCCAATATCTTCCCAGTATCCGTCAAACAAATGCGTTTGCACGTTGTGCGTTTTAATCGTGTCGGGAAAAACCTCTTTGCCAAAATCGGTATATTCGGAATCCGATAACATGTCGATCAGCAACTGTTTATTGAAAACATAGATGCCCATGCTGGCCAAACAGTCGCGGCCTTTGCTGTCGATGCCGCGTGACGCGATCCAATCGGGATCGGTCCGCACCTCATCAATCTCAGCATCGGTTTGCGGTTTCTCAACGAAGCCTTTGACGCGTCCGGAATCTTCCAACTGCATGACACCAAAACCTTTGGCGTCCTCGCGGCTGACAGGCATACAAGAAATCGTCACGTCAGCCTTGGTTTTAACGTGCGTGTCGATCAGTTCCTGGTAGTCCATTCGATAAAGTTGGTCACCCGAGAGAATCACCACGAAGTCGATATCCGGTTGATCGAAGTAGATCAAATTCTTTCGCACCGCGTCGGCGGTTCCTTGGTACCAATCGGTGCCACTGCTGGCGGTTTCCTGAGCGGCCAACAATTCGACGAAGCCGCCGCTAAATTTATCGAAGGTGTAACTGCTGCGGATATGGCTGTGTAGCGAGACCGAGAGGAACTGCGTCAACACGTAGATTTTGTTGATGTCGCTGTTGAGGCAGTTGGAAATGGGGATGTCTATCAAACGATATTTACCGGCCACCGGCACCGCGGGTTTGCTGCGAATTGACGTCAAAGGCGCCAGACGAGTCCCGCGTCCTCCGCCCAAAATAAGTGCTACTGCGTTCTTCATATTCAATTTCTGTTTTTCAAGACTCTCGTTGATTCAACGTTCTCTCAGGAGTGATCCTTCAGAACATTTAACCTAAGCGTTTTAGGATCGAAAGTCAAAACGACCGCACGGCTTTCACACATTATTCCCGAGTTATTTCGAATTCACCTGTCGTCACCTAACGGGTTGTTACTCGCATGGCAAAAATTTTGGACACACCTTACGATAACCGGCATTCGATGACGTCTATTATTTTCACGCGTGCCGCCATGCCTCCAGATGATTTTCAGTCCGCTTCTTCGGCCGAGGTCGCGCGAAATCATAATAGCCTGCGACGCCTTTTGTTCAGCCCATTTGGGCGGACCTTTTTCAGCGGCGTGTTATTATGGCTGGCGTTTCCACCGGTCGGATTGGCTTGGTTGGCTTGGTTGGCTCCGATTCCATTACTGAGCCTGATCATCGCCGCCGACGAAAATGACGCGGCCAGAACAAGCGTCGTGCGCCCGCGTGTGCTGAGACTTCCCGCGGTCCAAGTTTGGTTGGCCAGCCTGATTTTTTGGTTGGTGACGTTTTACTTTATACCGCTGCCTCACCCGATCCTATTCATCGGTTGGATCGCGCTGTCGGCGTACCTGGCAGTTTTCACGCCGCTGATGTTAGCGGTCGCTGGCCAACTAAAACGCTGGAGAATTTCACCGCTGATCGCAATCCCGATCGCTTGGACAGGACTGGAATGGATCCGAATCAATTTCCTGACCGGATTTGGGATGGTGGCTCTCTCACACAGCCAGTACTCCAATCCGCTGGTAATCCAAATTGCGGATCTAAGCGGAGCTTACACGGTGACTTTTGCGATGACCGCATTTGCCGCAGCGGCCACTTATTGCTGTTACTCGACCCACCGCGCCAAGGGCCTCATTGGGTGCGTTGTGATTGCAGCATTGGTGGCCGGTTACGGGGCCTTTCGCCTGAACCAAGTCGAAGAATCGAAAAACGCGGCCCCCCAAAGGGTCGCGCTGATTCAAACTTCCATCGACACCGTTCTTAAACCAAAAACCGAAGCGCAGATTCTAGACGAACTCGGGCATCTGCGCGACATCAATTGGGCCGCCAGAGAAGCCCACGATTCGATCGACTTGATCGTCTGGCCGGAGTCAAGTTATCCCTACGGCAATTATGTGGCTGAGGAAGGTGGCGATGAAATGGCGATCCAAAGCGCATTGATATCGCAGGCAAATCTCAAAGAGGTTTGGTTGGGGATGACCAGTGGAGGCGGCCGTTTTGCGGGCGTGCCCACGATTATCGGAACTTCGACCATCGATCGCAGCCGCCAAGAGATTTTTAACTCGGCAGTATTGCTGAATAACACCGGGGCGCCCGTGGACCGCTACGACAAACACCACCGCGTGATGTTTGGTGAATACGTCCCGGTGCTGGAGCATTTCCCGCTGTTGATGCGGTATCTGCCCATCAACACGAATTTGACGCCGGGCACCGAGGCGCGGTTATTTGAATCAGGGGGTATTAAGATTGCCCCCAATATATGCTTCGAATCAACGGTTCCCCATTTGATTCGCCGTCAGCTGAATTCCATCTCTCAGGACCAAGGCGAACCGGACGTGCTGTTGAACATCACCAACGATGGCTGGTTTTTCGGGACGTCGTGCCTAGATTTGCACTACGCCTGCAATGTTTTTCGCGCCGTGGAGATGCGGAAACCAATGTTGGTCTGCGCCAACACGGGACTGTCGGCTCATATTGATCCATGGGGCGTCGCGCGATCCAAAGGCCAACGACGCGCAGCCGAATTCCTCATCTGCGAAATTGACACCGACCGAAAATACCCGACCGCGCTGTATCGGAAAATCGGCGATGTGATCCCGATGCTCTTGGGCCTTATCTGCATCGCGGCGATGGTCGCAGCGTGGTGGCAGAAGAGAACGGGCAGGAACACTAATCTGAGCTAATGGACACTAATCAAATTCTGCCGCGCAAATTAATTTCGATTAGCGCAGATTAATGTCCCTTCTGGTCCGCGTTCCCCAATTGGGTCGCCCAGAGTGCCGCGTGCTGGCGGGCGCGTATTTTAGACCGCACCTTTGTCACCATTGGTGACCAACGTTCCAATTTTTTCGCCGGTGACCGCTTTGACGATGTTGCCGTCTTCGCGAAAGTTGAAGACCATGATAGGCATGTTGTGCTCCATGCAATGGGAGATTGCTGTGGAATCCATCACCCGCAGGTTCTTTTCCACTGCGGTCTGGAAACTCAAATCCGTATATCGTGTCGCGTTTGAATTCTTTTCAGGATCTTCGTCGTAGATACCGTCCACGCGGGTGGCCTTCATTAAGATGTCGGCTCCCAATTCCATGCTTCGCAGGGCCGCCGCGGTGTCGGTGGTCACGAACGGACCGCCGGTGCCTGCCGCCAAAATCACGATGCGGCCTTTTTCCAAATGACGATGGGCTCGCCGACGCAGGTAGGGTTCGCAGATGCCATCCATCTTGATCGCGCTCATTAACCGCGTCTGGCACCCGACCGATTCCAGCGCGTCTTGTAGCGCCAGCCCGTTGATGCAGGTGGCCAACATGCCCATGTAGTGCGCTGTTGCTTCTTCGACGACGTCGTTTTTGGCTTTAAACTGGCTACCACGGAGAATGTTACCTCCACCGATAACCACCGCAATCTCGCAGCCCAATTTCTGAGCTTCAAAGATTTGCTGAGAGATGTGGACCACTTCATCCATGCTGATCCCAGTTTCGCCCGATGGGCTGAAGCTCTCGCCAGAAAGTTTGAGAATGATTCGTTTGTAAACGGCGGTCATAATGGTTTACTGGGAAGAGGTGAAGATGGAATGAACAACTCTGGCAGAATATGCTTGCGCGGCCCAATTCTGTCAACAGGGTTCCCAATGACAGCCAAAAAGCGGCCGGTTCTAAAAAGAAACACCAGTGACTGGCCGGCCACTGGTGTAAGTAATTTTAATCTAGGTTCGATTAGATCAATTAATCTCAGGAGACTGTCGGCGAACCAACATCGTCCCGTTGTCGGCGACTGAAAATAGCGGACGATCGTAGGATCGGTACCAACTGCGTCCCTGGGGCTTGAATGAGATGCCGACGAACAGATTCCAAGCTTCGTTCAAATTTCCGCCTTGGAAATTTCCCGTCGCAGGAACCAAATCGTCGTTTAAGTAAGCGCTGAATCCTGATTGGAATGAGATGTAATCGGTAACTGGCAGATCGACATCGACGCCGATAATCGTTTGAGCCGCTTCGCCCCAGCCGACAAACGCCTCGCCCCATCCACCCCATGGTGCCATGTGGCGATAGTAGAATCGGTAGTTGTCATCAGTCGTTTGAAAGAAGTCAGAGAACTGGTCGCCGTTAAAGGCGCCTTCGGTGATATCATCTTGGACGCCCGTCGCATAACGAAAACCGACCGTATGTCCGCCCTGATAAACCCAACCGAGGTCGGCGCGAATCTGAACCAAGTCTGATTCGGTGAACCATTCTTCGTGGAGAATATCGGCCACCGCACCAAACTGAAGTCCATAGTCGACGCGGCGATAAAGACCCGCGGTGACGAACGTTTGACGGCGTTCCTCGCTGGTGAATTCATTACCGTTAAAGTTCGTGTTGACACTTCGAATACCAAACTGGCCTGAAAGATATCCGCAAGAGAGTCGGCAAAGGGGAATGCCCAAATTAAATCCGCCATAAAATCCAAAACTGGAATCGCTGGCTAAGTTATTTTCGTTGACCGGGTCGCTTTGACCTGGCTCTGTGAACAGCGGGCTTTGAAAAGCGGTCGCTCCACCGAAGTACTCGCCGGTCCGCAATGCTTTGCCAATGTTACCCAACCAACAAGGGCCTCCCGGAGGGCATCCGCCGCGTCCGCAACATCCGCCGTCAATCGCGGTACCGATGCCGCATTGGTATCCGGTGGAACCAGCGCCGCATCCGCAGTCGGTGACCGAGTAGCCTTCATCGTAGATCACGCTGTCGTGGATTACTTCTTCGTAGATCGGGTCGCCGCTGATGATTTCGCCGCCCGCGTAAGTCGAACCGACGATGTTGCCCTGAACAACCGAACCACCCATGATCGGCGATCCGCCGTGAATCATCTGCGCCACACGCGCCGGTTTTCGAGGCGCACCGACCGAACGCGGCGTTGTGACGATCGCCGCGGCGACACGCTCATTGGGCCGCGGATTAGGATTGCGTTTGGCAACTCCCGTGGCGGACTTCATCGTTTGTTTGGTCTTTTGAACCTTCACCGCTTGTTCAGCGGACGCAGACACCACCATCGGTTGGTTGCTGCGAGCACGCGCCCGGGCCATCGCGGCGGCACGACGTTCAAATTCAGCGCTTTGCCAAGCCATCGCTTGGGTCGAGATCGCCATGGTGGTGACCACAACAAACACTGCAATGATCGTTTGACGATTGGGGGGAAAAAACATTTCGCTCATCCTGTTCAATGGATATATGTCTCCCTGAATGTCCGCCCATGCAGACAAAAAGAAGACGCCGTTGGAACAGTCATCGGCACCCCGAAGGCCACCGCTTTCGTCAAAGTCGGAATAATCAGAAAAACAACGCCAGCCGCCGCAGTTTAACAAGCATGTCTGCTGTCATAGCACGCCCGGCGAATCACTCCCTGACATCGCTTGCTGACATTGCCACCACCCCCGCGGCGAATAACGAGGCCACCACCGAAGATCTTTACGGCCTTTGTAGGCGTGGGCGGCTGCGGCCTCGTGGTGGGCCAAAGCTCAATTTGAGGGTTCGCCGTAGTGGGATTCGCCGTAGTGGGATTCGCCGGAATTCCTCAGGCCGGTCCCAGAGAGATAGAAAGGACTTCTGGCGAAGTCCACTACCTAAATTTTTAGCACTAACAAACCACTAGATCATGATCAGGCTTTCCAGCAGCAGCCTCAGCTTGCGAAGTTCGCCATCGTGATCGATATCTGGATCATCGGTGGGCTGAATATCGACGCACAGAGCGCGTTGGTATTTCACCTGACGGAGCTGATTGATAATGCGTCCGTAATCAACGATGCCCTGACCGACCATGACCTGCAGTTTTTCGCCGGTCGAATCCCTCAGATAGACGTTGTGAACGTACTGAAACAATTTCTCATAAGCCGTCGTTTCAGGATCGCCAAACATGTAATGGCTGGGATCCAGCGACAAACCGAGCCCTTTGACGTGACCACAGATTACGCTGACGGTGTCGGTGTCGGCAGAGAGGTTTCCGACTTTGGATCGCATCGCCACTCGCACCCCGTGTCGTTCGGCGATCTTGACCAGTTCCTTGTAACGTTCGACTTCTTCGTTGAAGGGAGTCCCGTGTTCACCCGAGGGCACCGTTAAAGTGACAATTTTTGCCGCTTTGGCCAATTCGCAGCACTTCTTAAACATCTCGAAGTACGCTTCGCCTTGGTCCTTGATGTCGAGATACAACCCCGACACGATCAAACGCTGGGTCGACATGCATGTGTTGTAGGCGGATTGAAAGTCGTCTCTGATGGTCGACGGTTTAAGGTGCTGACCGCCTTCATCGACCATGATTTCGATATGAGAGAACTCTAAATGAGCTAGTTTTTCGATAGCCTGATCAAGGGGAAGATCAGGGTAGCATTGCGTAGTTGCGGCAACAAACACACGCAGACTCCTTTTGCGCGACAGTTAACTTGCGAAATCCCAGGCACGACGCCCGTTCCGCGATTGGTAACTTACGGCGACTGGGGAAATTTTTCAACACCAGTGTTTAATATGATGCACCTTGCCGGCTGGAATTAGCTAAAATTAACGCCGCCACGGCAGCCCGTTCTGCTATCGGCACAGCACGATCCCACAAGATCGATCGTCGGCGGGTCGAAAAACAAATAATTCGAAAAGGCACTTTCAATGTCACTTCTTGATCTACTAACTCTTCCCAAACCGGTTTGCGGCTGGGCTTTGGTGGGCCCGTTGTTTTTCGCAGTCCTGTTCGCCCCGAGCATCGTTGTTGCCCAAGATTCAGCCCA
>CAYOZV010000094.1:0-17867 GCA_964408465.1 uncultured Pirellulaceae bacterium
GAAGTCAGGTTGAGGTGCAAAAGTCGTTAAAGTGAGTGCCATTGGGCGTTAGCCTAAGGTTTTGGGCCTGGGCGTTTAAGGCGAGCACAGCCAGGGAGTCAAAGGCCATTATCGGTAAAAGGCGACAACGACAACGACTCGATCAGCCCAGCGTGCAGATCTCAACACCCTGCTTTAACGATGCCAGTTTGTCTTCTCGGGCTGGGATGAACTCTTGGCCGATGAAACCTTTGTATCCCGTGTCGGCGATTGCTTTGACAATCGCAGGATAGTTCAGTTCCTGGGTATCGTCGATCTCATTTCGTCCCGGCACGCCGCCGGTGTGGTAGTGCGAAAAATACTGGTGATTGTCTTGGATCGTTTTGATCACGTTGCCTTCCATGATTTGCATGTGGTAGATGTCGTAGAGAAGTTTGAAATTGTCTGATCCGATCGTATCGACCAATCTTGTCCCCCACTTTGTTGTGTCACCCATGTAGTCTTTGTGGTTGACCAACGAATTGAGCAGTTCCAGTGTGATCGTGACGTTGTGTTTTTCCGCGACTGGCAGCAACCGTTTGATCCCTTGGGCGCAATTTTGAAGCCCCTCTTCATCGTCCATGCCATCGCGATTACCTGAGAAGCAAATAAGGTTCGTCAGCCCCAGCGCCGCCGTTTGCTCAATGCGTTTGGTGTAAATTTCAACCAGCGTATCGTGGTACTCTTTGCGGTTGAAAGCTTTCGGTATCCCGCCGACCTGAACGCCTTTGTCCGTCTTGCCCGTGGGGGCGTTCACCAACGCGCAGGTCAGTCCGTGCG
This sequence comes from uncultured Pirellulaceae bacterium, assembly GCA_964408465.1. GTDB lineage: Bacteria > Planctomycetota > Planctomycetia > Pirellulales > Pirellulaceae > Mariniblastus. Next base: position 799 of record CAYOZV010000094.1, read on the forward strand.
ACTGGGCCGATTTGATTTGATCCGGATCTAATAGCTCGATGGAACTCAGCCCGAACGCTTTCCCAGCGATGGCAATCTCTTCAATCGAATTCTGCCTATAGCACCATTTGCAAACTGAGTGTTTGATCCCACCACCGCCGGCCTGATCCTCGGCGTACAACCGACGTTGCATCGAAGCAGCCATCGCCGCGAAAGCGGTTGATTTGGCTGCTAAGGACATGAAATTTCGGCGATCCTGTTGGGAGTGACTTTTCATAACATTCTCTCAGCGCGGGATGGAGGATTAATTTGCGGCGCGGTATCGTGCAAAAGCACCGCGGTACTTGCTACACTACACCGGACACCCTTTTATAAACTATTATGATCTCCCATGAATCAGATTGCACAAACAAACTTGACCACAACTCGGCGATGGATTGCGATGGGAGCGGTCTTGGCCGCCGCCGCGGTCGTCATGGGCGCATTCGGCGCACATGCAATGGAAGACTATCTGGCTCCGTTTGAAAACGGAGATCGCCGGATGGACGTTTGGAAAACAGCGGCCCACTACCACATCGTCCATGCCATCGGGCTGATGCTGGTCGGTTTGACGCCGTCGGCCAGGCCGAAGCTGATCAATTGCGCGGGGGGCCTGTTGATCATCGGGATTTTGGTTTTTTCCGGACTGTTGTACCTTTATTCGTATTCGGACTTCCGGATCTTGGGAGCGTTTGTGCCTATTGGTGGCGCTGCGATGATCGCCGGATGGATTACTTTCGCGGTCGCGGCGTACCCCAACCGAATCGTAGGAAATGATCAAACGCCGTGAAATCAAACACCCTGAAAAAGAATCCTGAAATTGGCTATTGCGGCAACGTCCATCCGGCCATCTCCGTTGACCAATTGATGGCGAACTTACAGCAGCACACCGCGGAGGTGAAACGGTTGATTGGTGCCGATGGCCGGATGCCGTTTGGAATCTGGGTCAGCGCGACGGCGTTGGAGCAATTGCAGTCATGCGAATCTCTGTTGCGTCTCAAAGCTACGCTTGAGCAGAATCAACTGGTGCCTTTTACCATCAACGGCTTTCCTTTCGGTGACTTCCACCAAGCGGTCGTCAAGCGGTCGGTATATTTGCCGGACTGGACAAGCTCGCAGCGACTGGACTACACATTGCGGTTGGCAGATCTTCATCATGAGCTATTGCCGCCGGACGCGGTGTCGACGATTTCGACGCTGCCGCTGGGCTGGCCTGCAGATGAATGGGCCGACAAAGCATCGCCGCCGGAGGGATTTTTTAAGCGGTGTGCCGAAAATTTAATTACCTGCGCGCGGGAACTGGACCGTCGATACCAGCAAACCGGTCGACGTCACATCGTCTGCATTGAACCTGAACCCGGTTGTGTGTTGGATTGCTGCGGCGATGTTGTGAATTTTTTTGAGCGCTATCTTTTTTCCTCCAATCAGACGGTGGTTCGAAAGCACATTGGCGTTTGTCACGATATTTGTCATTCTGCGGTCATGTTCGAGTCACAAGACGAAGCGATAGCCGCTTATGCAAATGCCGGAATTCAAGTCGGAAAAATACAGGTCTCATCGGCGGTTGAGGTTGATTTCGATAGGCTGGATGTGGCGGGAAGGAAAGAGGCGCGAGAGCAATTGAGTGGCTTTAACGAGCCCAAATACCTTCATCAAACCAGCGTCCAAGACGCGAGCGGAAAACGCGAATTCTTTGTTGATCTTCCCGAAGCTTTGGCGGCCGATATTAACACCGGCGTTTGGCGAGTTCACTTTCACGTGCCGATTTTCTATCAAGGGTCCGGACTGATCGGTACCACGCAGCCCTGTATCGGCCAATGCCTTGAGGCGATGAGAAAACACAATGTCGACGCGCCCCATTTCGAAGTCGAAACGTATGCTTGGCCCGTGTTGCCCAAGGGGATTTTCGCCGGTACTTTGACCGAAGGTATCGCCGAAGAAATTCGCTGGTTCAAAAATTTGATCTCCCAAGAAGACTAAACATTCATGACATCGCCCGTAATCGCTGAAATCATCGCCATTGGAGACGAATTAACCAGTGGCTTCCGCTTGGACACCAACTCCCAATGGCTGGCCCAGCAACTGGGGGATCTCGGCATCGTCGTGCTCTATCACAGCACCGTGGGCGATGATATCGGTGCCAACGTTGATGTGTTTAAACATGCTTTCACACGCGCCGACATCGTCGTCACGACCGGTGGCCTGGGCCCCACCGCCGACGATTTAACGCGGCAAGCCTTGGCCGACGCGGCGGGCGTAGAACTCCGAATGCACGAAGATCAATTGGAACATTTGAAAACGTTTTTCACTCGGCGTGGCCGCACGATGACACCTTCGAACGAAATTCAGGCTTATTTTCCAGCCGGTGCGGTGGTCGTCCCCAACCCCGAAGGCACAGCACCGGGGATCGAGTTGACCCATCGCGGCAGCCAGCGCGAAACGATCGTTTTTTGTTTACCGGGCGTGCCGGCGGAAATGAAGCAAATGTATGCTCAGACTTTGCAACCACGTCTTCAAGAGATCACGGGCCAGACGCAAACCATTCATCACCACGTCGTGCGCTGCTTTGGTTCGGGCGAAAGTCACATCGAATCGTTGCTGCCAGATCTTGTTAAACGCGGCCGCGACCCCCAAGTAGGCATCACTGCCAGTCACGGTACGATTTCGTTGCGGCTGACGACCAAGGGCGATTCGATCGAGGATTGCTTAAAGAAGATGGCTCCCACCTTAGAAACGATTCACGAGTGCTTGGGGCAGCTGGTGTTTGGATTTAACGATGAAACGTTGGAGTCACTGGTTGCCGCGCGGTACGACGCGGCGGGGAAGACGATCGCGATCACCGACGCCGGTATGCTGGGGGCTCCGGCGGTGCTGTTGAAGAAATCAAAGACACCCCTCAATGCGGCTGAGATTGTTGATTTCGAAGCTGGCGAAGTTCCACAACGCGCTGTCGAGATTTTACAGCGAGCGAAAGCCGACGTGGGCGTTGCGATCGGACCGATCCAAAGAGACGAAGTAGTCGTGGCGGCGGGGCAGTCGAATTACGTCGTCGCCATCGCGACCAAGGGCAGTGACGCGGTGCAAACGCATGAGTTTATGTTCAGCGGTCACTCGGCGATCCGTGAAACGCTGGCGAACAAACGGGTGCTGAATGTGTTGCGTCTGCTGTAGGCGTTCTTTCGGACGGGGCAGACAGGGACGGGTCAGACGAGGGGCCAACCACCGTCGGTTACTTCACGAGCTGACTCAGCGTTTTGAACTGAGGGTGATTGGCAGTCTCGCACAATTCAAAGATCGCTGATTCTACCGTCGTCAACGTAACTCCGCTGGTTTCCAAACGGCTCAAAGCGATCGTGCGATCGTGTTCACGACGCGACCCAACCCCATCGGCGCAGACGAAAACGTTGAATCCCTGTGCGACGGCATCCAACGCCGATTGCAGCACGCAGATGTGGGCTTCGATACCGATGAAGATCAGGTTGCGGGCCTTGGCACGCTTCAGTTCATCTATCAGGCCCACGGATTCACGGAAGCTGAACATTTTCTTTTCAAAGACGATGGACGGATCAACGGTTTCGGTTTCATCGGAATTCAAGGCGGCAACGGTTTTTCCTAATCCTTCTGGGTATTGCTCGGTGAAATAAACGGGCACCGAGAGAATGCGCGCCCCTTGAATCAATCGTTGGACTGACCCGATCAGAGCGGCGCCATTTTCGATGACCGGCAGAAGTTTCTCCTGCATATCGACGACGACAACAGCGGTGTCCTCAGCGTTCATCAACATGGGGCTGCGGAAAGTTTGTGGCGTTTGGTTTGTCATAGCGGTCAGTTGCAGAGAGTTGATCTTACGGACTATCAGTGGGTAACGCCCTTGGTAATTCCAATTTTAGCCTTAGCCACTGATTCTGAAAACGCAGTGTAGGTAGAAAACCACTCAATAAACTGACCCACGCGTGCTGAGCGGCAGTATGGTAGCCGCCGGGTTGATGGGCATCCCTTTTTCAGTTTCACGATTAGCCGGCAGGCGACAGTGTTTTCAACGGCACCAAACGCGGTCGCCTGCCGGCCTGTCGTTAAACATGCTAAGGCTCTGCGGTGCAAGGCACTCCGGTATCCAGGCAATAAAAAAAGCCAACGGCGTGAGCCGTTGGCTTTGGAATCTTTTACTTTTACCGCTGCCAAACAAGATCGTCCGGTCGGGATGGTTTACATGCCTGGAGCAAATGAATTGCCAGTCTTTAGCTCCCAACGAGTCCCGAAGTCAGTGTTCTTGCGAGAGAACTTGCTGTTGGCCGTGGTCGTAATGGACTGAATGGATTCGGGTTCCACTTCAGCCTTTCCCCAATCGGTAATGAGGGTCAACATGGGAATCTCTGGCACGCCCGTTAACGCGTCGCCATCGTTCAAGACGATGACGGCCGAGTTCTTTTCATCGACGTGCATTTGAATTCCCGCGATCTGGTCCAGCGGAATTGTGACTTCGCCAAACTTGCAGGCCATGGTGATGGAATCCAATCCATCTAGCTCTCCCGCGATTGATTTCACATCCGACAGCCGAACGAAAACGGTGTTGTCGCTCATAACCATTGCCGATTCCGTAGACAGAGCAGGCGAATCGTACTTCAGCAGGACACGGGAAAAACCGTTTTTATCGGTTGGGATTCGAACGGGCTGTCCTTTGATTTTGGCAATCAAGTCTTCGTCGAGAATGATTGCTGCATCGGAGCCGGCGATGTTGACGTCGATGTCAAGTTCAACGGGTGTTTCGTCCTTTGTGTCAGCAAAACGCAGCTCAATCACTCCAATTTTGTCACGAGCTGAAGCCGATACTTCTGATTTCAAACTACCAAATTCTTTCAGCTTGCTGATAAATTCGTTGCTCAAAGTTAGAGAATATCGGTCCTGAGCGAAAGCGGAGGACGTCATTGTGATCGCGACAAGTAGCGCGAAGATGGGTGCTGTTTTCTTGAACATAATTGGAGGCCAAATCCTTGAATGTTTGTGTTTGATATTTGTTAAATCTGAGTACTGGTGAAAAAGCCAGCCTGCACAACCAACGTTTAATTTGTCAGTTAACGACAGATTAATTCCGAGGAAACAACCAGTTTTCGTTGGCTTGGTGCGGTGTCATCATAGGTAGCGGTTGCCCGATCAACGAGTCGATGACTTCAACCGTGCTGACTGGAATTTGGTTTGTCGGAACTGCTGTTTGGGGAATGCTTCGGTAGATCAATCCGTGTTGCGACGGCATGATGGGCTGGCGGTAGTAGTGTTGGTGTTGTTGATAGGAGGGTTGTTGATAATAGTGCTGTTGGTGGGTGCCATAGCCGCTGTAGTTGCCATAGGAGTTGTGCTGCAGCATCGGTTGAGTCTGCATCATCCCGTAGGGTTGGCTGTTTCGAAGCGGTCTTGGAACGGTGTCGATGCGGCCTGCTGGAATCGGAAATCCTTGCTGTGGATAAGCTTGATTATAGACAGGGGCGTTTGTCACCGGAGGCATAACAGAGACAGAGGGATTTCCATAAATTGTTTGCCCAGAAAATCCGCTGGCAATTGGCGCCGGTATCATCATAGGATTGGCGGCCGGCGTTTGGGAAAGCGTTGACGAGATCGACGCGATGTCTTTGTTCTTGATTCTTTCTTGTCCCCAACGCGATTTGAGAATCACTGACGAGAAGTTTGATTCGCCAGTGAGATTGTCGCCGTTGAGCATTACCACGCTAAGACCGCCGTCGTCGTCGAAGGTGATCTGTGAGACTTCCTCCAATTTCACCTTGATCTTACCAATTTCAGATGTCAGTGGAATTTGGGTCATGTAGGACAACCGGCCTGTGATTGATTTCCCACTGTTGAGCCTAACGTTGAGTTCAACGCTGTCTGTTTTAGATGGTTTCTTGGCCTCCGCCCGGTTGCCCGGCGTGTAACGAACCATGATGTTTGTGTAACCAGATTCATAAATTTTTAGCTCGACCGGCTGGTAAGCGATTTGATCAATCGTTGAATCGTCGATCTTGATCGCGATGGTGTTTGAGCGTTTATCAACGTCGTTGAAAAGTATCGCCACATCATCTTTGAAACGGTCTGGACGCTTTAGAATTAGCGAGTTGACTTTGTTCTTTAACCTTGGCGGGATCGACATCTTGAAGGTGCCGGTTTGCAAAAGCGATTGCAATTGTCCGTCGCTTAATTCTACGACTGCTGACACTCTACCGGAGTCGGTAGTGTCAGAGGCGGTTGCCTGTTGTGCAAATCCAAAGATTGCGGCAATCACGAATAGTAAGTTAAGTTGGTTCTTCATAACAGATTTGCCTGATATCGCGGAGGGAGTTATTAACAGGTTGTCGAACTGGAGGTGAGAACGTGCGATATTGAAAATGGCCAATGCCGAACAACGTCGGCAAAGACCACCTCAAACACAATCGAATCTTAACGGCCGAAGCTGGGTGTCGTCGTGGTGGCACGCGTCGGAATTGATGTTCCGCCTGCCTTAGAGAATCGCCATTTGCGTTTCCCATTTGTATTGTCAGAGAAGAACTTGGCGTTCTCCAATGTTGTGACTGAGTCAATCTGAGTCGTGTTGACGTGAGCCGCACCCCAATCGGTTTTCAGTTTGATTTGTTCAAGTACCACTTTTCCGGTGATTAGGTCGCCATTTTTGAAAGCGATGACCGATGCATCGTTGGCGTCGGCGTGTAGCTTGATTCCGTCGATTTTTTCAAACGGAATAGATACTTCGCCGAAACTGGTTGTGACCTTCATGTCCTGCATTTCAACAAGAGTTCCAGTCAGTTCGCGATCTTGTGAGAGGTTCACGTACAGCACTGTGCCTGGGCCAGAAGGCTCCGCGACGTCGTCTTGAGCCGAAGCGTTTGACGCCAGCAGGAAGGGGGTGACCATGGCTACGACAGCAATTACTTTTAACAATTTTCTCATCTGAAATGTCTCCGTTCTCGATTGGTTTTGGGTTGCCCCCGCCTGATTCCGCGATATGCCGAATCAATTTAAAATTTAGACCCTCAATATAGTTGCTGATTTTTGGGACTATTTATATTCTTGCGTAATTCCAATGAGATTCGATTTTCGCGTCTGTTTAATCGCTATATTCCATGTAGCTTTCTTCAACCAACAGACCAACGGCAGTTTGGATCTCCTATTGTCGCAGTCAATGCCGGCTGGGATGGCTGCCCGATGATCCACGTTTGACGCGTTGGTGGCTGAACTTTTGCGAAGGCACCAAGCCAAGGAAGACCAAATGGGCGCAAAAATCCCTACAGTCGTTTTAGAAGGATCCCGCGGCTGAATTCGTGCTGGGCCGCATTTGTTCCGTCGAAACAATACCGCGCGACAATCAATCGTCGATATATTCTTCGAATTCCGACACGTCATGGCTCTGCGGCAGGTCTTCGATTTGTGATAAATGGAACAACTGTAAAAAGCGATCGGTTGTCGTATAGGTGCGCTGGGCGGGCTTGGGTTCATCCATGTCCAATGCCAATAAGTCGCGCCGGACTAACTGAGCCAAAATGCTGCCGCTGGATTTTCCGCGCGCGGTTTCGACTTGAGCGCGTGTCAGAGGTTGGTTGTAAGCCACCACGGCAAGCACGTCGATTGCAGTCTGGCTAAGTTGAAACTGTTTGTTACGGCCGAAGAAATCGTTTTGTAGCGCGCTTAATTCTTTTACCAAGGCCATCTGAACTGATTCCTGGTTAACCACGATTTCGAAGGCGGCCTTTTCTTGTTTGTATTTGGCATTGAGGTCGGCGATGTGAGCCACCACCTCTTCCTCGGAGACATCGCGCAGTTCAGAAGCGATCTGTGAGATCTGAAAAGGAATGCCCTTAGGAGTTCCGACAAACAGCATGGCTTCGATAATGGATTCCGGCGTCAGCGGGCAGGGCGCGTCGTCAGATTTGTGATCGCTGTTGTCACGTTTTGCAGATGGAATCGCGGGGGGCGTTTTCTTGGGGAGGGCTTTTTCGGTAGACTCCGTTTTTTGGCCGTCGCCGGATTCACGATTCTTTTCACGTATGACTTCTGCGTAGGCGCGGCTCAATTGGTCCAGCGAGAACTCTTCGTCAAGATCATCATCGCGTTCAGTGTCGCCACCATTATCAGAATTGTCGTCCATGGCCAGAAGTATATCCGTTGATGCCCGTTTTTACCAACAGCGAAAACGCTGGAGACGCGCTGGTGACGCGCTGGATCGGCGATGAAACTTGGTTCACCCAATCTAAGATTTTGCAAGAAAACGAACGACCACCGCATCCGCTTGGTCGTGGGTGAGGCTGAGCGTCTTCCCGTCGCTGGTGATGACCGCCCAGATTTCTCCATCGGCCGAACGTGGCCCCATCGTGATTCTTTCGCCAACCTTGAGATTCACAGGGGCGGCACTTCCATCGGTTTTCACAACGGTCGCTCGATTGCCGTCACGCAGCACGCTCAGCAACAGGTCCTTGCCAACGATCAATTCTGAATCATTGGGAATGATACTTCCGTGAGGGTCGGTAACCGGGTGTCCCAATTTATCGTCCAGATACTCGACCGTTTTCTCATCACTGATATGCTCCAGCAGGTGAGCCGTATCGTGAATTTTCTCTTTGGGCAATGTGCCGGCGCGATCAAGATAAGTCTCCCAAAGCCGATGCGCACGGACCAAACGTTTGGCCTGAAATCGTCCATCGTCGGTCAACAGCACCTTGTCATCGTCGACATCCAGCAGTCCCTGCCGTTGGAGCATAGTGATGCTTTTGCGAACGCGCGGCGCCGGTTTTTTGATGTGCTTGAGGACTTCGGTGACGGGTACTGATTTGCCTTTGGCCCGCAAAACGCAACCGAGCACGTCTTCCATCATTTCTTGGGGGACGGTGTTACTCTTGCGGATCCAATCAGCCAGCAATCCATATTTTGGCGCTAACACCAGCCCGCCGAGGAAGACGCCGGTCATCATGACCACGACCGTCGCCCCAGGTTCGGTTCCCAAAACGACAGCGGCTGCGAAACCGACCCAGAAACACAACACGCCGACGATTGCGGACGTAATGATCATCCTGTCCAACCGATCGGTCAGCAAATAAGCCGTCGCCGCCGGCGTGATGATTAACGCCACCACCAGAATGACACCCGCGATCTGAACGCCACTGACGACCACCAAAGAGGTACAAGCCGTCAGCAGGTATTCCACCGCCAAGACGGGAACTCCGATCGCGGCCGCCATGATGGGGTCAAACGTGGTCAGTTGCAGCGGACGATAAAACAGAATCACCGCCGGCAGCACGATCGACGCCACGATCGCCAACAGCCAAAGTTCACTGTTATCAACGGCCATGATGTCACCGATGATGAAGTGATAGATGTCGATTTGAATGTATTGGCTGACCGATTCCAGCGAAATGAAGAAGGCGGAGAACGCGAAGATCCCCGTGTACATGATGCCGATGGCGGTATCCTGTTTGACACGCGAAAATTTGGTGACAAAGCCAACCATCGCGACGGTGAGAATGCCCGAAAGAATCGCTCCGATTAACATCGCCGTCAGATTGGAGTCTTGCTGATAAAACACCTTCATCAGTAAGTAGCCGCCGATCACGCCTGCCAGCATCGAGTGGGCGATCGCGTCCGCCAGAAACGACATTCGCCGCAACACAATGAAGCATCCCACGACGCTACACACGATGGAAACCAGCGTCCCGACGATTAAAGGCCGGATCAAATAGCCGTGGTCCAGCTGCAAACCGGTAAAGAATTCGGTCAAGCTATCCATCGTTGACCTCTTCAATAGATTGTTTGGCCAGTTCGGCGAAGACTTTTAGGTTGCCTTCGTAAACGTCAGAAAGCAGTTTCTGATTGAGGACTTGACGAGGCGTGCCGAACGCGAATAGGCGCTGTTTCAGCAAAATGATCAAATTGAAATATTCGGCGGCGGTGCCAAGGTCGTGATGAACGACCACCACCGTTTTGCCGGCCTCCTTGGTTTCTTGCAGAACGTCCAAGATCGCCCGTTCGGTCGCGGCGTCGACGCCGGCAAAGGGTTCGTCCAAGAGAAGAATGTCGGCGTCTTGGGCCAATGCGCGAGCCATGAAGACACGCTGTTGTTGGCCACCGGACAGCTGTCCAATCTGACGGTTCTTGAAATCTGCCATGCGGACTTTTTCCAGTGCCTCGTCAGCCAACCGAAAGTCTTCCTTTTTTAGGTCTCGCCACCAGCGTCGATAGGAGTACCTGCCCATCGCGGCGACTTCGCGGACGGTGATTGGGAAATCCCAATCGACGCTTCCGCGCTGCGGCACATAGGCGACCCGGCCTTTGACTTGAGCCACGTCGGTTCCAAAAATCTCCACCGTTCCCACATCCGGTTTGATGAATCCCAACATGGATTTCATCAGCGTTGATTTGCCGGAACCATTGGGGCCGATGATGCCGACCAGCTGCCCTTGGGGGACTTCGACCGAAACGTCCAACAGCGCCGGCACCGGACCGTAGCTGACGGTCAGATGTTGCACTTTGATCGCAGGCACGTCGCTGGAATTTTGGGCGTTGGCAATCATGGGGCTACGATCTTATTGGAGCGCGGTGGTGGTGTCGAATTTAACCTGGCCACCGATGGGAGTCGTGGAGGTGGGACTGCTGAAGGTCTGGCGGTGGACTTCGTTGCCGTCGACAAGGATAACAACGTCCAACGCATACAACGATGGTGCTGGGGTGTCGCTGAGGAATTGTTCTGGGTCTTCGAAGTTGGCCAGCACGCTGATTGTGTTGAGTCCCTTTTCAACCTCGGGCAGTTCGACCGAAACCGGTTGGTCGGCGGTCAACGTATCTTCCAATTGAAGAATGGTTTGGCCCTTGTAGTCGATCTTGAGCGCCAGCAGGTCAAATCCTGTATCGGCGTACAAGGTCGCCGAACGCTGGATCTCTGCGGTGACCGTTTTGCTCTCGGGCGTCGCTTGGTAGTTTGAAACGGGGCGTTTAACCGAATCTGCGAACTTCAAATAGCCATACATACCGCCAATTAAAAAGCAGACCAATAGGATGGTGATGAAAGGTCGCATGGACGGTTTGTGATTCTGATGAAGTGAGCTTTGTTATCGGATTGAAGGCAATACTGTTCAATGAAGGCCATTTTTGTCTAACGATCCGCCGGCAGGCGACCGTGTTTGGCCCCGCCCCAACACCCACGCCAGCCGGCCGAACCTTAAACTAATTAAAAGCCTTTGAGCCAAGCAAATCAGTTCATTCCACGTTACTGCATTGAAGCTTGCCCCAACGGCCTGCGGCGTAGGGCTTACTTGAGCGCTTCAACGATCGTAAGCACGTTTTCCCGCATCATGCCGATGTAGGTTTCGCCTGCGGAACCCTGAGGCCCCATCGCGTCGGAGTAAAGTTCGCCACCGATTTTCACACCGGCTTCCTTAGCGATCGACATGATCATTTCCTTCCCCAGCGTCGTTTCGACGAAGATGCTCTTCACGCCTTCATCGCGGATCATTTGTGCGATTTCTTTTTGCTTGGTCGGGCTGACGCCTTTGAGTTCAGCGGTTGACCATCCTTGAGGGCTGCGTGCTTCGAATTTGAATGCTTGGCAAAAGTAGCCAAACGCATCATGATGAGAAACCAAGATTCGGCGCTGAAGCGGGACTTTGTTAACTTCGGAGCCGATCCAGACTTTTAGGGATTTCAGTTGATAACGATAAAGGTTAGCTCGCGAGGCAAACAATTCCGCGTTGTCGGGGTCGATCGCCGAAAGCCCATCGCGGATGTTCTTCACGTAGACCCAAGCGTTCTCTGGATCCATCCACGCGTGCGGGTCTTTGACTTCACCGGTCGCGTCTTCGGTTTGAAGTGGTGTGACGCCTTGGACGCAGGTGCGGATCGGGCGTTGCGAGTTTTTGGCAAGCGTCCGCATCCAGCCGTGGCCTTCCAAGTTCCAGCCGTTTTCCAAACAAAGATCGGCGCCTGCAACGTCGCGACTGTCGGCCGCTGTTGGTTTGTAGCTGTGGGGATCTTGGCCGGGCCCCAACACGCACTTCACCTCCCATTGATCCCCCACAATGTTGCGAGCGAAGTCAGCGATTTGAGTGGTGGAGCAAACGACAATCTTTTTACCGTCGTTTTTAGCCGCCGGTATGGAATCTTCGGCGCGAACACAATTTGATGCGATCAGCAGAATCAGCAACGGCAGTACGCCGACCAAAAACGATGAGCCGAAAGCACGTTTGGAAATGGGGAACATTTATTTTCTCAGAATATGTTTGGTTCAGTGGAATTGCCTGTACCCACCTGAACTTACCTACACAATTGTCTGTACTTTGTCCGCCGGTGGGAACGGTTTCGACTTGGCTTTTCTTTGTTGGCAGGGTCAATGAAAAAAGCCCATACGCTGACAGCCGTTTGGCTCTCAGCACAGGGCATTTGTTTTTCATCATGTTCGCTGGAGCGACTACGATCCAAGTTTGAGCCGTTGAATCAATTCTTCGGCACCGGGAGTCAGGCTACGAAGCTTGCCAGCCAAAACTTCCTTTTCCGATGCGGAGGCTTTTTCGGCTCGTTTTTTGATTTTTGTGACTGACTTACGACGCTTTCGCCGGCGACGTAGTTCTCTTTCGCGTTCGCTGCTCATGTTTGCCTTGGTAGGTTTGGTTTCAACAGATGGATTAACTGAGAGAGCATTTTATAAGAGGTTAGTTGATCGGGCAACGTATGTTTTTGGGCTTTTCCCCTGCTTTTGGCAAGGCCAACGAAATTATTCCCAATCGCCGGGGGCTACCGCAAGCCAAATTGCGGCGCCGTCGCATTAGGAATGCCGTGTCGCCGCACCGCTTTGCGATACTTTGTTTCTTGCTCGGCTAACCGTCAGCCCCTTTTGCTCTGGTGCGTTCTTGAAGTCGCTGTTGGAGTTCGGTCGCACGCGAGTCGGTGACTTTGGAGTTGAGCACTTGGCGAAGATTGCTGAACATTTTGGAAATGAATTCAAACTCGCGATCGTCGCTGGTCATCGACTTCAATCGAATCTCTTCGTTGCTCATCCGGATCTTCAAATCTGCGGGCGTTTCAAGATCCTGGTACTCACGCATCCTTATTCGGGCCTCTTCCAAACGGTCGTCATCCAAAGCACTCTTAATGTCCACTTCCAGCAGTTCGCGTTGAACCACCAAGTTGATGATGTCGTTGCTGTAGCCGTTGATGACGCCTTCGGCAAACAAACGCGCGTCATCGTTGGGCAACTGAGAAACCAAACGATCTTTGAAACCTGGAATCACCGGCAGTTTTCTCAACGCCCGCGAACCACGTTTAATGTACAACAAACGCAACCCCGAATCACTCGGCGGAATCGTCGCGTTGCCCTGCCAGTCGGTTTTGCCGATGAACTCAGATTCGATGTCTTTCGTGTCGCCAGGTCGGCGCGCCCAAACTTCGTAACCCTCGAGTGGACTTGGTGTCTGGTTTGCCGCCGGGCGAGATTCTAAATGTAAAACGGTCGAACGTTCGACCGGTCTAATCACGATGGCCAACTTTTGAGAACGCTTGCTTTTACGCTGGCCCAGAGGGTTACGTTGGCTGGATTCGATCGAAGCCACCATGCTGCTGCCGTTGATCGAATCGAGTGTTAGAAACGTAAAAGGAATAGGGTCCAGTGAAACCAAATCGCCAGAGCGATCGGTCCTGCGAATGATCGGTAACAATCGGTCGTCGTCTCGAACGTAAACCGGAGAACTGGTGATCGGTTCAATTTCGGCCACCATATCGCTGGCGAATGACACACGAATACAGGCCTCCAGAGCGCGGGCGCGAATGTGAACTTTGTTCTTTTCATCGACGCGGTCAATCTTTGCCAAGGGCATGAAGGCGTCAGCAACGCTGCGACCAATGACCGAACCAAGATGATTGATCGAACTGATTGTGTTGTCGACAACGGGGCCCCACTGGCCGGTCTGTAAATCGACCTCTCGGACGGCAGCATGCGTCAGCGATCCCTGTTGATCCAATTTTACGATCATCAATTTGTCGTAGAATTGAAGTTCAGGATCCGTTTCAAATCCGGTGAACCCTTCGGTGGCTTCAAAATTTGAGTACAGCATGTTTCGCCAGTGGGGGGGCGGAGTGCCCGCATTGACGAACCAAGAACTCGCGTCCAGCAGCTCGCAGAAGGTCTCGATCTTTGCGAACAACTTCGATTCCACGGCGACTAATTGCGGTTGGCCACGGTGACAGATCCAGACCGCGACTTGGTAAGGCCTTGATTCCCAAGCCCGTTGGGAAACGTTGGGTGCTTCTTTCATTCGGATCGACCGAAACGAGCCGGACGCAGCGGTGGCCTGGCTTTGATCGGCCGCCGCCTCTGCCAAAACTTCATCAGCTTGGGCGGAAAGGATCGTAACGGGCGTGGCCACTGACAACAGCAGTGCCAGTGCCAACCCCCGCAACAATGCAGCCGTGAAAGCGGGAGTCTGCCTGGGACGGATCGCGCTGTATGTTAGATGGCTCAAGGTTTGATCAACCAAAAGAATTGTGAAATTTAGTGGGGGCCGGCGTGGCAGCCCGAGTTGTCAACGTTTGTTTTGTTCTGCCTTGCGGCGTTGAGCCATCGCGATGGTTTCGATGGTCCAGCGGTCCACGTTCTGGTAGAGGTGGATTAAGTTACGGCCAATGTTGTAAACGTTGTCCCGAAATGCAAAATGCTCTTTGACTTGGAACAGCGGTATCACCGACAGGTCGACGCTGACTTGGCGGTGGATATTTCTAAGTGCCAAACAAGCTCCCTGCCATGTTTGTGACGTCACCACGTTCCGCAATGACTGCTGGACAGGCGCTGTGATATCGTTGGCTAACCCGTCGTCGCCAAACAAACGGACGGCATCAATCAGCGGTTCTTCGATGAAGGTTTCCGCGTACAAAATATCCCACTGATTGTCTGGCGGCGTCGTTTGGCCGGGGCTCAATGCCCGCAACGTTGTCCGGATACCGGCGGCGTTCCAAGCCCGCGCGATCGCTTGGGCACACTGTGAGGCGGTGCTGCTGGCGGGATGCGCCATCACGATCGACGGCGGTTTGGGGTCTTCGGGAGCCCCCGGTTTGGAGATCGCCAGCTTGGTCAGTACCATCGAAAGTTTTTCGCTGAACTGCAACGGTTTCACTCGCAAGTCATATCCGTAGGAGATCTGATCATTGTCGTCCCCGCCCAAGGGAAACGGGCCGGTGATCGCATCACAGCCGTCGAGCTTCCGTCCGCCACCGATGACGTCGACGACGATTGAGTCGCGCGGGATGGCGGCCGAAAGTGCGCTGCGGAAGCGGAAGCTGTCGGCCAAATCGCCTCGGATTTTTGGTATTAAGAAATGAACGGTGGGCACGACATAAGACCGGACTTGAATGTTTTCGGATTCCTTTAGTCGCGCGACATCAGCCGGGGAAATTCGATCGACCACATCAATCTCGCCGCGCAGCAGCGCGTCGACGGCGTCGGAGTCGGTACGAAAAAGCTGTTCGATGATGACCGGATGCTGTTGGCCCTCCACCGGTTGGTAACGTGGATTCAGTTCGAACGTCGAAAACGCCGATTCTCTGTTGGTCAACGAGTAAACGCCGGTTTGTTCGGCCGTCGCGTCTTCTGTCTGTTCCGCGTCTTCGGTCTCTTGCGCGTCTCCTGTTTGAGGGCGTGGCGGATAGGCGACTCTCATGAGGGCTTCGGGTCTCACGAAGGGACGCTGGAGTGTAATAATGACGCGCGTGTCGGAAACCAGTTCGACCGTTTTCAAAATCCGACGCCAGGTGGGATCAAACATCGCGCTGTTGGGATTGGCATTGGACAGCAATCGGTTGGCCAATTGGATAGCGCTGATTTTGGGTACGCCCAATTTTTCTTGAGTTGGGTCAATGTCGATCGCATATACCAGTCCCACGTCATCGATTCGGTTGATGGCGCCGTTGAGGAATTCATAACGAGCCCCTTCATCGGATAGACCGGTGATTTCGACAAGGTTACGCTGGATCAACCTGCCGATGCGGCGAGCCGCCCAGTCGTCGATTTGATTGGGGGCGGGATCGTCGCTGGACTGGCTGACGCCGATAACGATCAGCGGGAACTGGTTCATCAGCGTTTCCTGAACCTCTTCGGTATCCGGCCTGCCGGGGCTGGTACGTTCAGCCTGTTTTGCCTTGATGTGCGCCTCCCTGCCCTGCCCCGCATTGGCCAGTTCCTTCGCCTCGGCCAGCAATTTTATGGCCTTTTGGTCGAAGCGTTCGTCCCAGCCTTGGGTCAAGTCTTTGGCGGCATTGCCGTAGCGCACTTTCAGCCCTTTGACGGTTTCTCGAATCGCTTTGTATCGCCCCGCCACAAATTTCTGTTGCAGAATCCCGTCATAACAAGCCATGATGATGTCGACCAAGCTGCGGCGGATGCCGGGCACTCGGAAATTCGGTTTGTCTTGATAGAGGTCTTCGAAAATGGACAGCGCTAACTCAAATTCTTCATTCTCAAAACGTTTCTTAGCATCCTGAAATAAACAGGTGCGGAGGGTTTCGACCAATTGCCGGTCCTTCTTTCCGCCGCGATCGTAAACGTAAAGCAAATTTCGAAACGCTTTGCCGTATTCCTTGGAATCCAAAAACTCGATCGCTTCGTCCACGACCAGATCGTTAAAGCGTTCGTAGTTGGCGATCTTTGCATAAGGCACCTGCAGCACGCCTTCGGAATCATGTAGGAATTCAAAAACCAAATCGCCTTGTTCGGGAAACGGCTGAGGAACGTCGTTTTGGGCGACGATCTGGATGAGGGCGCCTTTGTTTGAATTGTCCAGTTGGACAAGATCAAACCGCTCTCCCTCCAGCAGCGGTTTTTCGATGTCTTCGCGGTTGATGATTTGCGCTTCGGCGGTGGATAGTAGGCAAATCATGAGCAGCCACATGCTGACAGGGACCGTCAGGTGTTGGAGTACGCGGAGAAGTTGGTGGCGTTGGTGATTCACAGGTTTATTGAAATGCGGAATGCGGAATTTAGAATTTAGAATTTAGAAATCGGAATTTAGAAATCGGAATTTAGAAATCGGAATTTAGAAATC
>CAYOZV010000095.1:0-796 GCA_964408465.1 uncultured Pirellulaceae bacterium
GGTTTTGGCCCGTTTCCTATATCTGGGTTAGGGGCTGGGGCGAAAGCCCTCCGGTTTCGTTGCCACACCCGCTCAAGCAACACCCTCATTTCCAACATCAATCGAAATCCATCTTCGAACCACCGAACTCTTGCGCCTCAAGAGTATAGATAATCGAAGCATCTAATGACTCTTCATCAAATAGATGCCGAATGCTTCCTTTCCGAGTCCACCAGCGCTCTCTACGTCGACCAGCCGAAGACAGCAGATGTTGTTGCTCATTCAGCTTCCGAGTAGACCAAGCCTTAAGTTGGTCGCGGACGATTTCTCCAGAGTAGTCAGGCGCCGAAACAACAACATGGCAATGGTTGGAACGACAATTCACCGCATGCAATTGCCATTTTCGATAGGTGCAATGTTCAACAACAATGGTGTTCACAATTTTCCGTTGCTGATCGTTCAAATAGATCGCCTCTTCCACCATTTGCTTGCGGCACCAATCGGCTAACAAAGGCTGACCAACCTGATCCCCTTTGTGCCATTGGGTCCATCCACGATCATCACCGGGCAACCAAGTCCCATAGCATGTCCAAGTGATAAAATATGCGATCGGGTCGTCGAACATGATTGGCAATCCAAAGCTACCCAAAAGTAAATTTGACGACGCAGGGACAATCGCTACGGTGCCCCGCGGATAAACTGTTTATAATTTAACGGGTAACTCCATTGATGCAAAACCGGAGGGCTTTCGCCAAAAACCCTAAACCTAGTAGAGGTTCCGGCGCAAGCCCGCCCGGTTAGCGGCCTTGAACAGCGC
>CAYOZV010000095.1:806-7132 GCA_964408465.1 uncultured Pirellulaceae bacterium
TTATATTTAATTGTTAAACTCATTTTATCAAAACCGGTGGGGCTTGCCCAAAACCCGAAACCCGTGTTAGGGTTAGGGGCGAACGCCCTCCGGTTTCGCGACCTTGCACAGCACCGCAGTATTAAAATAATCAATTAAGATCGACGATGGCATTCCAAGCACTAACGGTTAAAAAGATCAACGACTCCGAAGTCGCTTCGGAGATCTCAACGCTGACCGAAGACCAACTTCCCAACGGCAACGTGACCGTCGCCGTCGAATACTCGACGGTGAACTATAAAGACGGGCTCTGCATGCAGCCCAATAACGGTCTGGTGCGCGATTACCCTCACGTGCCTGGAATCGACTTTGCGGGCACTGTCGAAACATCCACCGACGATCGTTACCGGCCCGGCGATAAAGTTGTTTTGACCGGATGGCGTGTTGGCGAGATCCACTGGGGCGGGTTTTCGCAGAAGGCGCGTGTAAACGCCAATTGGCTGGTCCCCCTGCCGAAGCAACTGACCACCAAACGCGCGATGGCGATCGGCACGGCGGGTTTCGCGGCGATGCTGGCGGTGTTGGCGTTGGAAAATCACGGCATGAAACCGGACGACGGACAAGTCTTAGTCACCGGTGCCGCCGGTGGTGTTGGCTCGATCGCGACGACGATTTTGGCCGGCCGAGGTTACGAAGTTGCCGCCGTCACCGGCCGACCCGAAGCGGCCGACTATTTGAAGTCGCTTGGCGCATCACGAATCGTCGCTCGCCACGACATCGGCACCACGGTCAAGAGACCAATGGAATCCGAAACTTGGGCCGGTTGCGTCGATGCGGTCGGCGGGGAAATGCTGGCACGAGTCATCGGTCAGCTGAAGTACGGCGCTTCGGCCGCGGCCGTCGGTCTGGCAGGTGGTGCTCGGTTGCCAACCAGCGTCATCCCGTTTCTTCTGAGAGGCGTTAATTTGCTGGGCATCGACAGCGTTATGCAGCCTTTTGAAAATCGAGTAAAAGCTTGGCAGCGGTTGGCGACAGATCTTCCACCGGAGAAATTGGACGCCATGATCCGTCCCGCGCGGCTTTCAGAGGTACCGGATCTGGGAAAGCAAATTCTCAATGGAAAAATCAAAGGCCGAGTCATAGTCGACGTGAATGCGTAAATAAAGCAACGTTTGTTCTGTAGATTTCTTGGCGGTCGGCTGCAGGCTCCGTTTTCGAAAACAAGATATCTCATGTTCAAGGTTTCCCCCATCGTCACTGAGTTCCACGAGCACGGCGGTGCCCCGACGAACCAACTTTAGACATCATGGTGGAAAGTAACTAGGTGAAATGTTTGCCCAAGGGGTTATGTCTATTGGCGGCCGAATGAAATAAAATGACGGCATCCCATTTCTTTAACCCAACACCGACCGGCATGGCTGAGACTCATCAAATCCAAAACATTAATCTGCACCTCTCCAAGCCGTTGGAGATGAAATCCAATTGGATCGGGCAAGCAGAAATTTTAAAACAGGTGCTCGCCTGTTGGTTGGTCGTCGACGACGAGGACCAACCGCTGACGCCGCGTTTGGTAGGCCCGCCGGGTATTGGGAAAACCCAATTGGCAATGGCCGCCGCCGATCAACGGCAGCAGGATCTCTATATCTATCAGTGCACTGCGGATACTCGGCCCGAAGATTTGCTAATCACGCCCGTGTTGGCCGAAAGCGGTAAGATCGCCTATCATGCTTCACCTCTGGTAACGGCGATCATCAAAGGCGGTGTCTGCGTCTTGGACGAAGGCAACCGCATGAATGAAAAATCTTGGGCCAGCCTCGCGCCGCTGTTGGATCACCGGCGCTACATCGAATCCATCGTCGCCGGTGTTTCGATCAAGGCTCATCCTGACTTCCGTTGCGCGGTGACGATGAATCAGGACGAATCGACCTTTGAAATCCCTGACTACATCCTCAGCCGGCTCCAGCCAACGTTAACCATTGCGTTTCCTTCGCGCGAAGATGAAAAAGCGATCCTTGAATATCACCTGCCGTTTTGCGAAGCGGAAATGCTCAGCCGCACGGTGGACTTTCTCCAAAACGCTCACCAACTGAAGCTAGATTTTTCTACACGCGACGGCATCAACCTTTTGCGTTTTGCCACCAAGCGACTGCAGCAGGACTCCGAACATCCGCTGTCCAAGGACGCCGCCTGGCAAGAAGCCCTCGTGCAGTGCTTGGGCGCCGAAGCGGCCGACCTAAATCAAATGGCGCAGCAGCGCCATCAATCACTCGGTGGTCAATCGCTGCCGATGGGTTTTGGTGATTTTTTCTTTCAATCCGACGACCCGCTGCATCCGGACAGCCCTAACTTTGAGCAGGGCAATGACGATCTGGATGAATTTGACGAAGAGGATTTTTAGTGATCCACCAAGTCCTTGAGATAGGCCCCCACGTCACGGCGCTGCCGGTCGTTCACGGCAGTGGCGACTTTGCGTGGGAAGTTCGCCGTTTGATGATGAAGCACGACTACGATTGCTTGGCCGTCGCGTTGCCGGCGTCATTTCAGCAGAATGTTGAAACCGCGATTCTGGATCTTCCAACGCCCGGAGTTGTGATCCAGCGGTCGGAGACTTTTTTACCGCCCCCCGATTTTTCGCCTCGGTCAGAATTTGATCCCCAACCTGACGATCCGCTTGAGGAATTCCTCAACGAATCTGATGCCAACGAAGCGGCCGCCAGCTACGTTCCGATCGACCCTTGCCAACCGGTGATCGCGGCGCTTCGAACGGCGATGGGCGACCGCAAACCAAGACACTTCATCGACCTCGAAACCAGTCATTACTTGCCGCATGCCAGATCAATGCCGGATGCGTTCGCGCTGAAGAAACTAAGTCTCCAGCGATACGCATCGGCCGTGCTGCCATTTGTCACCGCCGGCAAATCTCCCCAGTGGAGGCAGCGCGTGAAGCACATGGCGTGGCAGTTGCGTCAGCTTTCGGTGGATTACAAACGGATTCTTTTTGTCACCAGCGTGCTGGATTGGCCGTGGGTGCGTGAGAGCTTTTTTGATCGGGGCTTGATCTGCCCCGAAAATGAAACGGTCGCCGACGCGCATCGTTTTCAGGTCAAACCAGAGACACTCTATTTTTTGCTGGGCGAATTGCCTTTCATCACCAACCTCTATGAACGAGCTCGGCAAGAGCTGAGCGATGACGAGCATCTTGGCATCGACGGAGTCAAGGAACTCCTGATTGCCGCGCGCGACACCTACACGGCCGAATACAAAAGCCGCGCCCGCAAGATAACGCCCAGCATCCTTTCAAAATGCCTCAAATACACGCGTAACCTGACGCTGATCGAAAGCGGATTCACACCGCAACTGGCAACCATCATCACCGCTGCCCAGCAGGTGTCCGGCGACGGGTACGCAATGCACGTGCTGGAAATGGCAAAGACATTTAACTATACACGTGATCTTGATTTGCCTGAGGTCCGCCTGGGTATCGATCAGATCGGCATGGACGATGGTGAACCTGTCAAAGCCGCCAATCGACTGCCGGGGCCGCCGATGACGTGGACTCAGTTGAAACTCAAACCGCGCCCCGACCAAGATCAAAAACACGACTGGCAACAGAAGTGGAATCCCTATTCGCAGTGCAGCTGGCCCCCCGAGGACGATTTGATCGAAAGCTTCCGACGCACTGTTTTTGATCGAGCGCAGGAAGCACTCGGGGCTGATTTAGTTCAAACTGAAAAATTCACGACCAGTGTCAAAGACGGCATCGACATTCGCGACACCGTGCGGAATTGGTACAGCGGCGAGATCTACGTCAAAGTTCTCCCTCCGTCGCGCGGCAAGATGGACACCGCGGTGATGTTGTTTGATTCCCCGGCCGATCCGCGCGAGTACCCTTGGCGGACGACATGGTTTGCCGAGCACAAGGATGAATCGACGCTGGCGTTCTATGCCACCGATTTCACTCAGCAACCGGTCGGCCCGGGTATTTGTCTGGGAAATTATGGCGGCGCTTTATTCATCTACCCGCCGGTTGCCATCCCCGACATCTGGCAAGATCCGCGTTTAGATTTCGCGACGACACTGGAAGAACGGCTATTGGGTGCCGCGTGCCTCCACAGCCAATGCAAACATATCGCATTGGTCAGTTCCGCGCCTCCGGGTCACGCGTGGCGTCAAATCGCAAAACAATTCAAAAAGTCGTGGGTACATTTACCATTATCAAAGTTCAGCGATTCGACGGTTCAGAATCTGCGGATGGTTCACGTCTTAAACGGAAAAGAAATCCGTAGCTTTGCAGCCGATTTCATCCGGCGATCCTGACCTAAGGTTATGATAAAGGAAACGTAAACGTAGAACTCCACTCTGCCATTACCATTGAAATCTAAAGTTTAACGACCAGCCGGCAGGCGACCGTGATTGG
Source organism: uncultured Pirellulaceae bacterium (assembly GCA_964408465.1). Classification (GTDB taxonomy): domain Bacteria; phylum Planctomycetota; class Planctomycetia; order Pirellulales; family Pirellulaceae; genus Mariniblastus. The sequence continues at coordinate 5,203 of CAYOZV010000095.1, forward strand.
CACCTCCAAACACATGCGCCTACCGGCTGATCGTTAACCTGCGTTGCTTGGCCTGAGGTCAAACAATTCTGTTGATTCAACGGCATGACCGCCAGTTGCCACCATTGCGATAAAAAACCCAACCGACCACGAAAGAAAAAAACGATGAACGATGAACGACTGGCTCTCTTCCACAATTTGGTGAACCTTGCCGCAGTTGACCACAAATTTACTGAGGAAGAAGTTGGTTTCTTGGTCAATCGTGCCGAAGCCTGGAACATCCCCTCTGACGAATTCGAAACGGCTTTGGCGGGCATCAGCACCGGTCAAATCGAGGTCACAATTCCAGAAGACCACGCCCAACGCGTCAACATGCTTAAGGAAATGATTCGCTTGATGGCCATCGATGGCGAAATGGCCGAAACTGAAAAATCTCTATGCGCCAGAGCATCGGCAAGAATGGATTTCACCGGCATCCAATTCAGCGAGATTCTCGAAGAGGTTATCAGTGACGTCAGATAATTTCCGCAATTCTCCAGCAGCTTGAATTCTGCCAAAGACTGAGTTAAGACAAAGTACTTCTGTTCACTGCCAGCAGCAAAGCCGAATTGGTTTTGGCGCGTTGAGTTGTCTAATGTATATATGGTCGCATGTCGCTATTTGGAAAAATAAGAGAACGTGGTGTATTGCACACCATCGAAATTGCCTTCAACCGCTTGGTGCCTGCTTGGGTTTTCCGATTTTCCACAGGGCAGGTTTTCGAACTCGACCCTCAAAAACTGATGGAAACCTTTACGGAATTGGACAATGCAGACTTTGTGATGACCTGTGTTGAGCAGGATTCTGCGGTGCGAGATCAACTGCGCTCATTGACTTGGAACTCCGTTCCGATCGAAACCTCAGCCAATGATTTTGGATACTCGATTGCCAGCGTTTCTGATCCAAGCAACGTTCTGGGCGGCGTCTGGGCGGGTATTGGAAGCTTTCAAGAGGCGGATCTGGGATTTCAACTTCAGTTTGACACGCAGCAATCGTGGATCTACTGCGCGTACGTTAAACCAGAAGCCCAAGGCCGCGGCGTCTATAAACGGGTGCTGGCCTTTAGCGCTAAGGACTTAATAGAAAAAGATTACCAACGCATCTACGTCGTCATTCAACCGTGGAATAAAGCATCGACTTACATCCACAGTAAATACGCCAAGGCAAAGGTCGGGACGATCTCGGCGTTTCGCGTGTTTTCATTCTGTGCCGTGTTTTCTACCGGTGTCGTTGAAAAGGATCGAACGCTGACACGTTCCCCTCTCACCAATCCCGTGCAACTGCACATCCGCGACTGAGCAACGGACGAAGCCACCGTGTCGAACCTTTGATCTCACCGCCGAAATCATGCTTTCAATCAGTGCTAGCGTCGCATCCGACAGGGTTACCGTGATTGGATCAACATTGCCGCGCGGATAGGGCATCTTTAGAATCCGGAGGACCGCCGCTGACAATCCTCGAACCCTGAAAAACTCGGCCCCGTAAATGAAACTCGACGCGCGGATGCAATCCATTGAATTGATCCTCTCTGATGTGGACGGGGTCATGACCGACGGCGGAATCACCTACGACAACCAGGGCATTGAAACCAAAACATTTCATGTCCGCGACGGAATGGGAATCAAGCTGTGGCAGAAAACGGGGCACCGATTTGGCGTTATCACCGCCCGCAGTTCCCACATCGTTAAACTGCGCATGGACGAACTGGGCGTCGACTTCATACGTCAAGGCATTGATCAAAAACTGGCTGCGGCACAACAGATCATCCAAGAACTGAACCTCCAACCCGAAAACGTTTGCTACATCGGAGATGATCTCACCGACGTAGGCCTGATGAAATCGGTTGGCATGTCCGTTTCGGTCGCCGACGGAGCCGAAGACGTGAAGAAGGTCGCCGATTACGTGACAAAGT
>CAYOZV010000095.1:7142-17826 GCA_964408465.1 uncultured Pirellulaceae bacterium
CTCATTGAGATGATCTTAAAAAGTCAAAAACGATGGAACGAACTACTACAACGCTACGGCATTTGAGAGGCAGCTGAACGCCCAGCCGGGGATCTTTTCGAAAGATTCATTACGCAACAATCCTTTCTTTAAACGGAAACCACTTCTTTTGCTCGGACGAACCCACCCACTGGCCCAGTATTTCATCGTACTGGCACTGATGATCGGCGCGTATTCGGCTTATGCCAAATTCGCCGTGCCCTTCATTGAGGGTCCCATGGACAACGTCCGCCGCAGCGTCGCGATCGCGCCGGTTACGTTACCTGAAAAACATGACAACAAGGCTCGGCTGTTTAAACTGCTGCCCACGGGCGCTTGGGAATTGGGCCGTTGCAAAACGCTGTTCACCAATTCTGGCACGCTTCTGTTTCAAGAGATGACACGCGTCGATGATAAGGGAACCTACACCCTCACGCCGTTCACGATGATCATGAACGATCACCAATCGGGCACCGCATTTGCGGCTAAACTGGATTCGACCGTGCCCCCGACAGTCTTGCGATGCGGGGAAGCACAACTGAACTTTGATGGGCCGATCACGCTGACTGGCAAATCCAGCATGCAGATGCGATCGGCAAATCTCAACGGCGAAGTAACCATCTTCCGCCCTTCGAGCACGCTTGAGAAAAACGAGACATTGAAACTGATCACCCAAAATGTGCAGGTCAACACCCAGCGCATCTTGACCTTCAGCGAGGTCGCATTCGCTTTCGGCCCCCACAAAGGCAGCGGCAAGAATCTCACGATCGACCTGACCCACAACCCGATAGCCGCTCAGAGCCTGCAAAAAGACTTCTCATCAATCCAGGGCATCGCGCGCATTGAACTGATGAAACTTGACCGCCTGTTGATTGACCCCGAAGCATTTTCGACCGCCTCAGTTCCCAATCCTACCGGTCCCGCGAACGCCTCTAAAAACAACGCTGCCATTTTCAACACCGCCCAAGCACCACTGGAAATCACTTGCAGCGGTCCCTTTCTCTTCGACTACGACCAGCGCAAGGCAATCTTTCAGCAGAAGGTTTACGGCAAGCAACTGGATCAGTTCGGTGACAACCTCAGTTGCGAAACGTTGACCATCGCGTTTGATGCTGCATCACAAGCCAGCGCCGCCGCCAACACTGCCCCTGCCGCCAACGGGGTAAACGTCAAATACCTAAGCGCCATCGGCACCAACGATCAGCCCGCGGTCATTATCGCAAACTCACGGCAAACCAAAATCACCGGCGACCAGTTGCAGTTCGACGCTGAGAAAAACGAAGTCATCGCCAACAGCACCGACACCGTCACCGTGATCGGCCCAGAGATCAACGTGCGAGCCCAGAAGTTGAAGTATGAACTGACCCAGGATAAATCGCTGGGAGATTTGCAAGTCATCGGTCCCGGCGAGTTCTTTCGCCAATCCGATGACGTTCGTCAGAACCTGTTCGCCCGCTGGAAACGCGGTTTAACAATTAAGCCCCGACACGAAAATCAAAAGTTAATCACCATCGACGGAACGGCCGAGATCTTAGTCCAAGACGACACGCAAATCACATCGGACCAAATCAATGTCGTGCTCCACGAATTAAAGATCGCCGACGGTGTCCAATATCGACCCGCCGAAGTGTTTTCGGATCAGCGTGTGACCATCCTGTCGCCGAATCTTGACGGCGTGGCGGGGAAACTCACCGCGCGATGGCCGCTTCCGGATCCGGCCGAAGAACTCTCCTTTGCACCACATTCCCATCAGCAAAACAAACACCGCGTCATGCGGCCCCAATTCCCTCAAGCCGTCATCGACGAACTTGCGCCGCAGACGAACCTTCAAAGGCTGACCGATACGGCGGCCCGTCCAAACTTCGCGCCGCTGCAATTGGTAGCGTATGAAGAAACCGATCCTCGCCAGCCTACCGACCAAACACCTCCATCCACGCCGGAGAAGTCTCCCGCGCTCAAACAGTTCATTCGCTTCAAAACTGATTCGGTGGAACTTCAGTTGAAACGCGATGGCCAGAACTTAGGACTGGCCGACCTACAAATGAACGGCAACATCGTGATCCATCAGCTGCCTGAAAAAGGGTCGGCGCGGCCCCCACTAAAAGTCGCGGGAGACCGCGTGCGCGTCGTGCCGCAGGGCGATCAAATCTTCCGACTGCTCGTTGCCGGAACCAAAGACGCGCTCGCGACGGTAAACTCCGCCGGACTGGCCATCAGCGGCGAAGACATTCACTTGGACCAGCAGGCCAACAAAGTTTGGGTGGCCGGCACTGGCGTCGTGAATATCAAACAGGGGGCCAACCACGACGCAAATCCAATGCAGCTGGCATCTTCAAACACGACCACGCCAAACCAATTGGGGCCACAAACGGACATCGACGTTGAATTTGCCGGAGGCATGGTGTTTGACGGTTCGAAGATTTACTTCGAACGCAATGTGATGATGACGACTCAAGGCGACGAAACCGAAGAGGAACGATCGGTCACAAAAACGCTCAGCCAAGCCCTCAGCGTTGAACTTGCCAGCCGAGTCGATTTCAGCCAATTATCCGATGGAAATTCGATTGGCGATGTGCAAATGAACGAAATGGTATTGGTAAATCGAATCACCGAAGATCAACGTGTCTTCAAGGACCACGCCGGCGACGATGATCCTCGCATGAATTCCGCCGACGCGCCGATTATTTTTCAGAACGAAAGCTTTGATCGCGCCGGCCGACTGACACAGCAACGGCGCGTCGTCGTCCCACGGGCGACCATCAACGCCGCCACCAACACCGTCTACGCCGTTGGCCCCGGAAAGATATTCACTCATCAAAAAGGCAGCAAAGGCCTCGCGGGCATCGGCGGTTTGGATCAGCTTGGAAACGCACCGGGCGAATCTGCTCAGCGGACGCGCGACAAGGATCAGATCAACTTCCTCCAAGTAAATTTCGACGACCGTTTGGTGGCCAATCTAAACGAGAAACAGCTGAACATCACCGGTAACATTCGTACATTGTTTTCACCAGCGCGGAGTTTTGATTTCGTGCTCGACCCCGACACGACGGACCGTTTACCTGAGGGGGCGATTCGAATGAAGTGCGAAAACATGCAGCTGAGCCAATGGTTTCCCTCCGGTGCCACCAAAGCGCAGAACGAAATCATCGCCACCGGTAACACGCACGTCACCAGCCCAACCTTTGAGGCCACTTCCGACCGAATTAGCTACAACGACGGCAACGATCAAATGGTCGTAGAAGGAACGGCGCGTTCACCTGCGAATCTGTGGCACCGGCAGACGCCGCGTGGACAACGCCAACACCTGATGGCCAACAAAATCATCTACCATCCCTCCAGCGGCACCGCTGAAACACAGGGCGTCCGCAACCTTAACGTCAGTATTGGCAAGTGAGGTTCAGCCGTGGGATATCGTCAATTGATTTGGATGATTGCCGTCGCACTTTGCGGCTGCCAATCTGCCACGACCACCGCCGGCCCGTCGCTTGGCCAGTTCGTCGGTAAGTTCAGGCCCTCCAACGATCGCGCGTGGGTCGCCGAAATGGCGACGTTGCCTTACGTCATTGCCAGCCCCGGTAGTTCGGCGATGACAATCAAGAACGTTCGCAACTCAAAATACGTAACCGCCGAAGATTACGTCGTTCAGTACTACGACCGCACGATCGACATTTCCGACATCCAATCCGCGGACTACATCGTTGCACCCTTTAATGAAGCCGCAGCGCTTGCACACACGATGATCAGTTTCGGTTTAAACGATGGTTCCTTCATCGTGGTGTCGGTCGAAGTCCGCAAAGAACAGGGCGAGGATTATTCAGCCGTGCAGGGCTTGGGACCGAAGTTTGAACTGATGTACATTATCGGCGACGAAAAGGATCTCATCGGTGTCCGCACCGGTCATAAAGATACTGCGGTCTACGTTTACCCGACGGTGGCGACACCCGCCCACGCTCAAGCCCTCTTTGTCGACGTCATGAGTCGTGTGAACAAGCTGGCATCTCAGCCCGAGTTTTACAACACGCTGACCAACAACTGCACAACCAATTTGAAGAAGCACGTCAATCGCATCGCCGGCGGGCGGTTAAAATACGATTGGCGCGTCCTGCTGCCAGCCCATTCAGCGCAGTACGCGTATGACTTGGGCCTGTTAGATAATTCAATCCCGTTCGAGGACCTTCAATCACTCTCGTTGGTCAACGATCTGGCCGACCGCCACTACGACGCCCCCGATTTCTCAGCCAAGATCCGCGGCCGCCGGCCAATCATCAAACGACTGGCCGAGCGCAACGCCCCCGACGACCAAAACACGACGGTCATTCGCTGAACCGATGCAGTAGGCGTTTAAGTTTGGAAGCACCCTAAACCTATTCTTAGGGGAGTGCATCAAGAACAGACGCTCCCTCAGTGTGTCGGACCGAGGCAGTTGTAGTGCAGTTTCCGCAAACCACTCCGTTAGACATTCAAAATGTTGGCGGGTCAGTGCTTCGGTTAAGCGGGCTCAGGAGCTACGGCGAGTCGGCATAGAGGGCATTTTCCATGCAAAGATTCTAAGGCAATCTGGTCAACCGCGGATTGGTGCTCTGGCGATCGCTCGACTCTACAGCCGTTGTCACTAATCTCGACTTTTACCGTGCCAGCGCAAGCGACGCCCTGCTGTGTTGGCGCATTCATTGCTCTACCCAAAATAGTTTGCGGTTTTAACACGCCAGGCTTCAGGATCTGCGGATCGTAGTGACACTTTTTAGTAATTTCTGTGCACAAAACAGTTGCACCGATTCGCCGAAGCTGAGCAACCACTTCTTCGCGTGGATGGTGCGGGGTCTTGACGGTACCAACGGATAAAATGGCAACATCGCAATTCACCGCCTGTTGATAAAGCCATTCCAGATCCTCTGGCTTGTCATCCATATGCCCTCCATGATGCGGGACTGCGAGTACATCGCATTCCAATGTTCTGTTGTTACGGCGTTCGTAAATCTCTCTCCATTGTGGGATCACCGAATCACCAGCGAAAACGATGCGTTTATCGAGGTACTCAAGAACCAAAACAGCACTCGTTGAATTGGCGTTCTCATTTCCCTGAGCATCCAGATTTTCAAGAAAGGTTGGGGAGATGCAAATCAACTTCGCCCCTGATTTTCCATCCTCCCAAATCAGCTTTGGTTGATCGTCAGGTAGAATCGGTGGAGCAATCTGATCTTTTGAAATCACCCCTTCCTTTCTGAGCGCACAGATTCGCCGCCAGTATTTGGACGTCAAAAACTTGTGGTCTTGAATGACACAAATCTTCTCTACGACGCTGGCGTAATGGTCGAGAATTGTGATGGCACCGCCAGTGTGATCATTGTCGGTATGAGAGGCAATTAGCCTATCAATTTTCTCTATGCCGTTCCGCAGGAGAAACTGCTGAGCGATATGATCACTAAGCACGCCACAGTCAAGAACAATTGCTCTGCGGCCACCAAGTAGAATTACTTGGCAACTTCCAAGTCCAACGTCGACAAAAAACACTTCCATGTGAATAACGCCTTATTAGTCCCAGTCAATACTTGGAAATTGCTCCCCATTGAGCACATCTTCCAAGAACCCATCTGCTTCCATTTCTGCATTGGAAGGAAGTGATCGGACTTTCTCAATAAACGGAATGTCAACGATTTCTCGAGTGATCGGATTTCGCTTTACGATCGCTCGAACCGACTGGCCAGGTGCATAATTAACGAAATCGGAAGAATTGACGACTCGCAAATCAATCGGTTCGGTGTAGCCGTTGTCCCATTTGATCTTACATGGATAAGAAACCATTCCATGGCTTATCACACCGTACTGCTGTACGACTAAAGGAGTTCGATTTATGAAGACGGTTATATACACCAACTTATTGATTTTGTTCCAAGTTGTCTTTTCTTCGTCAGTAAGCTCGAAATCTCTCTTGAAAATTAGAGACTGAACACACTGATGAAAGTGTAATGAAAAATCATCAAGTGCGGTCGATGCGGACTTACCTCTTCCAACCAACTCTGGACTCAAACCTTCTACAAGTAGTTCCTCCTTTGCTCGCAAGTACATTGCCGCAAGCACTCGTCGTAGGGGATAGACTGTCTTTCCAAATCGAATATCGGAAACTGGAAATTTGGATGTCTCAAACGCACTCGGATTTGAACCTCGCAAATCTCTATCAGAGGCAAACTCAGCCAGCTGAGCGTAGGAATGTTCGATCGCTTGTGCATCAAGAATTAGAGGCATCATTTACCCGAATAGTTCGCGAGTTTTGTCAGTAATAACCTTCTCAAAGCAGTCTACCATAAATTGTTGACTTTGCTTTAGGCCAGCTTTTGTCTTTTCAGTATCGCTGTAATCCACAGCGGGGCAAGGTTTTTCCCAATCCATTCGGATTCTCATCACGTTTGCATCTGGGGAAGGAATCCATGCTAACGTAGTTTGCATGGACGCACTATCAAATGGGCATTTCGTTACGAAAGCAAGTGAGTAACCAATTGTAAACCCAAAGGGCTCTTCCGGAATATCAGGAATGAAACCGAAATAATCAGTCAAGACAATTGGGATCCCGTCGGTCGGGATGTCGACGATATCGACATAGTGAATCGTTGCGTTTTTTGTGTTCGCAGGTTGAAAGAACTTCTCGTAATGCTTGTGGAACTCCAGCGCTTCATCCAAAAGGACCTTGAACCCTGGATACTCATCGCCAGCCTTCCTTAAAAGGTTGTAAGCAATGCGATCGTTTGCGAGTTGACGAAGCCGAGTGTTTTCTTCGTTTGACATTCTGGCAACATCCAACGTGTTACTGCGACTGGTAATTGTCGGCAGCGACTTATCGTCTTTCTTCTCCAACCGTATTTCTTCTTTGAAGAATGCGCCCATCGTTGCAAAGTCTGGGTACGCCTTCGCAAACCCTTTCACCTGTTCAAGATCCCATCCAATCTTGTCGGCTTTCGGCTCAAAGTCGAACGCAATCCAAGCCTCAATCACGGGCGGGTTGTTGTATTTCGGCACTAGCCCTCCTCCAAACCTGAATGGTTAAAGCGTTCCCTATGGTTAATTACCTCAGTTATCGTCGCGGACGACACAACGTTGCGACTTAATCAGAAACCATACTAACATTTGTTCAAGTCGGCATAAATAAGGCATTCGACTATGTTGCAATCCAAAAACTCGGTCATACGGCGAATTCTACGCTCATGCAGGCGAACTAAAGGAGATCGCGGTCAGTTGTTTGCAATTCGTTTTGCAGGCAGTAATGCGAACTGGCCTATTGGTGCCCGTCAAATCGACCAAAGAAGGACGTCGCGTCTCAACTCGTTTTCTGGGTGGTGGCAACCGTATCCGGGTGATTGCTACAGCCAGCCGCATCGCTTGAAAGCGGGGGCTCTTGTGCCCAGCTTCTGTCGCGCCCAAATTGAGTCCCTGAGATCGGGCAGGCGAGACAATGGAAATACTGGTTGGATTAGCAGTTAACTAAGAACGGCTCGCTGGCGCGTTTTGAAGTTGAACTAGCACAGACATACCATTGGATTCGAGAACGGTGGAGAATCTTTTGGCGGGGCTGTGCCGTAACTGCGCCTGAGGGCTTGGCAGGGCCTACTTGACTACACTGACTACACGTCAGCGCTGGCCGTTAGCCCCGCATCGACGAGGTCGTCGATTTGGGAATCGGCGACTTCTAGGGAATCGAACGAAGCATCCGCAAAGGCATCGTCCAGCAACACACTCGCGCCCGCTAGGACGAAAGAATCGCTGGTCGCTACAGGCGATCCATTTTCGCCGGCCTGATCTGATTCACTTTCAACGAATTGAGTTTCGGAGAGGTCCGGCGATGACATTTGTATTGGCGTTGTCGTAATTTCCTCAGAAAGCACTTCATCCTCGGTGGCAACGCTTGCCGCCGAAGGAACCATTGATTCAGAGGCAACCGACGGGACAGGTCCGCGTTCGGTCGTCGCAGGATTAATCGTGGCTTGCGGTGCCGGTTGCTCGGCGGATACCGCTTGAACGATTGGAGCTTGATACACTGGCGCTTGATGCACCGCCGCGAGTGTCACAGGCAATTGAACTGGCGGCACAACATTGCGGCCAAGATTTGTCCCGACGATCGCAATATCGCCAACGTTGGGCAGTGGACCGTTGGGCTGCGACCTGTCTACGTCTCCATCTCCATTAAAATCGCCCATCGCCCACGAAGCTCCGGGACCAGAAAACAGGTTCCGCAAGGTGATCGCGATATCGCCAGTTTGAGATCGGGTAAGAATGTTGGCCTGACTGATATCGACATCGCCGTCCAGGTTCGCATCGCCGGGAATCGCCAAATATATTTGCTGGCCGAAGGCGTCTCCGGCGGTCCCGTCTCCATTGCCGTCTAAGGCAAGTCCGGTGTTCGCTCCGGTCAGTTGTGGCGAAACGCTAATCGAATAGTACCCCGCCTCCATAAGACTGGCCGGCATCGAACTGACGTCGATCGTTGCTGTGAATGTGGCCGGGTCATAGCTGAACCCCGCTGAGGCAAGGCTGACCGTGACTCCTCCTTGGGTATCATTTTTCAACGTGAAGTGATTGATGGTCGCATTCACATCGGCATCGAATACAAATTCTAGTGCGCCTAACAAATCAGGTCTGACCTGTAGGTCGACGTCGCGCTGCATCGCGATGACTTTCGGAGCATACGACGTCGACATCGCGGATGCCCCGGGTGTGGGCGCCGCGGCTGTCCAGCTGGTTGCGGCATTGCCAAATTGGTTGGCCGCGATTCGATTGAGCGTGCTGCCGGTTCCGTCTGCAGAAGGCCAAGGTGCCAAATCATCGTAGGTCACTTCATCCGACAACACATAGGCGCCGACTCCATCAGGACGCTGGAGGGCAATCCTTCCATAATTATTACTGAGTGAACCCGAATATCCGCCCACAATGTTGACTGCAGAACTGATGCCGTAGTGATTTCTGAAAGCGGCAATAAGATTCGCGTTGGCCGGATCAGCAGTGTCAAAGGAAACCACCACCAGCGACTGATTGCTGGCTAAATTCAGTGCCGGAAGATCGATATCGGATTCACCACGGATTCGCCAACCTGCCAGAGACACCGTTGACGAAGAAGCATTGGTCAATTCAATGAACTCCAGATCGTTGGTGCTGAGTATTGGAGAGATCGCCAGATCGGCGGCCGTTGGATCGTTGGGGTGATAGTTTACCTCTGAAATCACAACCGAACTGACTCGCGCCGCGCTGTTGACGGCCCCGGGCGTACGTGCTGCGGAGGCAATCAAATGCCCGACATCGGCGTCTGTCGCTGCAGGAACCAAACCATAGGATTGTCCATCGCTGGATCCGACAAAGGAAACGTTATCTACAAAGCGTGTCTGGCTGCCGGTGCCATAACTTAGCCACACGTCTTCGCCGCGGCTGGAAAGTCCAAACCCAACGTTTCCGCCGGAGGCGATCGCGGGGTTAAAACTACGTTCGTCGAACACCATATATTCCCCAGCTGCGATCGTTGTGCCTGCGGGAATGCGGAACTTCTGCAGACTAACTGCGCTGTCACTGAGGAACCAATCGCCGATATCAACAGCGCTATTACCGCGATTTAGCAATTCGATGTAGTCAAAGTTGGGAGCAATGGAATTTGCGAAAATCTCATTGATGACAATGTCGGGCTTGGCGGCGATTGCTTGGCCCGGCGTCCCACCGTAGATGGTGCCGGCCTGCCAATGATAGGGCTTGCCCGTTTCATCGGCAGCAGTGGCGGCGGGATCAATCATCTCAAGTGACGCCCCCAAGCCATCGGCGGACACGCCCCAAGTTTGATTGTCAGCATAGGTGATGTCGAACAGTTCGACTCCACTGGCATCTTCTACGCGGATTCTTTCGCCGGAATTGGAAAGAGATCCATAATAGGTTCCTAAAATTTTCGCAGGGTCGACGTTGGGGTAAGCGGCGGTGAACGCGTCAACATCTTTGACGATGATTCCAAACTCTTGAGGATCCAACGCCACGCCGTCGGCAAACACAAACGGAGCCACTGGCCCGTCGGTGACGTTGACGCCGCTAAGATCGACCTCGGCCGAGGTCGAGATATTCTGGAATTCGATGTACTCCGCATCAGGACTGACCGGATTGTAATTAATCTCGGTCAACCTCAAATTGCTACTGGAGGCCGGCTGGCGATTGACGAAGAACACCGCCTGACTGAGAGCCGACCAGGTTCCGTTGGTCCTGCGCACCCGGGCGTTGATTTCGGTGGTTTCATTGAGTGTGATGGAGTTGGCGTTGTTCTGCTGTTGGAGCACCAGTTCAACGTCGAAGCTGATATCGCTGCTGGTGCGACTGACCTGATGAATTTCGACCGCCAACGTATTGTTACCCGCCACCAACAGCGACGGATCAATGGAGAATTCAACGTAGGGTTTACCATCGTTGGAGGCAGCGGTCGTCGCGAACGTCGTGAAACCGATGGTTCCGCCGGGCATGTTGGTGCGGAGGACTTCGGCACCGTTGAGGTAAACCACCGCACCATCGTCACGCAACAGTCGAAGCGTCGCATCGGAGAAGTCGCCACTGGCAACGTTAAAGTCTTTGCGGAAGTAAGTGGTGACATGTTTATTGGTTGCGTTGCCTCCAAAAGAAACGAGCGTGTCTTCATCGCCATCGCCGTAACCAATTT
>CAYOZV010000096.1:0-14803 GCA_964408465.1 uncultured Pirellulaceae bacterium
GGCAGTTCTTCTCGTCGGTCGTTTTAAAGCTTGGAAACTTGGGCTCTATCGTGGCACCATGTTTTGAAGTCTCTCCAGAGCTGGAGCAGTTTGTAAATCAGGAAGTCGCCAGCGGCCGTTTGTTTTTCTTCTGAGACGAAAGCCCAGAACGGTTCAGGCGTTATTATTGACCTGGCGAACTTACTTCTTGTGTGGTTAAAGGATCGGCTTAAGCAACTGGGGACAGCGGCTTTACTATCGATAATACCGTCGCCGTCCCGGCACACTAAGTGCGCTTCGATTAAACAACGCCCACACTCCGGTCCAAAGCTAATCTGGTTAAGGGTGACTTAAATCGAAGAATGTGGCTAGGAAACTCGCAAAGCCGATTCTCCTCAGCCAATATGCGACTTTTGTTGCGTTCTTGGACAGCCCCTCGATCGGTCGCGGCCGGCATGGATACGATGGTTTACCGAGGTGTTCGCAAATCTCCGTTTCTTTCCCAATATTGTAAGTGCTCTACTCACTAACGCGGTTTAACCAAAAATGAGGCGAGTCAGCCAAGCCCCGGTAACGGCGCTGGCCCCGACCAAGAACGTCCCCCAAATAGTGTCCACAATCGCTAGTTTGAGCGTGTACCCTTTGAGCGTGGCAAGGTTGGTAAAGTCGTAGGTCGCATACGTGAAGAAACCGAACAGGGCGCCGTACAACAAGACATTCCAAAGCGAACCCCCTTTGAGCGATGGGCTGACGGCGAAGATGATCACTCCGGCGATGTACATGACATAGAAGAAAACGGCGACCGGGATGTTGAATTTCTCCAACAACAGCGGCCCGATCTCGTTTCGGTAAAACGATTTGGCAACTGTCCCAAGCCACACAAAATCAATCGCAAAGAAAACAATCAGCGTTAGGAAGTAAGCGGCGACATAGCGTAACATTCTATTTCCTCAAATTCATTCAATCGTCAATGGACCTGACTCTGGCAATCAAACGCCAAAGTTCTTCTGGGGCGTTTGCATCGATATGATGGGTGTAGGTTCTAAATCATGTTCATCTTGTTCATCCTGTCAACTTTCTTCTATGAGTCGACCTGTCAATTCTGTATGGGGGGTTCCTGAGGACGTTGTTCATTTTGATTTCCCATTAACGTGATTTATTTTCGACCGGAGTATCGGTAGCGTTCAAACGCAAGGCTTTTAGTAGCCGAGACGGCGACTTTACGATCGATAGTAAAGCTGCTGTTCCCAGCTGCTTATGCCGCTGTCGCAGCAACCGTAGAATAGAGTAGTCCTTCACCCATTTTGGCGAAGATAAAACTCACCATGGAATTCGGACATGGTGCTTTTGCAAAGCCAACCGTCCTTGGAACCAGATGCCGGCCACGATGGAGTTATTGCGGACCGCGCCAACTGACAGTTCAAAGAAGGAGCTGGTAGGGTCCAAGTGCCGCAATAGATTATTGACCGGCCAAGATGTTGATAAAAGGTTGGATGTCTAGAAAGGTGACGGCTGAATCGAGATTGAGATCCGCTTCGTCTTGAAAACCGTTGGCGGATAAAATCGTAATCAATGGTGCGATGTCCAAAAAATCGACAGCTCCGCTCAAGTCGACATCTCCAAGCAAGACGGCTGAGGCAGGCGTGAACCGAAAGCTGTCAATAATCAATTCGTGCTCCAGATTGTTTGCGGGCGTTCGGCCTTGAAACAGCCAAAAATTAATTCTTGCTTTCTCAGAACTTTGCAGCGGTATATCAGGCCCAGTGTAAGCCCACTGATTAATGACACTGGCTGATGTTGGAGGTGTCGAGTGGTGTCCCTTGAGACTTTCGAATTCGATTCGATCAGCAGTCCAGTCAAAGCTGTGAGTTGAAAGGTTGCCTGTAAGCCCTAAGTCAAATCCCAGAGAGTTGCCCGGAGTAAAGTATGGCTGAGTCGTAAAGTGTGCATTGTTGTTGGCCGGGTCGCCAAACTGGGTTAGTTCGATATCAATTTCCTCGTTGTCACTGAGGTAGGTGAAAAAGCCAACGACGACATTTCGATCGAATGATTCTGTGTCGGAATTTATTCGAAACTCGTAGTCGCCATATCCGAGCGACTGCTGAGCAATGATCTCAGCAGAATACCAAACTCCTCCTTGCTGGCGGATTTTCAGATGCAGATTCCCGTCGGAATCAACCCAAACGCTATCCGTATTGTTGGACCAATTGTTCGGCCCCGGTCCGAGGCCATTGCCGCTCTTGATGTCCCATGTCATCCCTGACCACTCAATGGTCCTTTGAGCGCACGCGGTGGACGTCCAGCCAAAGCCTAAAAAACAAACAAATATGAACGCGACTAAATTACGCAAGAAATACTCCTAAGACCCTCGCCACGATATGGTGCAGCGGTAGCTGCAAGTTGGTTTCATCGTCACCGTTGACGACTCCGCCATAAAAAATCATTGGACCACATCACTTTTGATGTGATAAGTGAATTCCGTTAATGCTTGGGTTAATGCTTGGGAAAGATTTGTCTCTATTATATCGCGGTTGAATAAACCTCCAACGTCAACCGAATAGGCCTAATCGTTAAACGATCCAAGGACTGATGCCGCTTTACGACTTTTTTTAACTAACCGGCCAGTATCGGAATAAAGGGAGCAGCGATCGCCAGCACGACCATCGTTGAACCGACGACCAGCTTGCCGGCGGTGCCAAGCAGCCGACCCAGAAATGCAACGGCTCCAATTTTAACGCTTTGGTTCAACGGTTTGCCAACCCATCTTTCGCCCAAGGTCGCTCCGACCCAAGCACCAACGCCGGCCAACAGGATTGAGCCAATCAGCATTCCCACCAGAGGGATCGGAAACGGGATGCCGACTGCCGCACCTACCATTCCGCCGACGATGGAACCGATCACTGAAAGCGTCGCGCCGCGATTGGAACCACCTAACTGTTTCGTCCCTAACACCGAAGTTAGGAACTCGATCAGTTCACCGATGATGGCCAACAATGTCAGGGCCACGACGATCCCCCAGTGAAACTGATACTGATCAGGGCCGATGAACATCCACAGCGCTACGCTGGCGATAATTAGCCAGTTGCCCGGCAATCCGATCAGGTTTAATCCCCAAAACAGGATTACCGAAACGATAAACAGGATGAGCCAAACGTAAACCATTACCGCCGCAACTATCAGAAACAAAACAGGGGATTGATGAAACAGGTTCGATCAACCGGTGGAGCATAACATACCTTACCTTGGTGCTGGGCGTCGCCGCATGGCAATAAAACGGAGCAATACCACTGGATGATTGTAAAACCCTGCAGAACCGGTAGGCAACGCAATGACATTGCTGCGGCTGGCTAGCAATCCCGATCCGATAGGCACATTACTGTCAAACTTTAGTGAAAACTGGCGTTGATGCGTTTGCGGCGACCCTGTAATTATTTCATTCGGCCAAGCCGCATGAAGATGCTCCAAGATGCTTGGCCGAAAATAGAATGATTTCCCTAAGGTTCGGACCAAACTTGTTAGCTCTGAAACGAATTCGATCGCAAATGCTCTTCGGAGTGGCCGCCCTCGCGCTGGTCATGACGCTGTTGTCGTTTGCTGCCTTTCAGGGGATCTGGAAGTTTCAAAAGCTAACCAAAAATATCCGCGACCGCTCCATCGAACTCCCCTTAGCCGCCGAACTGAATCAAAGGGTAAGCGCCTTAAGATCGGTTCTTTGGGACAGCAAAGATCTCATCGCCGATCGTCCTCAGGGGCCGATTTTGGGTACCAGCGAAGAAACAATCCCAACCTCATTCAGCGGTAAACGTGACGCGGTCGAGCAGGCCTTAGAACGCTACCATCAGGAATTGATCAACAACGACATCAGCGATATCCGTATTGCCGAAAACACGCGCGAGCTTGAATTTGTGGCCGACTTTCGGCGTTCGCTGGCAGAGATCAAACGCAATTATGAAAGTGGCGAAAAAGTCTTCACCGGCAGTCGCTATGGGCTGGTCACGACGCTCAAAGAAGACCTCGAAAAATTGCAACACGAAGCGGCCCAGATACCCGTCTTCATGCAGCAGCGGATGCAGGCGTTTTCTGAAAACGCGCGGTCCGAATACCACCGCGCTTATGCTGTTTGTTTAGTGCTTGCGTTAGCGGCCTTGGGGACGATCATCTTTTTGGTGGTGATGTTCCGGAAAAGAATTTTCATGCCGCTGGAAACACTCGTCTTCGGTGCTCGGCAGGTCGCCAACGGGAATTACGACCATCGAATCCAGTTGGATAGGGACGATGAAGTTTCCGAATTGGCGGACGCCTTGAATGAAACGACTCAAAATTTTCAGCGGATCCAAACCGACCTCAACCAAAAAGTTCAGCGCGGAACCCAAGAAGTCATTCGCAGCGAAAAAATGGCCAGTGTCGGATTCTTGGCGGCCGGTATCGCTCATGAGATCAACAATCCATTGGCTTCAATTGCGTGGTCCGCGGAGTCATTAGAATCGCGGGTCCAGGATATCCTTCAACCGGAGGGTGGCATGTTAGAAGACGCCACCGCCGAACAGATGGACCTTGAGATCGCGCAGGTGAAAAAATATCTGTCGCTGATCCAAGAAGAAGCGTTTCGCTGTAAAGAGATCACCGCAGGACTGCTGGACTTCGCGCGGATGGGGGATGCCAAAAAGGTTCCCGTCAACATTGGCGAAGTCGTTCAAACGGTGGTCGAAATGATCAAACCGATGAGCAAATATCGCGACCGCAATTTGCATTACGCTCCCAACCACACAGTTTTCGCCTCCGCTAATTCCCAGGAACTGAAGCAGGTCGCACTCAACCTCATCACCAACGCCCTCGGTAGCGTCGAAGTCGGCGGGACCGTTGATATTAACTTGACCGCCGAAGACGGCCATGCGGTGCTGACCGTTTCTGACGACGGTTGTGGCATGACCCCCGAAATCAAACAACATCTTTTCGAACCCTTTTTCACTCGTCGGCGAGACGGGCAGGGGACCGGATTGGGACTTTCGATCACTTATCAAATCGTGCAAGAGCACGGTGGCGAAATAGAGCCTTACAGTGAAGGGCCCGGCAAAGGTTCGACCTTCATCGTACGCATTCCCCTGCAGCAACAAATTGAGCAATCTCATGGAAAAAAAACAGCAGCCTAAGCAAAAATCGCTTCGAGTTCTTTTTGCCGATGATGAAATTCATCTGCAGGAACTTATCGCGGCCGAATTGCCTCGCATGGGGCATACGGTTACGGTTTGCCCTGATGGCAAGGCCGCCGCGGCGGAGCTCGATGAGAATTCATACGATTGTCTTTTGGTCGATCTGGACATGCCGGGATTGAACGGCATCGACGTGATTAAGAAAGCCAAATCTGTATCGCCAACGATCGAAGCGATTGTCTTAACAGGCAAAGGTTCGACCGAAAGCGCGATTGCGGCGTTGAAATTGGGCGCCTTCGATTATTTAGTAAAACCGTGCCGGCTGGTTGAACTGAAGACGTTGTTGCAGAAGGTGGCCGCGCGTTTGGAACTGACCAACCGTATCCATTCGCTGGAGTTACAACTGCAGACCGTTCAAGGCTCACCCAAGATGATCGGCAACGATCGCAGCATGCAACGGGTCAAGGCATTGCTGGAGAAAGTTGCCCCGACCAACTCGACAGTGTTGATTCATGGCGAAACCGGCACCGGAAAAGAACTGGCCGCGCGGAGCGTTCATGAATTGAGCCTACGTAGCGAACGCAATTTTGTGGCCGTTAACTGCGGAGCACTTCCAGAGAATTTGATCGAGAGCGAGCTGTTCGGGCACCGCAAAGGCGCTTTCACCGGCGCTGATGAACATCGTAAAGGATTATTTGAAGTCGCCGATGGCGGTACACTGTTTTTGGATGAAGTCGCCGAACTGCCCAAGGCCACCCAAGCGTCATTGTTGCGCGTGCTGGAAAGTGGTGAAGTTAGACGCGTTGGTGACAGTCAGCCCTTCAAAGTTGACGTGCGTATCGTTTGCGCGACCCACAGAAATCTCGAGCAAATGGTGGCTGATGGCGAATTCCGTCAAGATTTAATGTACCGAATCAATACCTTCATCGTCGATCTTCCGGTGTTGCGAGATCGCGTTTTGGACATTCCCGAACTCGCGTTCCATTTGTTGAAACGCACTCGTTCTGAGATTCAAACCGTTGAGCAGGCCTTTGAGGATTCAGCGCTGGAATTACTTCAGTCTCACCACTGGCCAGGCAATATCCGGGAATTGGCCAACGTGATTGAGCATGCGTCTATTCTCAGTGATTCTTTGCCAATTTCTGCTGCGGATTTGCCGACGCACTTGGGACAGCCTTCTACCTTGTTGCTGCCTGTTCGCAACGTTGGAAAGTCGTTGCGTGAGATTGAAATGGAAACAATCTACGCGACGCTCGATTCGCTCAATGGCAACAAAACGGCTGCCGCGGAGCAGTTGGGTATCAGCTTGAAAACACTGTACAACAAACTCAACAGTGACACGCAGCGCCGCGCAGCGTAGCGTCGGAACCCCAAATCGCGTCAATGAAATTTGCCAGCGATAAATGGGCTCGTATCTTCTAACGGTCCGACTCCCATGTAGTGGATCTTGTTAAAGATCCTGAAGCTCCCTTGCCCCACAAGATCTTCTAAAACGATCCATGAGGCTCCCAGAAACAGATCGCGCTGGATGCTCACTTAAAAGCATAGAAGAACACACATCCCAGTCAGCCGTTGAATGCATTTTTTGGGCATCACAATAACCAACAGCAAACTCCCGCAACGACGACGACACCCATCAGGTTCAAAACGATCCCCGCGCGGACCATGCGATTGATCGTAAGTTCTCCCGAACCAAAAACGATCGCATTGGGGGCCGTTGCCACCGGTAACATGAAAGCAAAACTTGCACTCATGGTTGCCGGCACCATCAGCAACGCTGGTTCAATTTCGTTCGCGTTTGCGATTGCCGCCAGGATCGGCATCAACAACGTCGCCGTGGCAGTGTTGCTGGTCAGCTCTGTTAAAAAAGTCACTGACAGACAAATGACCAGAACCAACACCAACACCGGTAGCGTTCGCAAACCGCCGATCGAGTTACCCAATAGCGTGCTGAGCCCCGAGCTTTGGAAGGCGCTGGCCAAACAGACGCCACCGGCAAACAGGATCAGAATCCCCCAAGGGATCTTCCGCGCGTTGTCCCAGTGCAGCAATGTTCCTTCCTGACCGCCACCGCGTGGCCAAACGAACATCGCGATCGCCCCCAGCAGCGCGACGCTGGCATCGTTGGCCGTTTCCATCGTCAGCCACCCGCTCCAACCGCCCCAAGGTTGTTTGCGTGTGATCCAAAAAGTGGCCGTGATGATGAAGATTGTCAACGCGCGTTTTTCTTCGGATCGCCATTCTCCAACCTCAGGTAGTTTGATTTTTAAATCTTTGCTCAGGCCGCGCGTCAGCCACCATCCCGTCAGCGGCAACATGATTAGGGTCACTGGTAACGCCCACCCCATCCACTGAACGAAGGTAGGTTCGACGCCGGTGGTTTCGTGATAGATCTTCATGAACACGAGGTTTGGCGGCGTCCCGATTGGGGTCCCGATACCGCCGATGCTGGCCGCGTAGGCGATGCCCAAAACCAATGCGACGGTGACCTTGCGATCGTTGATTTGTCCAACCACGGCCATCACGATCGGCAACAGCATCAGCGTCGTAGCCGAATTTGAGATCCACATGCTCAGCACTGCCGAGGCAATCATAAACCCGAAAACCAATCGACGCCCTGAGTTGCCGCCCACCCAATTCACCATCCACAATGCGATCCGCCGATGGACGCCGCTTTGTTCCATCGCCGCTGACAGCAAAAACCCGCCCAGCATCAATAGGATCAGCGGATTGCCGTAGGCGGCCGCGACGTCTGCCGGCGTCAGTACACCCACCAGCGGAAAAATGGCAAAGGGCAACAGTGAGGTGGCCCCAATGTTGATCGGTTCGGTTACCCACCAATAGGCAACCCAAACGGTAACCGCGGCGGTCCAAGTCACCGGTCCATCGCAGCCGGCGACAGACATCATCCCCCATAAACCTAAAGCCAATAGGGGGCCGAGGGCGCGGTGCAAATTTGGGGTCATGAGCGTTAGCCGAACAGGTTTAGTCGTACAGGTTTAGCCGAACATTTGAAATTTACCGGTCGGTTCAAAAGCATTTACGTAATGCCGAATCTCTGCGCTTGCACTTAGCGGATCGCCTAAAATGGCGACCACGTCAAACCGCGCCGCGTATTGAGTCAGCCGATGCCATTTAAGAAATCCGATTCCCGTTTTGGTCAGATGCGATTGCTTCGCGGTGTCGACGGCTTCGGCAGGGTTGCCCGCATCGTCGGTGCTGCGTGTTTTGACTTCTACAAAAACGATCGTATCGAGATCTACGGCGATGAGATCTATTTCGCCGAATTTGTCTTCGTACCCGCGAAAGAGAATGATGTATCCGCGCTTGAGCAGGTAGCGTTCAGCGGCCAGTTCACCGCGATTGCCCAACGAATCGCTGGCGTTTGAGGAATTCACAAACTTCATCAGCGGCGACCGCAGTACGTAGCGCCAAAAGATGCCACGAACCGTTCGTTTCCATTGTCCGGCCGTGCGATTCATGCCGGCGGTATCTGGCAGATTGATCAAATCGAACGCTTTCATTCCATAAGTATAACGTTTTCAGATACCCACCACCAACGGATTGGTAGGTTCAATCATCAAAATCGGCATAACCCAAAAACGGAATGGGGTAGTTGCCAATTTTACTTCGATGAAATGCGGTCTTGCGTTTGAGAACTTCAGTGCGACCTACATTTCAATTCAGACTGACTCCTGTCTTCTGAATATTCCTCGAATCTCCCGCCTGGCCTAACAGACGTGACAATGAATCAGACCAATTTACAAACGATTGCTGGAGTAGAACGCCTTCACCACGCTCCAAGCGTGCAAAGCGAAGGCTGCTTGTTGCGCATTCATCCGATGGATCTAAACACAGGATTGTTGCTGTTTGAATCCTCCACCTACTTAATAGGTCGTGAAGATTTTTGCGATCTGACCGTCAACCAAGACGCCGTGTCGCGCCGCCACTGCAAGATCGACCGAAAGGGCGGCGGAGAATTCATCCTGACCGATCTAAATTCGACCAATGGCACATTTCTAAATGAGAAGCGTGTCGGCCAGACGCCTCATCCGATCTACGCCGGAGACACGATCCGCGTCGGCAGCCAGGTCTACAAATTCTTGACCACGGATCACATCGAGGCTCATCATTACGAAGCGGCCTATTCGATGATGACCACCGATAGTTTGACAGGCGTTTTGAACAAACGGTATTTCTCGGACATGCTCAATCGTGAGCTTCGTCGTTCGGCGCGATCCAATACGCCGCTGACAACCTTGATGCTCGACTTGGACGATTTTAAGCAAATCAACGACAACTATGGTCATCTTGTGGGTGATGATGTTTTGCGGGGGTTCGCGAAGCGTGTGAGTGGCTTGCTGCGTGAGGAAGATATGCTGGCCCGTTACGGCGGCGAAGAGTTCGTGCTCATGCTTAACGAGACCGCCGCCGAGCAAGCTCGGGTGGTCGCTGAGCGTTGCCTTGAAGCCATCCGTGGGGAACCGTTTGTGTGTGGAGAAGTCCAAATTAGCTGCACCGTCAGCATCGGTGGTGCTTCGTTTTCCGGAGATCCCGAAGATATCACGCCCAACCAGCTACTGCGTAGAGCTGATTTGAAACTTTACGAGGCCAAAAAATTGGGCAAGGATAAGTACGTCTCTTAGCAGATGATTTCGTCGTGCCCAAAATTTTGCGTCGTGTGTTTGCTTTACCGACCTTGGCGAAAAAGACCGGACTGAAAACGCTGAATTGGCTTACTTCAGTTCGACTGGCATCGTGCCTTCTGGGATTCCAAAGCCGCTGTCGAGGTCCAGTTGCTGAGGGTTTCCCGCTCCGTCCATCGCCACCGATTCTTCGGGATTGAATGGGTTGAACGAGTCAAAAAACTTTTCAGAAAGCTGAGGGTCGTAGTTGGATTCTTTGAAGATCGTGTTCAAAACATACTGGCGTTTGCCGATCAGATAAATTTCAGATTCCGATTTCAGCGGCTGCCCATTCTGGGTGAACTGGTAAGAGATTTTCCTTCCGGGATACTCGCGTAGGCTGATCGTTTTGTCAGCGTTTAACTGTCCAATGACGCGGGCAACGGTTCCCTTGACCGCGCCGTCGAGAATCTCGTTGATCTTGGCGCGCCCTTGGGGCATATCGTGCAAGTCGTGATAAGAGAAAACGAATACGATTTGTCCTCCATCGATTGAACTCAATTGCATCTTCACGACGATCTGCGACCTGTCGGCAACGGGTTTGAAGGAACGCTCCATCGCACGCGGTTGGACTGGCATCCTGAATTCAGCATTGGCTCCGTCAGGATTTTGCTTCAACCATTCTCCCGAACCATCAACGTCGGCTTGGGCGCGACACGGGGCAGCCGAAAACGCACCAAACGCCACGACGCTCAGGGCCAGAAATACTACCGAGGTGATCGGATTGGAAAACTTGTAGGGCATTGAAATCATAGGAGATCAAACTGAGGGTTTATGGTGATACGAATCGAGCTGCGATATGCTCTAAAGGTTATCGGTCGATTGCGGTCGCCCGTTTAAAGGGCGTACAGTCAAAATGTTTATACCGGACATTCATAACGGGTACTGCGCGAATACGGGGGGCGGCTGGATAGATTGTTGCCGCCAAACGATCGTTGGCGGGCGTTTTTAACAGCGTTTGACAGCATTTTACCGGCGTATTATCGTGTCAGCCACCGAGGCCACCGCACGGGAGGTCTTTTTTTCCGCACAATCGTTTTATTTTTAGCGACAGGCACCCTTTGTCCAGTTCTCAGCCAAACTCTGATACTAATTCCAGCCCCAGCCGCAGCGGAGCATTCGCCGCAGCCGTCGACAAACGCGTCGAAAAATTTACGGAGAGCATCAGCTTTGACTGCCGCATGTTCCAGCAGGATATTCGCGGCAGCATCGCCCATGCTCAGATGTTGGCCGACCAGAAGATTCTGACCGCCGACGAAGCGGTAAAGATTGAGAGTACGTTGACCGACATCGGCCGCGAAATCGCTGATGGCACGTTTGAGTTTAAAGAGGAACTGGAAGATATTCACATGAATATCGAACAGGTGCTGATCGATCGTTTGGGCGATATCGGACGCAAACTTCACACCGGTCGCAGTCGCAACGATCAATGTTCGACCGATGCGCGGATGTGGGTGCGCGAGGCGATTGATCGGATCGACGGATTGTTGTTAGATCTGCAGAAGTCATTTCTATCGCGCTGCGATCGCGACGCGGAGGTGATTTTGCCGGCTTACACTCACCTGCAGCGTGCTCAACCCGTTTTAGCGCCGCATTATTGGTTGGCTTATATTGAAAAATTTCAGCGCGATCGCGACCGCCTGATGGACTGCCGCCGTCGAGTGAATTTGTGCTCGTTGGGGACGGCGGCGCTGGCGGGAACGACGCTTGCTATCGACAGAGAAAACACGGCCCAGCGGCTGGAGTTCGGTGGCTTGGTGGCCAATAGTTTGGATTCTTCCAGCGACCGTGACTACCTTTTAGAGACCGTCTTCTGTCTTTCGACGATCGCGATTCACTTAAGCGGTTGGGCCGAGGAGTGGATTCTGTGGTCGACGGTTGAATTTGATTTTATCGATCTGCCGCACGCGTTTTGCACGGGTTCCTCGATCATGCCGCAAAAGATCAACCCAGACGTGTTGGAACTTACGCGCGGAAAGACAGCGCGCGTTGTCGGTAGTTTGCAAACGCTACTGATGCTGACCAAGGGGCTGCCGCTGGCGTACAACCGCGATCTACAAGAAGACAAACCGCCGCTGTTTGACGCCGTCGATACGGTCGAGGCTTGCTTGGCGGTCGCAGCGCCGTTGGTGGCCGGTGCCGAACTCAAGCGCGAGTCCATTGCATCGCGGTTGCATCGAGGATTCTTGGATGCGACGACACTGATGGAGTATTTGATCAAACGGGGTACGCCTCAGCGGTCGGCCCATCATTTAATCGGAGCCCTGGTGAAGCTGGCAACCGAAAAATCGGTGACGCTCTCGGATCTGGCGCTGGAGGATTTCCAATCCTTCGATTCGTCGTTGGACGGCTCGGTTTTTGAAGTGCTGGGCGTAGAGAAGGCGGTTCAAGCCTTTCAAAGCGTAGGATCAACCGCACCGGCACAGGTTGCCAAACAGGTCACGGCGTGGAAAACACGGTTGGCGTAGAGCGGACATTATCCACCTATCAACACGCAGTGCAGGAGGCGTGGCGAGCGATACCCAATCTTGGGAGCGAAGCCTTGCCGATTATTTTGATTGTTCGCCGGCGAAAGTTACCCAGCGCTAATTACAATCAGACTTATTGATCCAAGCCTTATGCAGCCGCCGGCCTTTCGTCGATCCATTCTGAGATATGTTTATGAACTTTGCTACGCGATTGAATTACCTAAACTCTGGCTGGCGATGCGGTGTCGCGGTGCTGGCGGGGATCGCTTTGCAGGGATCGACTGTTTTTGCGTTTCAAGATAACCCGTTTGCCACCGACAGGGGCGGTCAAACCTCAAGCTTCACCACCAGCCCACCGGCCGTTGGTGCTTCGGATGATGCCGCCGGCGATTCCAGTATTGAAGTTTTTAAGATCACCTCGGACAACGCTCGTTCGGACACTGGATTGGTGGTTCGGTCGGTGCGGATGGCGGATCCCAAGGCCGCCAACGATTTATTAAACGCGGTCGAGACGTTGCTGGATGTGGAGGCCATCGGCGACGCACGATTCTATTTGGACAAACTGGTCAAGCAGAACCTTTCGCAACCGGAGTTGTTCGAATTGTTTCAGTTAAGGGGCACTGAGTTCTTTTATCAATTGCATGCCAGCGATGCATTGGCTCCTGTGGGACAGACGTTCGCCAAACAGGTCTTAACGGCGGCCAAAGCGTACGCCATCTCGCCGCAGCGCATCGACCAGTTAGTAAAGAAGCTATCCGACGACGACATCAACGTTCGCAGTAACGCCTTGGCTCAATTGAAGCGCATTGGAACTCCGGCTTACGCGGCGATGCTGGAAGTTTTCGTAGATGAAAACCGCCGTGCCGAGTTCAACGGCATTCGAGGTGCGGTCCAGAATTTAGACAATGATGCGACCGAAGTCCTGATCGCGGCAGCACGCTCAGGCAACGCTCAACTCCAAGCCGAAGCGTACGTCGCGCTGACGAAGTTGAGATCCGAAGAGGCACTGACAGCGGTGGGGTATCTATACCTTTCGCCCAAGACTTCGCCTGCGGTGAAACAATTGGCGCTGAAGAGTTTGCAGCGCGGCTACCAAAAGGTAGATCGCCAACGCTTGTACTGTGATATCGCCAAGGGTGCTCAGGCGAGCTTAAAAGTGATCGAGACGGGCTTTGATTCGAGCGCTATGGTGAACGATTGGACGTTCGACAAAGAAAAGAAGAAATTCTTCCGATCGCGGATTCCTGCCGCGCTGGCGGCGAAACGTCTGGCCGCGATTCAAGCTGAATTGCTGTACGAGATTCAGCCGGGAACGACCTTCAACCGGCAACTGTTCATGCTGACACAGCTGGAGTCTGCCAAACGGGCTGTCGGTGCTGATGCGGTCGTTGACGCCAAGGCGTTGTTGAAAAAGTTTGGCAACCCAACTGCTGGTGAACTGGACAGTCTTTTAAAACGCGCGCTACAACTGAAGCTGATGCCGGCGGCGATTGCGATTTGCGAATTGATGAAGCAGCAGGCCGATCCGGCGTTGCTGCACACTTCTGACCGCAGCCAATTGATTGAAGCCATTTTGTACGGGGACCGACATCTTCAGTTTGCGGCGTTTGATGCGATCAACCGCATTGATCCCCAAACGGCTTACCCAGGCAGCAGTCACGTGATGGAACTGGCTGTGTTTTTGGCAGAGACGCAAGGTATCGAAAAGGCGCTGGTCGGCCACTTATTGGGGCCTTCGTCTCAGTCGTATGCCAGCGTCGTTTCGAGTTCAGGTTTGTCGGTGTCATCGGCGCGAAACGGACACCAGTTTTATAACATGGCGATCGAAGGTCCCGACTTCCAGATTTTTATTGTGACCGAATCCCTGGCCAAACCTGCGGCACTGGAGTTGATTCAATTATTGAGAAGCGACTGGCGGACGCGGCAGGTTCCGATCGGGTTTGTTGGCAGCGGCGCTTTGAGTTTTAACAGTATCAAGATTCTGGCCCAAACGGATCCATTGCTGCGACCTTTGGAGTTGAATTTTAATTCCAGAATCGTTGCATCGCAGTTGGAGCAATTAAAGTCGCTTTCGTCGTATTGGCCGGTTTCCGCGACCAGCCGTCTGTTGCACGGGCAGGTGGCTGCGAATTGGATGCTGAAGACCATTGACCAAAAACAAGAGCGCCGTTTCTACCAGGTTCACAAGTATGAAGATTCCATCTACCGGCTGCTGAGCGTTGATGGCTACACCGAGAAAGCGTGCCAAATGATAGCGCGTTTGGGAACGGCGAAATCGCAGGAAGCGTTGGCCAAATTTGCCAGCCAATCTGGATACACGTTAGCCCAGCGCGAAACAGCGACAAAGTGCTTCGCCGATTCAGTCCAGCGGTTTGGTACCTTGCTGACGACGGACCAAATCCAGCGACAGTACGACAGGTACAATGCCTCCGAAACAGACTCAGCCGAAGTGCAAAAACTGATGGGGCAGATGCTTGACGCGATCGAAAAACGGTCGCTGGCGAATAAGAAATCTGGCTAA
>CAYOZV010000096.1:14903-17607 GCA_964408465.1 uncultured Pirellulaceae bacterium
CTGGCTAATGATTCGCTAACGACTGACGACCGGATCTCATTCAGCCATCGCCGCTTTGTACGGTAAGAGGAATCGTTCAGCTTTCGTGCGAATTCTCGCAAACCATGAGAAAACCGTGCTGGCATGATGTCATGCCGACCTCAACATGATGTCTTAGGAAAAACTTCCTTGCGACTCAAATTCTAAACGCCTACGATCGACGCCGCTGCTGGGCAATGGGTTCCATGTCTTTTGGATTTTCGTTTGCCGAAACTTTTCATCAGCGGCCGAACCCACTGGAAGTTCACGGCGTGGTTCGTCGTTTGGTTTCTAATCGCTATTGGAATTGGGATATTTGCATGAATTTTTTTCGACCATCGTGGAGCTGTTTAAAGCCTCTTTCTGCCAAGTCAAACAATGAAAATCGGCGTCGTTCGTTTTCAATCGGCGGATGCGATTACGCGCGGCTTGAAGGTCGCCAAATGTTGACCACCGTTGTGTTTGAGGGCAATGTGCTCAATATTTTTGGAAACAATGAAGTCGATCGGGCGCTCATCACCAGCGTTGATAACGGAGCCACGATTCGCGCGGCGGTATCGGGAGCCGGCACGCGGGATATTCCCCGTTCGCAAATCCAAGAGATCATTTTCATTGGCGTAGGTGGAGACGATGTCTTCACCAACGCAACTGATGTTCCCAGTCGCGCTTGGGGGAACAGCGGCAACGATAGTTTCACCGGCGGTTCGGGGAATGATGTGCTGGTCGGCGGTGGTGGCAGTGACGTTCTGCGAGGGGGCGCCGGTGATGATGTTATTCGCGGTGGCGGTGGCGGAAGTACGCCCAATCGTCTTTCTGGCGGCGATGGTAATGATCGAATTTTTGGTGGTGTAGGTGACAACGTTATCTCTGGCGATGCTGGAGACGACGTGATTTTTGGAAGCGCTGGCGATGATGATGTTCGTGGCGGTGACGGTGATGACCAGTTGTATGTCGGCAATGGCGTTAACACCGTCCGCGGTGGCAACGGCAATGATATCGTTATCGGTGGTGCCGGCGTAGATACGGTGTTCGGAGAAGCCGGCGAGGATCGCGTCTACTCCCTTGGTGCGGATGACGTCATCGACGGCGGAAGCGATCGTGATGTTCTCTTCGGTGGTGCCGGTAATGATCGTCACATTGGTGGGGCAGGTGACGATGTCATTCGAGTTGGCGTCGGCGATGATTTTGCTGACGCCGGTTTGGGAGACGACTTCATTGCGGGATTCCAAGGGAACAATACGCTCAATGGTGGCGCTGGGGATGACCGAATCAGCGCTGGGTCGGGTAACGACATCGTTGATGGAGGTGCCGGTAACGATAAGTTATTCGGGCAATCCGGTGACGACGAAATTCTTGGCAGTGACGGAAACGATTTTATAATCGGCGGCACGGGCAACAATTTGATCCGTGGTGGTAACGGGAACGATCAAATTTTCGGTGGTGAAAATGATGATTTTTTAGATGGCGGAAACGGTGATGACTTGATCTATGGTTTCGCCGGCAACGACCAGTTGTTCGGCAGTGCGGGGGATGACTTCTTATTAGGTTCGGATGGGTTGGACGGTATTTCTGGCGGAACGGGCAATGACATCGTCCGCGGCGGACGCGGTGCAGATCGCTTTCTAAGTCTCAGCGGAGACAGTCGCCCAGACCTTGGCCAGTCCGACGCCCTAATTGAGTTTCGCTCCGGCGACGTGTCTTGGACTAATAAAGAGGTTGAGATTCTCGACGAGGCGTTTAGGAAGCTTCACATTCGTACCGGAGGTACGCGTGTGCTCAAAGATTCCTTAGACTCCGCTCCTTTGCAATTCATCAAAAAACGCCAGGTGGGTAGCAGTGATGAGGCGGGACTCAACCGGCTAAGTAGTAGTTTCACGGCCACCGAAGACGGGAGAATTCTGACAGAGACGTTCGAGCGGCGTATTGAGATTTCAGACTGGAATGAGAATGACGAACAAGCGAATTCCGATCGAATCTCGATAGCCATTCACGAGATAGGTCATAATTGGGACAGTTCGCGCGAAATCAGCGAGGTCTTCGCGGGGCAAGGATTTATTTGGGATCGTTTCCGTTTGGTCAATGGATGGCGCACCACGCCGGCCTCTGGGTTCACGCAAGCTGCTGGTCAGACTACCGAGCCGTTTGACCTCGTGTTTGATCCTGCCACCAGCACGTTTACTCAGGTCGTCAAGACTTGGTACTATCGTAACGGATCAACGTTCGCCCGCGACTATGGTGCGACCAACGCCCAGGAAGATTGGAGTACCGTTTGGGAAGCGGCATTCTCTGACGATCCCGACGATCGCGTTGGCGTTTCGTCCCAAATTGGCGAAGTGAACCGATTGTTGAATTTACTGTAGGCGAAAAATTGGTGGACGAGGCCGAGAGAGGGATGACGGTAAAACCGTAGAGAAACTCTCTCGTTATCGCAGGCTCGAGAGGACACGTAGCAAGCGGGAAAGTGCGTTGGCCGCGAAATGTATCGGCAAGAACCGTGTCCTCGTTCACTACGGTACATTTCAAGATTTGGCTTAAGTTTGGTTGAGCTTCGGCTGCGCGTTTAATCTCAATACCGTTGAATGAATGTTTAACTGCAATACCGTTCGATGGACTGATTTGTTTGGCTCACAGCCATATCGTCAGTTTAACGATTAGCCGGCAGGCGACCGCGTTTGGCACCGCCTAA
>CAYOZV010000097.1:0-1829 GCA_964408465.1 uncultured Pirellulaceae bacterium
TCCTTAACCGCCCCTTCCCACACACAGACCGCAAGGCTACCGGAAATAATGAAACTTTTAAAACTCAAACTTGCTGTGGCCTGCTTACTTCTGTTGATCCCCAACCCAGCATCGGCGCAGCAGCAAACTGCCCCCCAAGGTGCCGACGACGCAAAGATGGCTTGGTGGCGCGAGGCCAAATTTGGCATGTTCGTTCACTGGGGTGTTTATGCGGCCACCGGCGGCGAATTCAGAGGCGAAATGCCGACCAACAGCGCCGAATGGATGATGAACAAAGCCAAAATCTCCATCGCTGACTACAAAGTCGAAAACGTCGACAAGTTTAACCCCGTTCAGTTCGATGCGCGAATGTTTGTCGGATTGGCCAAAGAGGCCGGCATGAAATACTTGGTCATCACGGCCAAGCACCATGATGGTTTCGCGATGTTCCACTCGTCCAGCAGTCCCTACAACGTGGTCGATGCCACACCGTTCAAACGCGACGTGATGAAGGAACTGGCCGTTGCGTGTCAGGAACAGGGCATTCGTTTTGGATTTTACTACTCGCAGTGCCAGGACTGGCATCATCCCGGCGGCATGGGCAACGGTTGGGACAAGACGATCGAGCGTGTGAGCTTCGACGAATATGTGAAGGAGAAGGCGGCGCCGGAGATCAAGCAGCTGCTGACCGAGTACGGACCGATTTCAATTTTCTGGTGGGATACACCGCGCGACATGAGCAAGCAAGCCTTTGACAGTCTTCATTCAAGCACAGACCTGCAACCGGGCATCATCACCAACGACCGCTTAGGCAAAGAGTACCGCGGCGACCATAAAACCTTCGAACGGAACATTCCGAAAAAGGGCCCCGTCGACGCCGACTGGGAAGTGTGCATGCCCATCAGCGGCAGTTGGGGCTATAAAAAATCGGATACTAAATTCAAATCAATCGAAACCCTGATTCGCAATTTGGTCGACATCGCCAGCAAGGGCGGCAACTACCTCTTGAACGTCAGCCCGACGGGCGCGGGAACGCTTTTGCCCGAGGCAACCGAGCGTTTAAAAGTGATGGGGAAGTGGATGCGGGTCAACAGCGCATCCATCTACGGCACCACCGGCAACCCATTTGGCAAACTGGATTGGGGGCGCTGCACCAAGAAAGAATTCGCCAAGGGAGCAACGTTGTACCTGCATGTGTTTGATTGGCCCAAGGACGGCCAACTGTTCCTGCCGGGGCTAAATAATAAAGTAGAACAGGCTTACCTGATGGACGGCTGGGATGCTTTGGAAACAACTTCCACCGATGCCGGGGTGAACGTATCTCTTCCGGCCCAAGCCCCCGATGCGATCGCAAGTGTCATCGTGGTGAAGGTGAATGGCAAACTGGATGTCACACCCGTGTTACCCAAACCTAGCGAAGATGGCTCCATGGAACTAACGGCCGAGATGGCTTATCTCCACAACAACGAAGGCGCCGAACAACTCAGCTTTTTAGAAGAACGCCACGGTGGCGACGGTTACCTTGGTCGCTGGTCTGATTCGCAGGCATTTGTCGAGTGGTCGTTCGCGACCGATAAACCGGGCACCTACGATGTCTCGGCCGAGTTATCTCTGAAGGATAAAAAGACTCGATTCCGCATGGGTCTGCAGGGTGAACTCCAATCCGTTGAATTTGATTCCACTGGCGGATCAAACAAATACCAGCAGAAGTCTATCGGGACGATCAAAATCGAAACGGCCGGTGAATACACGTTACAGATCAAACCCGAAAAGGAAGGTTGGAGACCGATGAATCTGAAGAAGGTCGTGTTGAAGTTGAAGTAGACGAATCAAGGTGATTTGTTCCTTCA
>CAYOZV010000097.1:1929-17553 GCA_964408465.1 uncultured Pirellulaceae bacterium
ATTTGTTCCTTCACATTAGTCCTTCGTGTTTGTAAAGTGCGCGGCCCGTAAAACAGGCCGCGCCGATGGTCGCCTTTTACAATCGTCTTTTATAAACGATTTTTTATAGTCATTTTTTGGTCCAGATTCGCCCTCGGCCGCGCGGAAAGCCAAAGCCGACCATGAATTTTTCATGGCAGGTTAACGAATCTCAAAAGCGCCCTCTTGGAGGATTCCCTCTTCAGAGGATGACTTCCCGACCATCACTTTAAATTCTCCCGGTTCGACAACCCATTCGTTTTTTTGATTGAGCATTTTCAAGTCTCTTTGGGGTTCCAGCTCAAAGGTCACCGTTTTTGTTTCACCGGCCTTGAGCGACAGGCGGTCGAATCCGCGGAGCACTTGGTCAAACGGCGCCACCGATGCGACGACGTCCTGAATGTACAACTGCACCACTTCGTCACCGTCTCTGTCACCCGAATTGGTCACGTCACAGGTGATGGTAATCTTATCGTCGGCGGTTGGCTGGGCCGGACGGATCGAAAGATTACCGTATTCAAACGTTGTGTAACTGAGCCCGTGTCCGAAGTAATACAGCGGGTCGATAATCCGCGACGCGCCCCAGCCGTTGGGATCGGTGTCCTTGCTCTGGGCGCCCCAAGCTCCTCGTCGGTGAGGCACCGCCAAAGGAATTTGGCCGACCGTTTGCGGGAACGTGATTGGTAATTTTCCCCCGGGGTTGTATTCGCCAAAGATCGTCTCCGCGACCGCTTGGCCGACCTTTTCGCCGCCGTGCCAACAGATCAGGACGCCCGGCACGTTCTTGTCGATCCAGTTGATCGACGCGGCGCGTCCGATCATCAAAACGCCCACCACCGGTTTTCCCGTTTTGACCAATTCCTGCACCATCAAACGCTGGTGGCCTGGCAGATCCAGTGAAGTGCGGGAGTGTGATTCGCCGACGCTGATTTCGTCGTCGCCGATGACGGCCACGATCACATCGGCACTCTCTGCCAGTCGGATTGCTTCGTCGATGCCCGCCTGTTCATCATCGTTGGGTGGTTGCGGCAAAAGATCGGATCCCGGAAACCGCGAATCTCGAAAGTCAACTCCTTTGCAGTGCAGGACCTTGGCTTTGTCGCCAAGCAGCGCTTTGATTCCTGCCAGCGGTGTGATCACGTTGGATTCACTGGGCCCGTACCGGCTGATCATGGGGCGGATGTCATCGGCCCCTGGTCCGGTGACCAAGATCGTACTGACCTCCTCCGTGTTGAGTGGCAAAAGGTTCTCTTCGTTTTTTAACAGCACGATTGATTTGCGAGACGCTTCGAGCGTCGCTTCTTCGTGGGACTGTTGGTGGATGATCGCCGGCGCTTTTTCGGGTTCGACAAAAGGCGTATCAAATAGGCCCAGTTCAAACTTCACGTGCAGCACATCCGCGACACGCTGGTCAAGCGTCTGCTCGGTCACTCGACCGTCGGCGACGACGCGACGCAACGCTAGTACGAATTCTTCCATCTTTTTGAAATTGGTGCGGACGTTCATCCCGGCATTGACGGCCATCGCCGTCGCTTCGTCAAAATCTTTGGCGACGCCGTGCTGGGCGTGCAGGCGAGTCACCGCGCCGCTGTCGGAGACGACGTAGCCGGCGAATCCGTATTCCTCACGCAATAATTCCTGCAGGAAATAAGCGCTGCCGGTGACCGGCACTCCATCGTAGGTGTTGTAAGAGCTCATCGTGCCCAGCGGATGGGCTTCGGTGAAGACTTTTTGAAACGGGTGCATCAAAATTTCTTGCATGTCACGAAAGGTGATCTGTGGATCGGTCCGCCCGCGTGCGTCGCGACCGCCGTTGGGGTGACTGTACGCCGCGAAGTGCTTACACGTTGACGCGACGCCTTCGGATTGCAGGCCCAGAACCTGCTGGCCCCCATCTCGCCAACCAGATACGGTGACTCGCCGTAGCATTCGATCGTCCGCCCCCAGCGCGGATCGCGGACGGTATCGAGAATCGGCGAATAGATGTTGGTGTATCCCAGCGCTTTGGCTTCTTTGCCGGTGATGACGCCGATGCGTCGAGTCAATGCGCGATCAAAGGCCGCCCCGATCCCCAGCTGGCTGGGAAAATTACTGCCGAAGGTATGACAGACGCCGCGAATGCCTTCGTTGGTAAAATCAACCGGAATCCCCAAACGAGTTTCCTCGATGAACCAACGTTGAATCTTGTTCAGCAGTTCGCCATGTTCGGCGTGGCCGACGTACTCCTGTTCCATCCGGACGCCGTTGCAGTGTTCGTCGATGTTGGCGACGCCGTCTTTCCAAACGCGTTGCTTCCATTTTTCGGTAGGGACGGGAGATTTCAGAACGCGTTTATAGCCATAGATCGTTCCCATCTGGCAGGTTTTCTCTTCGATCGTCATCCGTCCGATCAAGTCGTCGATCCGCGTTTGGATGGGTAGTTCGGGATTTTCGTAAGGATCTTTTTGACCGTCCTTGTTCCGATCGATCCAGCCATCTTTGTAGATGTCTTCGGCGATGCCGACGGTTGAAATAGCCAAAAAAAGGACGGTCAGAATGAGTGTTTTAGGTTTCATTTAACGACTGGTTCTGAGTGATTTATAAATGGGTTGAAGCAGTGCCTCGTTAAGGCAGTGCCTCGGTGACGCTGTGCTTCTTTGAGGCGGCGGCTCGTTGAGGCGGCGGTTCGATAACGCGGTGCCCAAAAAGTTATTTTTTCATTTTGCCGGTTTCCCAATAACGGTTCCCCATTGCTTGTTCGGTTTCGGGCCGACGGTCAGTTCTAACTCGCCGCCTTGCACCAGTTCCGCGTGAGATATCCAGCAGGTTTCATGGGGTGTCCCGTTAAGCGTCGCCGATTGAATGTAGACATTTTCGGGATGTTGATTCTTGGTGAGAATCGTAAATTCTTTGCCGCTGTAGTATTCCGAGCTCAATTCAATGGTCACTTTATCAAACACCGGCGCGGTAATGTCATAACGCGGATCCATCCCCGATCCTCCATCGAATTGAAAAAGTCCGATCGCCATCAGCGCGCTCAGTGATCCCATCTGCCCTTGATCTTCGTCGCCGTTGTAGCCACTGAAGGGATCGGTTCCGCCAAACGCAGCATCCTGCACCGCCCGCACCCATTTTTGACTGAGCCATGGAAATCCGATGCGGTTGAAGTAATGAGCGGCTCCGGTGCCATCCTGATTCGCGTAGTCAATCCACGCATTGCCGTGCGTGCGTCCGACCAAGTGAAATTTATCTTTAATGGCGGCTTCGAATTGTTCGTTCAATTTCTCAGCCGCGGCCGCCGGGCCGCCCAGCAATTCCGCCAGCCCCAGCGGATCGTGGGGAACGTAAAAGGTGGTCACCGCCGCGCTCGTTTCACAAAACCCCTTTTGTTCGAAATCCTCCTCCCGCGGTTGGTAGTTATCCATCCAACGGCCATCCTCCAGTCGCACCCAAGACGATTGTTTCTCCGGCCAGATCACATGCCGATAGTTCTGCGCCCCTGGATTAAATCGCTGATAGATGGCTTCGTTGCCCATGCCTTTGGCCATCTGAGCGATGCACCAATCGTGGTAGGCATTGTACAGCGTCAAACTGGTGACCGCTTTTCCATGAAGCCCCCCAGCGGTTTCCCCCACGACACGTAACCCTTTTTCACGTATTCGTCCTGGGTGGCGGCGGTTGGTTTCCGCGCGTAACCGCCATAGTATCGCCCGCCGTCGGCTTCGGTATTGTGGACCAATCCTGCCAACGCCGTTTCGCAATCAAAGTCGCGGATGCCTTTGGCGTAAGCGGACGTGATCGCCGGTGCGGCGGTGTCGCCAATCATGACGAACGTGTAGTTTCCGCCGGAGGGTCCGCGCGGGATGAGTCCGCCGTTTTTGTACATCTCCACCGACGTGTTGCAAAAATCGCTGTAACGATCGGGGCACAGCAGCGGCCACAGCACGTCGAGGCTCCAGTGGCTGCCCCACCAGGCGTCGAAATTGTGCATGGTGAAGGACGGTTTGCCGTCTTCGCCCGCTTGAATCTGACGAACAACGCGGTCTTTGCCGGTCATGTCGCTGTAGGCTCCGTCAGCATCGCTGAAGATTCGGCGCCCCAGCATCGACCGCCAAATGTCGGTATAGAATTTCATTCTTTGAGCGGCGCTGCCACCTTCGACTTTGATGCGCGACAGATGTTCATTCCAATCGGATTTGGAATTTGAAACGACGCCATCAAAATCCCAACCAGGCAGTTCCGCGTCGATGTTTTTTCGCGCTCCCTCCACCGAAACGAAGCTGATGCCGACTTTCATTAAGACGGGTTTGGCAGCGCTGGTTTCAAATCGCACAAAAGCGCCGGCATCCTTTCCCCCGATCGCCACGGCCGGATCGGATGAAGCATTCGAATCGGGCAAATCATCGGAGTCGATCAGCTTCCCTTGCTCCCAGCCACCAAAGCCCGTCGTCGGTTGGTTAAATTGAGCGACGAAGTAAACGGGCGTGTCTTTTTTCCGTCGCGACGTTCCTTTCATTAGACTCATGCCGGCGATTCCTTGGTCGCTGATTTTTTGCACTTCCGATTTCACCGTCGCGCTGTGGGCTAAATAAGCGCCGATGTCAAACAAAACATAGGCATCCTTGGTCGACGGGTAAGCGTAACGATGAAACCCAACGCGGTCGGTGGAAGTTAGCTCCGCCGTGATTCCATATTTTTTCAGAACGACTTTGTGATACCCCGGCTGCACCACCTCATCGTCATGTGAAAATTCCGATTGATATTCATCCATTCCCAGATGGCCCGTCATGTCGCCGGTGATCGGCATGACGGGAATGCCCGACAGCTGCCACGCGTGGATGTGGCTGAATCAGCGGATGTGTTTGTCGCCATAAAGATAACCCGATTTCCAAGACCCTTTGGTCTGCGTGTCGGGGCTGAGGTTGACCATGCCGAAGGGCCGGCACGCTGAATTGAAATAGAACCAGCGCGAGTTGTGCGTGTCGATCTGCGGGTTGACCAACTGAGTGAAGTCTTCAGGCGGATCGAGCGACTGCGTTTGTTGAGCCACCAAGGAATAACAGTGACTGATCAACAAAAAGGAAAGGGCAATTGCAAAGTGTTTCATGTGATTGGTCGGTTCGAATTTGAATGAGGGGAGGACGTTTGTGTTAACTTGCGTTTTCAGATTTTGTTGCGTCGATTTTATTCAGCGCAAACGCATAAGCACCAATCGACACCGCGCGGCTGGTGCCGAGCGTGCTGATGCCGATGCCGATCCGCTGCATCGTGTCGCAGGAGATCGTGCGATCGCTGCCGGGGATGGTGATCGTCTGGGTGGCTCCGACGGCGAAGCGTTTTCGATCTTCGGGCGACTGCAGGTTGAATACCTTTTGCACGATCCGATGAACTTCACCCCCATCGTATTTGGACAACGTGCTTTGCATTTCGTCGATCAGCGGTTTCATGAAAACGGCGTGGGCGTTGGAGATGCCGCCGCCGATCACGATCAAACCATCCAAAAGCGTACTGGCGTTGGCCAACGCATCGCCGACGACTTCGCCAAGTTCACCGTAGGCACCGACCGCGGCCGCTTGACGGGCGCCGTCGGCCGGCGTGGCTTGCTCGGCCGCCATTTGTGCGATGGCCGCGATTTCCTTCGGGCTGGGTGCGTCCTGGATCGGGATTCCCATCCGGCGAGCATAACCGCCTTCAACGGCGCGGATGCTGGCGCCCTCCTCAGCAAAACATTCCGGACGCACCTTATTCCTCAACAGCCATACCTCGCCGGAATTGGAATTGTCACCGAGCATCAATTGGCCATCGTGCACCACCCCGCCACCGAACCCTGTGCCCAAGGTGACTCCGATCAAGTTCCGGTATCGCTTGGGACTGCCGGCCTGCTGAAGCAAATCGTTCACCTCCGGCAGCAGCCCTGCGATCGCTTCACCGTACGCAAAAAGATTGCCATCGTTGTTGATGAACGTTGGCAAACCGAAGCGATCCTCCAGATAAGGCCCGAGTGCAACTCCGCCGGTGAAGGCGGGAAAATTAACAAGGTCTCCGATGATCCCATTGGGATAATCCGCCGGACCGGGGAAGGCAAAACTGATCGCCACCGGTGGTTGGTTTAATTGATCCAGCACTTTTCGAAAACCGGATTCAATCACCTGCAGGCAGCGGTCTAGGTCATTCGGTTGCGACGCCAACCGGACCGGCGTGACGATTTGCCGATTGCCTTGGATTGCAGAGAAGACCAAATTGGTTCCGCCCGCGTCCAGCGTCAGCACGGCTCGGTCATCGTTTTCAACGTTCACGCGTGTTACACCTGCTTCCATCGGCAACCTCCAAAACATTGTTCGCGCTGCAGCACCGCAGCAGAATGACAAAGGCCATGCCGAAAACACCACACTGTACCGAAATGGCCGGAGAAAATGACGGCTGAGCAACTTCCTTTTTAAAAGGAAGAATCAGCAACCCGTTTGTGGCATTGATGATAACGCAATGAACTTGAGCAAGTGAGTTTCCTTTTGCCTGATTCTGCAGATAGTTTTTCCTTCCCACGGCACCCGCGGCTTGGGCCGCGCTGACTGAGCGGCATGGCGCTAGCCGCTGGTTTGCGTGCCAAATATTTAACCATGGTTTATAACTTAGATCTACACCGGCGGCTAACGCCCAATGGCACTTACTTTAACGACTTTTGCACCTCAACCTGACTTCGAAGCGGCTTGATTGGGGTAAGTTGGACTCTCAGCCCGACCCAAACCGAAGGGCGATTCGGCTAAGAGCCAAATCTACGGTTCGTGTTCGAAGCGTCACACATCTAATGTGAGTGCCATTGGGCGCGAGCCGCTGGTTGGCGCGCCCATTTTTTTCCCATGCTTTCTACATTAGATCAACACCCGCGGTTCGGGCCGCGCTGACTGAGCGGCATGGCGCGAGCCGCTGGTTGGCGCGCCCAACCTTTTCCCGATGCTTTCTACTTTCGATCGGCACCCGCGGCTAGCGCCTTGCGGCTCAGCTTTTTAAAATGACTGCAACTAACTGTTAGCCCCCGTTGGCGTCCGAAGAATCCCAGAGGCAACCGGCGCGAGCTACCTTGGGCTGATAAATTTTCAACCTTTCTGCATACATCCGGCCTCCAATCCAAATCTCTCCAAACGCCTGTTTGAAACATCTATCCATGCACAACTCCAGCCGCTTTGGCAATTTACGCCCCGGACAGGCCCGTCTAATTACGAGCTCGCCAATCGCACCATGAGAGGTTCTCCATGAAATGTCAACATTTTTTGCCTCACGCACCAAAGTTCCTTGATCGACCGTTAACAATCCTTTAAGGTGGGAAATGCCGTATTGGCGTGCCGCCGCACTGCTGTTTTGGGGTGGGTTTTTCTGAATCTTGGACGTTTTTCAAAAGAGGATGGGCGATTGAAAAACGCCGCCGGCCGCCGATTGCAACGTCGACATTTACCATTTCACATTCATTTTGATTAAGTAGAGAGCACCATGAAAAGATTTCTATGCGCGCTTAGCGGGTTGGCGATCATCGCCGCCGCGACAACAGCAAACGCCCAAGTCGATTGGGCGGCTGGAGCCCCCGGCGGAACGTCCGGTGGTTCGTTAGACTTCACCCCTGGGAACAACGTCTTTCTGGACACCGGCATTCCTGCCGCCTCCGTTGGCGGCGACCGTGGCACTGACGCAGCTCCACTTACCGGTTCGGACTACACGATCTCAGCTTGGCTCAACACTAGAGGCGATAACGGTTTCGGGGAAGCCTCCGACGATACTTGGTGGCTGGGTACCGGCAATGAGGGAATCCACCTGGGTATCTTTGACACCAGTAAACTCCGCAGCGGTCACTGGGGGCAGGACAGAAGTGGAACCACCGTCGTTCCATCTAACACTTGGGTGCACGCGACCTTCACATATGATGCTGATGGCGGTTCGGTTGACGCGGTAACGGGTCGACAGAATGGTTCGTTCCAGGTGTTCTTCAACGGTGTCTCCGAAGGTCCTCCTCAAGACCAATTAGCTCCAAATAATTCTACGACAAACTTGATCCTCGGTTCACGCAACGCCGGTGCCGGCCCAGGTTGGGACGGTTTGATCGATGACGTAGCGATTTTCACCTCGGTTCTTTCGGCGGCTGACATTGCCAGTTTGGCTGCTGACAGTTCTCAAGCGGTGACCCTTGGTGCGGCTGCTTATTACGATTTCGAAGATGATCAAACGGGAACAACCGCTGCCAACGCAGGCACGTTGGGAACGGATCTTGATGGAATCGACGGCATGCTACCACCGCCTCCTCCTGCCGCGTCATGGGTGGCCGGAGCACCGGGCGGATCATCTGGCGGAGCGGCCAGCTTCGCAGGCGGAAACTTAGAGTTTCTTCAAACAGATATTCCCGCGATCACACTTGGTAACCGTAACGCTCCGGTAGACTACACGGTTTCGGCTTGGATCAACTCGGCCGTGGATAACGGTTTCGGAGAAGCCGGAGACGATCACTGGTGGTTCGGGACTGGCAATCAAGGGATTCACCTAGGAATCTTTGATACCAGTAAGCTCAGAAGCGGTCACTGGGGTTCCGACGTGAGTGGGACAACCGTTGTGCCAGCCAACACTTGGGTGCACGCCACCTATGTGTTTGATGCCGATGGCGGATCACTGGGCACCGGTGCATCTACGATTTATTATAACGGCGTCGCTGAAGGCACCTTTGACCAAGTCGGTCCAAACATGGCAGGAACAGAGTTGATCATCGGTTCTCGTAGCGGCGGCAGGCAAAGCTGGAACGGCATCCTTGATGATGTCGCAATTTTCACCACAGCCCTTTCGGCCGGTGATGTTGCCAGCTTGGCCGCAGACACCACCCAAGCGGTGGCTCTGGGAGCCGTTACCTATTACGACTTCGAAGATGACCAGTCTGGAACAACCGCTGCCAACGCGGGCTCACTTGGCTCGGCAGTCGGTGGAATGATCCCCAACACGGATGAAGTGCTTAAAGGCGATGTCGATATGGATGGTGGCGTCACCTTCCTAGACATTAACCCTTTCATTCAAGTTCTGTCCTCCAACGGGTTCCAAGCCGAAGCGGATTGTGATTGCGACGGCGAGGTGACGTTCTTGGATATCCAGCCGTTTATCGATATCCTGTCAGGACAGTAAACTGCTGCCCAACCAATCGGTATCACGGCGATTCTGTTTTGCCGTGAGCGTAGCTAAAAAAGATTGATCGAAGGATCAAACGAACTTTGGGGTCACCTGTCCGGGTGGCCCCTTTTTTTCGTTACTCTCAAATCAAAAACGGGGATCGGAATCTTACCTGTCAAAACTTTGGAACGGCTGCCTTCGAAGACATGCCTTTCTTCTTTTAGGTCAGAACCTTTCAAAAAGCATCCCGCGTTTGAGCGTCGAAAAATGCGAGCCAACAATGAAAAACAACTCCAACGGACAGAGTCACAATGTTATTCTGGTAGGCGGAATAACATTCGCAACATAACCATTGATCACGTGCAATAGTTCATCGAGAAACCAATTTTCGCAACGCTTTAGAAGCCATACAAAAAATCACTATGAACTCATTTCGCTACCTGAAAAATCTCTCAACACTTTTACTGTTGTCATTACTACTGATCGGTTGCCAATCGGAAACCGAACAGGCACCGGTCTCCGATACCAGTTCCGTTCAAACGCCCAACACTCAAACGTCCAACGTCCAAACACAGGCCGCGCAATACGATGCCGGTCCCTCCGGAATTTCGGCCGAACCACTCCAAACGCGCACCGACGGTGATGCAAAGACGTTGTTCCAGCCTCTTTATGAGAGCGCGACGGGAATTGACTTCGTCAATCCGATCGACCAATCTCACCCGCAAAAGTATCTCTACGCATCGGCCGTTGCCTGCGGCGGCGTGGCGATCGGCGACGTCGACAGCGATGGTTGGCCGGACCTCTTTTTTACCAGCGGCCCCAAGAAAAACCGCCTGTTTCGCCAAACGGCGCCCCTGAAATTTGCAGACGTTACCGAGGCCGCCCATGTGGATTCAGGTGAAGCCTGGAGCGCCGGCGCGGCGATGGTCGATATCGATAACGATGGCGACCTAGACATTTACATCTGTAACTTCGATACGCCCAACCACCTTTTCATCAACAACGGTGACGGCACGTTCGAAGAAATGGCAAAACAGTACGGGGTGGACTTCGTCGGGGCAGGCCACACTCCCACGTTTTGCGATTTCGATCGTGATGGAGATCTCGATTTCTACCTCATGACCAACTTCTACTACGATCCGCGCGGGAAATCGAACAAGCCGATCACGGGGATGCTCAACGGCAGGCCATCGGTCATGCCGGGTTTTGAAAAGTACTTTGACATCACCAAAATTCGTAAGGGCGCTCAACCGGGCACCCTTGCGATTGATCACGATGCCGTGGGCCAACCCGATCGACTGGTTCGCAACAACGGAGACGGGACCTTCACCGAAGTCAGCAAACAGGCCGGCATAAAAGGCAAAGGCAAAGGAAACTCAGCCACTTGGTGGGACTACAACGAAGACGGGTGGCCCGACCTCTATGTCGGCAATGATTTCCAAGACCCTGACCGCCTCTACCGCAACAACGGCGACGGAACCTTCACCAACACAATCGAAGAAATGGTTCCGCACACCACCTGGTATTCCATGGGCGCAGATTTCGCGGATCTCAACGGCGACGGGGCGTTGGATTTTGCCATTGCCGATATGTCCGGCACCAATCACTTCAAACAAAAGACCGCGATGGGGGCGATGAGCGATAGCGCTGAATTTCTCAACACGGCCGTTCCACGCCAGTACATGCGAAACGCGGTTTACGTGAACAGTCGCGGCGGACGCTTTATCGAAGCCGCCTATCTGTCGGGCCTGGCAAATTCTGATTGGACGTGGACGGTGCGGTTGGCTGATTTTGATAACGACGGGCGCTCCGATGTGTTTTTTAGCAATGGAATGTCCCGCGACTTAAACGAGTCAGACAATCCCGAGATGGCGGTGCTCAATCTGGGCGAAACCGAGTGGGACAAACACATCCGCGCCAAAACTCCAGAGTTGCGTCAGCAGAACATGGCGTTTCGCAACGCGGGAGAATTGAATTTTGAAGATGTCAGCGAATCATGGGGGCTGGACCACGTCGGCATGAGCTTCGCTTCGGCGACGGCCGATCTTGACCGCGACGGTGATCTCGATTTAGTCGTTTGCAATCTGGAAGAACCGGTCAGCGTCTACCAGAACAATTCCGCCGACGGTAACTGCGTGATGGTGCGTCTAAAGGGACGCCAAAACAGCTGGGGCATCGGTGCCAAGGTCACCGTCCAAACAAAAGATTCAACGCAGGTCGGTATGTTAACGCCCGTGCGCGGTTACATGGCGTCACACGAACCGATCGTTCACTTCGGCCTAGGATCACAAACAAAGATTGAAAAATTGACGGTCCATTGGCCCAGTGGGCACCAGCAATCATTTGAAAACATCGACGCCAACCAGCGACTGACCATTGTGGAACCCGAGGGTAAGGCCGATCCCCAATCAGCGCTCACCCCGACGATTCCCGTCGCGGAGGCAGTTTTTCAACCCAGCAAAATACTGGCCGACGTCCGCCACCGCGAAGTTCCTTACAACGACTACGTTCGGCAACCACTGCTGCCCAACCGACATTCGCAGTTAGGTCCTGGCATCGCTTGGGGGGACATCGATAATGATGGCGACGACGATTTCTGGTTGGGCGGCGCACGTACCTTCACCGGCCAAATTCACCGCAACGATGGCGACGGTAAGTTCACTCAACTCGATTTCAACGCTGCCCAAGCGGACAAGGAATCCGAGGATATGGGCGGACTGTGGTTGGACGTGGACGCCGATGGTGATCTTGATCTGTATGTCGTCAGCGGCGGAGTCGAATGCGATCGAGACACAGAAGTGTTGCGTGATCGAATTTATTTAAACAGCGGCAACGGTCAGTTCGCCAAGGCCGACGACGATGTCCTGCCGGATAATTTTGACAGTGGAAGTTCGGTCGCCGCGGCCGACTATGACCGCGACGGAGATTTAGACCTGTTTGTCGGCGGCCGCATTATTCCCGGCGAGTATCCGCTGACGCCCAATTCGCGGTTGTTACAAAACGAGGAAGGCAGATTCACCAACGCGCAGCAAAACGATGCCGAATTAACAGAGATCGGATTGGTGACCGGTGCGGTGTGGTCGGACGTGGACAACGACGGTTGGGTTGATTTGCTGGTCGCCCAAGAATGGGGGCCGATCAAGTACTTCCGTAATAACGAAGGCCAGTTGGTCGATCAAACCGCCAAGGCGGGATTGGCTGACGTGCTGGGATGGTGGAACGGTATCACCGCGATTGATGTCGATAACGATGGCGACATGGATTTCGCTGCAACGAACTTTGGTTT
Organism: uncultured Pirellulaceae bacterium; assembly: GCA_964408465.1. Taxonomy (GTDB): domain Bacteria; phylum Planctomycetota; class Planctomycetia; order Pirellulales; family Pirellulaceae; genus Mariniblastus. The sequence continues at coordinate 14,348 of CAYOZV010000097.1, forward strand.
GAATACGAAGTATCACGCTTCGGCCGAGAAACCAACGTTGTTGTACTACGGTGATTTTGAATCCAAGGGGCGTAAAAACATTATCGAGGCTGAATTCGAGGACGAAACGCTCTTTCCGGTACGCGGCCGCAGTTGTTCATCGCGTGCGATGCCTCACTTGGTCAAAAAATTCGACAGTTACTCATCGTTCGCACTGGCAGATCTCACCGAAATCTACCAACCGAAGTGCTTGAACGAATCCAAACGCTGTGAAGCGAACACCTTAGAATCCGGTGTCTTCATCAACGATGGGGGGAAGTTCACATTCAAACCTTTCCCGCGTCTTGCGCAGGTCGCGCCCGGATTTGGAATCGTCGCAGGCGATTTTAACGGCGACAGCGATGCCGATCTCTACCTCGTCCAAAACTTCTACAGCCCGCAGGCAGAGACCGGACACATGGCCGGCGGCGTGAGCGTGTTGTTAACGGGTAACGGCGACGGCACCTTCGCTGCGATGCCGCCTCGGCAAAGCGGACTGTATATCGGCGGCGATGCCAAAAGCCTGGCCACCGTAGATCTCAACGGCGACGGCCGGTTGGATTTTGTCGCCGGCGTTAACGATGATGACTTGGTAACTTTCCAGCGATCTCAACGCGCCGAAAAAGTTCTTTGTGTTCAGCTTCAAGGCAAATCTGGAAACACGCTGGCCGCCGGTGCGCGTATTAAAGTGAAATTTGATGATGGCACCCATCGAACGGTCGATGTCACCTCCGGCAGCGGATACCTGTCTCAGTCCTCGGCGTTGGTCAACCTGAGCGTCCCCGCCGGAGTCAAAACCGGAAACATCGAAGTACGTTGGCCGGACGGGACGTCGAAGAAGATTGACGCCAACAGCTTCGATCAAAAGATCGAAGTTCAACAGTAGTCACTGGTCGCCTTTTGCTCAGAGCCGATAATTTCATGGAACAAGCGGGCCGCGCGATCGCGTGCTCTTTCGCGCAAGCAAAGGCTACTTTGGCTTGACTTCCAATATCTGCCCTGCCGCGATTAAAGCCGGTCGCAGGTCTTTGTCATAGTCAATTGACTGAACGTCAATCGCCAGGAGAACTGCAAAGTAGATTTTTTCGAACCGAAGGTTCATTAGCTTCGTACCACGGTCGCTTTTTGAATCTTATGGAAGGATCCGCGATGTCAGCAACGACCAGCTTGTTAGAAGTTTTTTCCCAATTAGAAGATCCACGCAAACCCCGAGGCGTGCGTCATCCTTTTGCTGGCATCGTTGTGCTGACACTACTTGGGATGTTGGCTCGTATTCGCGAAATGGAAGTTTTGGTTCGCTGGGCAACCGTTCATTGGGATTCACTGCAAGAACCTCTTGGCTTTGACCGAGAACATCCGCCTTGCGCGACGACAATCAGCCGAACGCTGGCCAAGTGCAGTGTTGAGGATTTTCAGAAAGCCTTGGATCAATGGCTTCGGCAGCACGTCGCTCAAAACAGCGAAGGCGTTGTCGCTGTTGACGGGAAAACAGCCAAGCAGGGGATCGACTATGATGGCAACCCAATTCACATGCTTAACGTTTTAGTGCACGATGTTCAGGCCGTCGTTGGCCAATGGTCCATCGGGGCTGAAAAAACCAACGAGCCTTCGATGCTTCGGCGAAAACTCCGAGGTCTGCTGGATTCTTACCCGATGCTACAGTTGATCACCGGAGATGCGATCTTCGCACAGCGTCCCTTGATCAAATTGATACGGAGCTTGGGAAAGGACTATTTGTTCCAAGTCAAAGGTAACCAAAAGGATACGTTAAATGCTCTGGAGAATTGTTTCGCCAAGGCAACCGAGCGTCCTCCGGCAGCACAGATGGATGAAAAAAGGGGCCACTACGGGAACGCCGTCGTTTATGGCTTGATTTAGATAACGCGGATTACATTCGAGAAGTACTCGCGATACCAGATTGCCAAATCGTGGTACGCGTGGATCGTCAATTGACGACCGATGATGGCACCATCGTGCTTGATGACAAACGATACTTCATCACGAGCCTAAACCCAGATCGGGTAACGGCCTTTGACATTCTACGTCACGTCAGAGACCACTGGCGAATCGAAAACTGCCTTCACTTCACCAAAGACCGGTGGTGGGATGGGATCGCCATCACACCAGAAGACCGGGCCTTTCTGCTCTCATGGCCGCGATCAATAACGCCGCCATCTCAATTCACAGGATTCTCTCAGATCCTGAAATACCACTCAGAGCTGCAGCCGACTATATTCAGTGGAGACCTACCGATGGAATCGCTATGCTGGCAAAATGACTTTGCAGTTCTCCTGACACTCAGCCCATAACAACTGCCAGCTGGCGAGGTTCCGTCGTATTTGTGAAGGATGAGATATTTTAACGGCTTCGAAGTCGACTTTTTCGCCGTGCCGGACGTCGTCGAAAAACGCGGGTCCGACCTTTGGACGCTTCTGCTCAGCCCCTACTCCCGGAACTATAAATTTTGACGAATCACTAACCACCCTCAGGATTCTAAGTATGCCCCAAAAACAGGTGATCCCCCGCTTCCGAATTGTGCTCCAGACCATCGGCGCGTTGATGCTGTGGGCGGCCTTTGCTGCGGCTCAAACGAATGTCGTGTTCGTCATCACCGACGATCAAGGCTACGGCGATCTCGGCTGTACCGGAAACCCGATCATCCAAACGCCGCACATCGACCAACTGGCGTCCGAGAGCGGAGGGTTGAGCGATTACCACGTCGCGCCGACGTGTTCTCCAACGCGCTGTTCGCTACTGACGGGACACTGGACCAACCGCACCGGCGTCTGGCACACGATCATGGGCCGTTCGATGCTGCGAGAGAACGAAGTCACCGTCGGCCAAATGTTTGCCGACGCGGGTTACCAAACGGGCATGTTTGGAAAATGGCATCTAGGCGATAACTATCCCTACCGCCCTGAGGACCGCGGCTTCGGCGAGGTCTATCGGCACGGCGGGGGCGGCATCGGCCAGACGCCCGACGTTTGGGATAACGCTTACTTCGACGGTTCCTATTTCCATAACGGAAAGATTGTGCCGGCCAAGGGCTACTGCACCGACGTCTTTTTCGAACAGGCAAATAACTTCATCAGTAGATGTGCCAAGCAAAAGAAACCGTTCTTTGCTTACCTCACCACCAACGCGCCCCACAACCCGTTTCACTGTCCGCAAAAGTATTTGGACATGGA
>CAYOZV010000098.1:0-2665 GCA_964408465.1 uncultured Pirellulaceae bacterium
TGAGCTCGTTCACCAAACGGACGTTGATCTGAACAAATTCGCCAGAGAGATTGCTTGCCAAACGGAGTGCTTGGTCTCAATGCGGATCTGTTCCGCGATTACGTCCAGCACGTTGCCGACCGTCGCCTCGAGCGAATTGGCCTGCCTGTTCAGTACAACAGCAACAATCCTTTCCCTTGGATGAGTGAAACCATGGACCTTGCGAAGGAGAAGAACTTCTTCGAAACACGCGTCACCGAATACCAAACCGGCGGCAAGCTTGACTGGGACTAATAGTCGCCAGAAGTTTAAGATCCAAAGAACCGTGCGAGTGACTCACTCCGCACGGTTTTTTTGTGCCTAGATGGGCAACGGCCGACCGAATCCACCGCTACGTGTCGGGGGGCCCAACCACCATTAACCAGCCTCCGAAAACAAAGAATCAACGCTAATTCGTGAAATTTGCTCGGAAAATACGGACATTTACTAAGATGACAACGTAGCTTTAAAAGTCGACTCTATCGTTAAAAGTGGTCGATAACCATGATAGATATCTTCATTGCCTACCATACAATTGAACACAACCTATGAATCGCGATCAACACATTAACCAAGTCGCCCCTCCCGTGGGTAATGGCGTCTCTGATGAACGATTCAAAACGATCTTGGCGCAATTGGAATCCTGCCAAGGCCTGGTAAAGGAAGAACTTGAGAGTTTCCAAAAAGCAAGTTCTGGGTCCGATCCAAGCCAACGCACCGATTACCTGCTTTCGGTCGTCATTCCTGTCTACAACGAAGAGGCTACCGTCGCCCGTGTCATCAGTCGTGTTGCGGCTTTACCACTTAATCTGGAGATCGTCGTCGTTGACGACTGCAGCACCGACGGCACGCGCGAAGTTCTCAGTCTGCTATCGGACATCGAATCCGTGAACGTCATCTTCAAGGACGTTAACGCCGGCAAAGGCGCGGCGATTCGTACCGGTTTTGAAGTCGCAACGGGTGATTTTTTAGTTATCCAAGACGCCGATCTCGAATACGATCCGCGCGACATCCCTCAACTGATTCAACCCTTGCTCAGAGGCGAAGCGGACATCGTTTACGGATCTCGTTTCATCGGCGATGAAGTCCAAGACGAATCTTGGGTCCACCGGCTGGGCAACGCTGTTCTTACCGGCGCTTCCAACCTGTTCAGCGGTCTCAAACTGACCGACATGGAAACCTGCTACAAAGCGTTTAGCAAACAAGCCCTTCAAAATGTTGAGATCGAACAAGATCGTTTCGGCCTTGAGCCCGAGTTGACGGCGAAACTTGCCAGACAAGGCTTTAAGTTTGTCGAGGTTCCCATCAGCTACGACAGCCGCGGCTACGACGAAGGTAAAAAGATTGGCTTCAAAGATTTGCTCAACGCGATCTACTGCATCGGCCGCTACGGTGTCAGCGATTAGCAAATCGCTGATTGGACTGCAGTGAAAACCTAAAACGCGCATTGAAGATTCAAAACGATCCCAGACGATCCCAGTAGGCGGAAACTTCCTCTCAATGAACCGATCTTTCTTCTTTCGTTACTTTTTCTGCGTCTTCATCAGCTGCACGTTCAGCATCGCTTCTGCCTCGGCTCAAAACAACAATCGCTTGGTCGAACTCGAAGTCTACAGCACGCCAACAACGGCCGCCACAACACAGCATCAATGGCTCGAAGCACTGTCCGAAGTGAACGCCGATCGCGTCACTCTAAAGACCGCACGCAAACCCTCGCCCAGCGTAGAAGAAACAACCTACGGCGGTTCAAAAGTGATTCTGGTCAAAGGAGTGATCAGTGACCGGAAGATCAAGCTGCCCAAGAAGACGTTTTCGATCAACGACAAACGTGGCATTAAAAACTATCTTCAAAGTCTCCGCGCTGACGGCCCCAAAACGACACTGGCAAAAAAGGGGGCCTTTGGTTTAACGTCTGATCAACTGGTCGACATCCGCGCGAAGCTTGCCGGCGTTGTTTCCAGCAGCTCCAAAGACGAAAAATCAGGGCGCCTCATTGACCAGATGATCGGCACACTGCGTCTGAACACGAACCTTTCGCCGTCGGCGCGAACCGTAATGAGATCTGAGCAAAAAGTTTCCAACGAGTATCAAGGCCTGTCCGTGGGAACCGCTTTGTCGGTTGAATTGCGGCGGCATGATCTTGTCTTGCGGCCATCGCCGAAGCAGGGCAGGGGAGTGGAATTGGAAATCGTCCCCACTTCATTAGCTCCCCAAAGTTGGCCCCAAGGCTGGCCCACCAACGCCGTGCCCGTGTCAACCTTTCCCAAACTTTTTGAAGTCACGGCGCTTCAACTGAACAACATTCAATTGGACAGCGTGCTCGATGCCATCTCAAGACGTTTGAAGATCGAGTTCATCGTTGATCCCGCCGCCTGGGGAGCAAAACCTGTCGATCTTTCGACGGTGAGGGTTACCTACAACAAGGCCCGTTCGAGTTACTCTGCGGCGATCGGAAACATTCTCAGCCAATCGAAACCTAGACTTCATTATAAGATCCGCTTGGATGAAAACGAAAAGCCATTCATCTGGATCACCGGCAACTAAGATTTGACGTAGTGGATTTTGTTAAAAATCCCGCCCCGCCTAGAACCCTAGCAATTCAAGCAGACGTCCAATCCTCCGCAGGAGCTTTAACAAGCCCCACTAC
>CAYOZV010000098.1:2765-17501 GCA_964408465.1 uncultured Pirellulaceae bacterium
CGTTGCGTTTGGCGGTGTTAGGACTGAGATCTATCTTCATGCTCAGCTGAGCCTCCGGCCGCAGCAGCCTCGCACCCAAAAATTTGACGTAGTGGATTTTGTTAAAAATCCCGCCCCGCCTAGAACCTTAGCAATTCAAGCAGACGTCCAATCCTCCGCAGGAGCTTTAACAAGCCCCACTACACGGGCTCTCGTTCAACGACTGAAACGATTGGCGTTGCGTTTGGCGGTGTTAGGACTGAGATCTATCTTCATGCTCAGCTGAGCCTCGGGACGCAGCAGCCATGCACCATTTTCAAAACGATTTTGCACTTCGGCTTTGACACGAAAGCGACTACCCGCGGCTTCCATCGTCAGAGGAATACTCACGATAGTGCCATTGAATGTCACCGGTTCGCCGCCGGCCTGCTTTAACGTGATGATCGTCTTCTGCCCCATCACATCTTGGATGTTGCACTCTTCGGCGGAAACAGTGCCTTCTACCCACACACGTTCAATCCGCGCGAAATGCACGATCGGTTCGCCTTTATTCACCCATTCACCAGGATGTTTGAAGATCTTCAACACTTGGCCATTAAATTCGCTTTCCACTTGCGAATTACTAATCATTTGGCGAATCTGCCGAAGGTTAACTTCTTCAATACGTGCTTGACCTTGTGCTTCGCGCTGCTGCATTTCTGCAACTTTTACTTCGGCGTATGATGCATCTTTGGAGTATTTCGCTCGCATCAGTTCTTGATTCGACTTCGACCCTTTGCGAGCCAACCGTGCTGCGACCTCATACTCGTGCTTCGCCAAAGAGTATTTCTTTTTGGCTACGTCGATCGAAGAAGTATCACTGGCCATCTCACGGGCAATGTCTAACTTTGTCTCCACCCGCTCGCGCTCAATCTGCAACAGGGTTTGGTCGATGGTCCCGATAATTTTATTAGACGGAACGGCATCACCTTCCTTGACATTCAGCTCAGTCAACACGCCTGATTCCTTCGCTGGAATCTCAATGTCGTCAATTAAGTGAACGCTGCAGGTATCGACATCAATGCGAGCCTGCGCTGAAGAGGAACCGTTTTGGCTTGCCCCTCCAAAGGACTGCCCCGTGCTAACGTTTTCGATCAGACGAGTTTTTTTGGTTTGCGTTCCTAATGACTGAGGCTTGGAGGACTTGGATGATAAAGGCGACGCGAAATTACCGCGGGTACCACTTGCTGAATTCTCCCCATTTTGCGGAACGCCATAATTAAGCCCCCCGAAGCTTGACCGATTAGAAGGAGTCGTCTTACCGGCCGAAGAAGGAGTCGCGGGCGACGCTCTCAAAGGCTTCAGCGACGGGACCGTTCCAAATTCGACTTTACCGCCGATTGGGGCAGCAGGTTGATTCACCGGTGGCGAAAAAGCCTTACCCAACGATCCTCCAGAGACCGGTGGTTGAGGTTTTCCGATCGGAACAAAACCCGACTGAGCCAACGCAGGACCGGTCAAGCAACACATCGCCGAGATCCCAAGGACATTCACAAGCGCGAATTTGCTGCATTGTTTTGACACGTTCATAGTTTTGCCTAGATAATGTTCGTTCGTTATCACTTGCCGCGGGTCGGTTGATCCGCACTGGTACTGTTACGGATGAAGCCACCGCGCAGCCGACCATAAAATGATCGGCATAATCGAATCAGAATATTTAGCCGTGATAGATTACGGTCTAACGCTTACCATTCTAGCCATGCCAGCACCGGTGCTAGAACCCAAAAACGACAGCTTGTTGTCTAAAACCACAGCAAATAGCTGGAATGGATCGCCTCAATGGCCTCGTGGAACATCACGTATCCTATCGAACGCTGGCCGCAATGGATCTTTGCATTGACGCGTGTCCCCTTTCGGAGCAGTTTCCTATCAATCGCCCCGTTCACGAACGACACACGAATGAGGCAGGTGTTCCCTTCATCAGAATGTGCGTCGATTTGGTGGTCCACCGACATCATTGCACCTTCAAACTCTGCTCCTGGGTGCGAGACCAAACTAAAAGTAACCCCCGCCGCCTCCCCGTCTTCGGCCGCTTCTTTGGCCGCCTGAATCATATGACCAATACGTCGTTCGGGCAGTTCCAGTTCGAGCATCCAAGTCGCGTCGTTCTCGACGATGGTCATGAGGTTCTGACCGCGTTCGACAGGTCGACGATTGAGATTCTGATGAGCCTGCCAGTTCGTTACCACGCCGCTGATGGGCGCCGTAATCGTGAGATTTTGGGCCTCGGCCATCCTTAGCTCCAACTCGTTGCGTAAACCAATGATCTCTTGTCTTGCTTGTTCAATGTCAATCTGAAGCGTTGTTTGCTGATAAGCGTCCAACGCATCCTGCGTCCTGAGCGCTTCGCTGGTCTTCAGACGTGCATGAACTTCCTCGATGCTGTTTGTCAAATTCTCAATCACAACTTCCAAATCGTTACTGGCCAAACGCGCTAAAACTTGCCCCTGTTGAACCTCGGTGTCGCCAAGGTCTGAGACAAAAAGTTCCTCCACCACACCGTCAACTTGGGCGTAAACCTGGTGCTGTTGCTGAGGAATCAGCTTCCCTTTAGCGCCGACTGAGAACGAGTAAGGAAACAGACAGAGAAACGCCGCCGCTGCACAAAGTGCGCCAACGGTGGCCAGCGTTTTCACCAATCGACCACCCCGCAAAGCCGAAGAGAGTTTCCCCAGCGACTTCCACAGTGGTAAAAAGAGGATGTCGTTATGTTCGAGCGCGTTTGTAATCGCGGTCTGAGCCTGTTCGGCGACGACATCGACGCGTTTACGAAAATCGGGCGTGATTCGCGCGTCTTTCAATTGTTCGACGATCAACGCGCCGACGGGTTTGCCACGTTTGGAAGATTCTTGGTCAGCGCGATTATCATTTTCGTTGGCGCCGCGCTGCTGCCGATACAGCGGCACAATGGCGACCATTTTACTATGAGATTGATCGACGTATTTTTGAAGTTTGGTTTCGATCTGCGGAGGAAGTTGGCTGTCATCGCCGTCGTACCAAATCGGAGCCGATCCCCTGATCGTCGTTTTGGCTAAACTGCCCAGTCGTTTGATCTGATCAGCGCGTCGTTCGATTGAATCCAATCCACTGACCGATTCGACTTTACAACGACGCCCTTTTTTCAAAACCACGCTAACGCGATCACAATCAATCACGCGGCGGCCTTCGTTGGCGATCACGTAGGCGGTCTGTTTGGTGTCTAAGCCGTTGTGAACTGATTTGATGTACTGTTCGAATTTACTCCACATCGCTTGTTGTGATGCGAAGGAACGGATTTTTTCATTCGTTAAGAAATCGCTGGCGATGTCACACATCTGCATGAGGAAACGCAGATACCCGCGCTGCGTCGTTGGGCCCGCGCCTGGACGCTGTAAGATTTCGACCAAACCAATCGTTTCATTATTTACGATCAGTGGCCCCAAGATCAGCAATTTGTCCGTTGGGTTGCCGGCTTGATTATCTTTAAGACCTTGAGAGTGCGGTGCAATGATCTCCGGTTCGCCAGCGTCAGCAACCTTCTTCAACAGTTCCCCGTGCTGCCGTTGGGCTTTGGGGTCGTTGGCCAGAACGGTGTTCTTAAGATTAATGTGATAGTGCGCCCGCAGAGGTTGGTCGGCGGCAGGTCGAATCCAAATCGCACCAGCCTCCGACGCCAACGCTCCGGTCGTTCTGGTCAAAAACCCTTGGTAAAAATCGTCGACGGTGCAATCCGATTTCGCCAGCTGAGCGATCTCGTTAACCAGAGTTCGGATTTGTTGCTTCGTACGGTCGACCAACTGCTCTTCGGCCGAACCTGTTGCGGCCGAACCTAGACCGGCAGAATCGGCGCGTTCGATCTGCGGCGATGCTGCCGAAGACAACTTACGTTTCTTACGATTCTTGGAACGCGCTGACGTTTGAGGGCCCACCGCGGCAGCAGGCTGCGGGCCTATCGCGAATTCCGAAGCGCTGTTAGCGCCGGGCGACGGTCCGGAAGTTGAAGAATCCTCGGCCATGAGCGATAGGTGTTGCGATGGGTGTTTTGGAAAGACTGGTAGAAAATGCACGACCAAAGCAGTCGCAGCAGTAGACAATGTTGAGGTCTATCAGCGATACTTTGTGGAGGACTTTCCCTGAATTGGTGCCGCATGACAATAGGAATCAGGCTGCCTGCCCTCCAAACGCCATCAGTTGCCCAGTTGAACTGAAAACAGAAACTTTTCCCCGAAACCGCGACTATGAGACTGATTGGCGTCATCGACGATGCGAAGCAAGCGCAAGAGCTATCAGCATTCTTGCTGACCGAAGGCATCGAAAACCGCGTCGATCTCAACGACGACAGCAAATCGGAGGTTTGGGTAAAAGACGAAGACCAATTTCAGGACGCGTTAGCGGCCTTCGGGGAACATCAGGCCAATCCAAACGATGCAAAATACGCGTCTGCGGTAGATGGGGCGATTCAGTTGCTCAAACAGCAACAGCGCAAAGCGCGTTCGATTAAAAAGAACATCGTCAAGGTCCAACACCGCAGCACGCAGACCACCGGGCCTGTCGTTAAAACGATCATCGGGCTTTCGATCTTGGTCGCGGTCCTGACCAATTTCGGCGCGCCCCAGTCACAGGAACAGGGCGCGAACCGCGCCCTGCAATTTGTAGCCGTTGATAAACCGCTATCGACCGAACTGGCGGCTCAATATGGCAATGTCAGCGACGACATCAACATGCGACTGGCAAGCCTTAAACGTGGTGAGTTCTGGCGTTTGGTGACGCCGATCTTCATTCACTACGGCGCGATGCACATCGTTTTCAACGTGCTGATGTTCTTCCAGTTCGGCAAACTGATCGAAGGCCGTTACGGTTCGTTGTGGATGGCGATTTTGATTTTGGTTTGCGCGGTGTTGTCCAATTTTGCCCAAGGCGTAGTCCCGGTGGGAATGGGTGGATCGTCGCCGTACTATTATCAGAGCGGGATGCTGATCACTAGTTTTGGCGGACTTTCGGGCGTTGTATTTGGAATGTTCGGCTTCATTTTGGTCAAACAAATGACAGATTCAACCAGCGGTTTTTATCTGCCCCAGTCGACCATTATTATTCTGCTGGTCTACATGGTCTTTTGCATGACGCCCATCGCGTCCGAAGTATTTGGGCTGCATGTGGCCAATTGGGCCCACGGCATCGGCTTTGTCGTTGGGTGCGCGTTGGCTCAAGTGAAGCGGTAATAGATCTTGCGAAAGATCCTTACACGCCTTGAAACGTTCCAACCGAAACGAAGCTCCCATTCCCCGCGGGATCTTTGACAAGATCCACTACATTTGGGCTGCTGGGGGTCGCATGAGGCTTATATCGGCGCTTACCGTTTTGAATTCTCTTGGAGTATCGCTTCAGCGTTGCGAGCGGGTCCGGAAGTCAAAGGTTGGACTTGGACACGCTTCCAACCCATCGGTTTTTGTGGGCGGTTGAAGAAGTTCTGCAGGTCAATCGCGTTTGCCTTGCGATTGTCAAACTCGAATTGCATGCTGGCAAAATTACCCTTCTTCGGATCGTACTGAGGCCCGTACATGTGCAGCGCTTTGGGAAGAAAGTCATCTTCTGCGATGACGATTTCAATCTTTTTATAGTTTTGCCTATCGTCCGCTTTCTTAGGAAACGCTTCCAACCAGTACTCGCCCACGGTCCCTTTAGGCGTGACGACACGGACCCAGTATCGGTTCAGGATTTCGGCCCGCTTTGCCCCAAAGAGAAACGGGATCGGACTATTTGCCAAACCGCTGGCTCCCTGCATCTCCGGCGGAAGCTGAGTCTCGTTCAGCCGTTTTGTCGTGAAATCAAATTCGTAAATGGACGCTCCATCACAAATCCACTTCTCACGGAACAGCTCTTTATCCTGAAGCTGGTAATCAGCCTGTTCGGATTCGTTCTTCGGTGGAGCTGCGAAACGCCAAATTTCATTGACTTCGTAACGTCCGCGCTGCGGGGCGGCGAAAAATAATTCTCCAACCCCGATGCTGGCAGCGGACAACTGATTCGTTTTCGGATTGCGATGGTTGACCCGGTCGGTGTCAAATTCGTAGCGGCGAAACTTGCACGAGTACTTTTTGATTTTATCGCTACTCTGCTGCCAGTAGTCTAACACTTGGTCGCGATACTGAATCTCTTGCTCGGTCAACTCAAACGGAGCTTTCGCGACCGCCGCGGCGGCGCGACGCTGTTGTTGGTTTCGGACCGCTGCGATCTGCTGAGGCGTCATCTTAGCCTGTTGAGCATCGGTTTGAGCCGACGCCAATGGGCACGTGCCGGTAGTAAACATCACCGCCGAGACTACCAACGTCAAAGCAAAAAGAACAAACATCGAACGGATATTAGTACGAGCCGAATGGTTCTTGACCATCATAAATCAATTCCTTGAAAGGGTTGGCAAGCTGATTGCTTCACCTGCGTCAAATTACTGCCTGCGTTTTATCAACTTGAGAATTTATCAACCAGACAGATCCCGCTTTGTCTAATTCGTGCTAGCGTCCCCATATTCAACAGCAGCCGGCAATCGGTTAAGGTTGATAGCCCGCAGCGGCGGCTGCCAGCCCGTAAATGGCACGTTGGCTGGAAGCCGCTTTACTTATAAGTGGAGAAAGAAAAATGAGATTTGATTTAGCAATACCAGCGCTCTTATTAGGCGTGTTTTTGACGGCTTCGGTGTTTGCCGAAATTAAAACCGAAACGGTCATCTACCAGGACGGCGACGTGACACTAGAGGGGTTTGTTGCTTACGATTCGGATATGGTAGCAGGGGTAGCGGGGGCAGCAGAGGCAGATAGCGATGCCGCCAAGGTCCCCGGAGTGCTGGTCGTACATCAGTGGATGGGGCTGACCGATTATGAAAAACGACGTTGTCGAGAATTAGCGGCGTTGGGATACGTGGCGTTTGCGTTAGATATTTACGGTCAGGGAATCCGCCCCGACAACCAAGCCGACGCCGGTAAACAAGCCACGATCTACAAAAAGGATCGCACCCTCTATCGCCGGCGGTTGAATTTGGGGCTGGAGCAACTGAAGGCGCGGCCCCACGTTTCGGGAGACAGCTGCGGCGCGATTGGCTACTGTTTCGGCGGCACTGGGGTATTGGAATTGTGCCGCAGCGGGGCCGACGTTGAAGGCGTGGTCAGCTTCCATGGCGGCCTGGATTCTCCGACACCCAAAGACGGTAACAATATTAAAGCAGAAATTTTGGTCTGCCATGGAGCGGACGACCCCTTCGTTCCCGCCAAAGATATCGCCGCTTTCAAAAAAGAGTTAGAAGACGCCGACGTCAAATACGAGATGATCGTTTACCCCGGTGCCGTCCACTCCTTCACCCAACCGATGGCCGGCAACGACAACTCAAAAGGCGCCGCTTACAACGAAGACGCGGATAAGAAATCGTTCGCTGCGATGAAACAGTTTTTCAAGCGGTTGATAAACGAATAAGCCTCAACACACGCGCTATCCGTGTTAGGAGCCCTTGGCCTCGGGTTTGACCTTGGGCTTGTGCTCAGGCTTCTTTTTAACCTTCGGCATCTTCCACTTGGCGATGCGTCCATCGGCTCCGGCGGCCCAACCATGTTTCCCGTCGGGGCTGAAACGGACGACGTTGAAACCCTTACCCGAGATCCGCCGCCATTTGTGCCCCAGATCCGTCGATAGGTCGGTGCCGTTGGGTCCGACGGCGACCAAGCCAATCTCTTTGCCTGAAACATACTGGGCCAAACAAGTCCGAAACCCAGAGGGCGGCTCACGAACGGCCGGAACTGCCCACGACGCGCCGCCGTTGGAGGTGAAGGCATAGTTGCTCTCGGTGGAATCCTCATTCTGATAGTCTCCGCCGACCGCGACGCCGTCATCGTCGTTGAAGAAATGAACTGAAAAGATACCGCTGGTCTTGGTGCGTTTGAGAGGCAGCACGCCAACGCTCCAGGTCTTGCAGAAATCACGCGAGATCAACAGGCGCGAACTGTCTTTGACTTCTCCATTTTTTCCACCGCCAAGTCCGATGTAAACCGAATTTCGACCGCGCGTTTGCATATTGGTTCCGCTGGCGGCAAACCCCGTCTCGCCCAACTCCACCGGAGGTCGGTGTTTCGAACGAAGCTGTTTCCACGTGACGCCGCCGTCTTTGGTGCGTAGCAATAAGACGCTGCCATCAACGGGGTCACTCATCGCGATGCCACGTTGGTCATCCCAAAACGAAACCGAATTAAAGAACGCCGCCTTATTATCTTTCACCGGATATTTTAAAACCGTTTTCCAACGCAGACCTCCGTTGGTGGTTCGCAAGATCTCAGCAGGATTGCCAGAATTGATCACGATGGCAGTGGCATCATCAATCCCCTCAATGTCGCGAAAGTCATAATCCGGATCGTGATCCACTTTGCGTACCGACCACGTCAGGCCACCATCAGCGGTATAAACAATGGTGCCGTCGGTTCCACTGGCCCAGACGACTTTCGAATTTACCACCGATAGCCCACGCAGGTCCGCATCCGTCACGACCTCTTGGTCTATCCAAGGCGAATCAACCACCGCAACCGTTTCATTATCGACGCGCAGTTTCTCTTGGCCTGTACTGACGCGGTAGCCCCCTGAGGCCAACAGCAACGCGGCCACGCAAGCTGAAATTTTCAAAAACGACATAACACCTGCCTCAATATATAATTGGAGATTTGGCTGAGAAACAAAGGTGGGAGGCTACCACCTGAAAAAAAGTTCGAAGAATCTGCTTCACGAAAACAGACCAAACGATCCAGACTAATTGGCGTTCTGGATTAATTGGCGATCTGGATCTATAGAATCCGCTGACATGCTGGGAAACTGCCCAACACTTGGAAGTTCTTACAGTGGGCACGCGCTTCGCCGATAATCTCCGCGATGCGTTCGTCCTTGCGATGGCCTTCAATGTCGACAAAGAAAGTGTAGTCCCAATTCACTTCGCGACTGGGGCGTTTTTCGATGTGAGTCAGATTGATCGAATTGCGTTTGAACACGCCCAACACATCCACCAACGATCCCGGTCGATGATCGGTGGTGAACATCACGGATGTTTTGTCGTTGCCAGAAACTTCGGTTTCCTCTTTGGACAAAATCAAAAACCGAGTGATATTTCGTTGCCGGTCTTCGATCGCGTCGAACAGTGAATGCAGCCCGTAGACTTCTCCGGCCAACGAAGAACCAATCGCGGCTGATCCTGATTCTGGATCGGCGTCAAATTCTTCCTTCGCCTTTCGCGCCGCCGCCGCGGTGCTTTCGGCCGGAATGCGTTCGGCATTTGGGTATTGAGTGCTCAACCAGTTCCGGCACTGAGCAAACGCTTCCGCTTTGGAGTAGATGCGTTTGATGTTCTCGGGTTTGCCGTTGGACAACAGGCTGAAGTGGATCGCCAGTTGAACTTCGCCGTAGATGTTCAACTGGTCGTGGTAGGTCAAAAACGCGTCTAAGGTTTCGTTGATACCGCCGCCGGTGCTGTTTTCGATTGGCACCAGCCCGTAGTTAACGTGACCGCGCGTGACTTCTTCGAACACGCCTTCGATCTGCCGCAGGTCCTCAAACGCGACGCTCGAACCGAACTGCTTGGTTGCGGCCAAATGGCTGAACGTTCCCACAGGACCAAGGTAGCCAATCCGCAGCGGCTGCTCCAGCGCGAAACTACCGCTCATCAGTTCCCGGTAAACGGCCTCCAGTGTGCGGTCGTGGATGGGGCCCTTGTTGAAGGATGCAATCTTCCGCAAAACGGCCGCCTCTCGGTGAGGCGCGTAAATCGGCACGTTGGTGCCGCGTTTTAGATTCCCAACTTCAACCACACAATTGGCGCGCTGATTAATCAGATCCACCAACTGACGGTCAATCGCGTCGATCTTGTCGCGCAAGGTTTCGAGGGCTTCGTTGGTAACAGGTGCATCTTCGGCTTGGCTCATGGAATCGGTTCTACTGGCGGACTGAAGGGTGACGGCCGCGACGGCCGCCGTCTTTGAAAACGTACATTCTACGCCGAACCGGTAGAATGGCTAGTTGTTTCCCGCAGGTTGGGCATTCTTGCTGGGCCGCTTCCGCCGACACCGACGGGACCGGGGGGCTTAGGCTGGAAATGGTTTCAAAACGGATTCAGGGATTGGGATTTGAAACTGCTTCTACGCTTCATTTACTCAAACGTCGGCTCAAGGCCTAAATGAAAGGCCAAAAATGCCCATAGATCGGCGACTTCTTCGATGATCTTGGACGTCGGTTTTCCTGAACCGTGACCGGCCTTGGTTTCGATCCGAATCAACAGCGGATTCTCCCCCGAAGCGACACCACTCTCCTGAAGCTTCGCCGCGAACTTAAAACTGTGCCCCGGCACCACGCGATCGTCGGTATCGGCCGTCGTCACCATCGTCGGCGGATAAGCAACATCGGCCTTCAAATTGTGATACGGCGAGTATTCATATAGGGCTTTAAATTCGGCTTCGTCCTTATCGGCATCACCGTAGTCATCCACCCAAAATCTCCCAGCGGTAAATTTCTGGAATCGCAACATGTCCATCACGCCAACCGCCGGCAGACACGCGCCGAACAAATCCGGACGCTGCGTCATACAAGCCCCCACCAACAGCCCGCCGTTGCTGCCGCCTTGGATGGCCAAGTGCTTCGGCGCGGTGTAGTCGTTGTCGATCAGCCACTGTGCCGCCGCAATAAAATCGTCGAACACATTTTGCTTGTTCGTTTTCGTCCCCGCTTTGTGCCAGTCCTTTCCGTATTCGCCGCCGCCACGCAGGTTGGGCATTGCAAACACGCCGCCCATCTCCATCCACTGCAATCGCGAAATCGAAAAACCTGGCGTCAGCGAAATATTGAACCCGCCGTAGCCATAGAGTAACGTGGCGTTTTTCCCGTTCAGCTCCAGCCCCTTTTTATGGGCGATAAACATGGGGACTTTTGTGCCGTCCTTACTGGCATAAAAAATCTGCTTGACTTCAAAGTCATCCCCATCGAAATTAACATCCGCATCACGAATCAGTTTGCTCTGGCCCGACTCAATGTCGTAGCGGTAGATACTGGGCGGGCGATTAAAACTAGAGAAACTATAAAACGTCTCCGTCGAATCGCGTTTTCCGCCGAAACCAGACGCCGAACCGATCCCTGGGAAACTCACTTCTTGATGAAGCTGTCCGTCGGTTTTGAATAGCTCGACCTGCGTCTTGGCGTCCTTGAGGTACTCGGCAACGATATAATTACCCAACATCCCCGCGCTGACCATGGCTTCGTCAGCTTCTGGCACAATCGTTTTCCAATTGGTTTTGTCTGGATTGGCCAAATCAATCGCGATAATGCACTTCTTGGGTGCATTGAAATCCGATTTGAAATACAGCACGTCGCCGTCGTTGCCAATAAACGAAAACTCATTTTCGAAATTGTCGATCAGGAATTCCAGCGGCGCATCAGCATGAGCCTCACCCAAGGGCTTATACATGATCCGATAGCGATCGTCTGTTCCCTGCCAAATCGTAACGATCAAGTACTTCCCGTCTTCGGTAACCTCGGGGAGAAAACCCCATTCCGGATTATCGTCAGCTTTGTGAACCAGTTCATCCTCCGACTGGGCGGTCCCCACACGATGAAGGTAGATTTTTTGACCAAGGTTCACCGATTGGAACTCAGCGTCGGCCGCCGGTTCATCGTAACGACTGTAGTAGAAGCTTTCGCCGTCCTTGTTCCAACTGACCCCGCCGAACTTCAGCCACTTCAATTCGTCATCCAACACTTTGCCAGATTCAACGTCCATAATCTTCCACGTACGCCAATCCGAACCCGCATCCTGAATTCCGTAGGCGACGCGTTTGCCATCGTCGCTGAAAGCGGTGCTGCCGAGTGCGACGGTGCCGTCATCGGACCACGTGTTGGGGTCAATGAAAACCGTCGCATCGCCATCAAAGGTGTCCGATTGGTACAGCACATACTGGTTTTGCAAACCGTCGTTTTTATAGAAATAGTATTTGTCGCCGTGCTTGGACGGGGGACGGTACTTTTCGAAATCCCATAACTGGGTCAATCGCTGATCGATCTCCGCGCGGTAGGGGAGCGTCGATAAATAATTTTGCGTGATTTCGTTCTGCGCCTCGACCCATTGCTGAACGTCGGCAGAGTTCCTCACGTCGTCTTCGAGCCAACGATACGGATCAGCGACCTCGATCGAGAAAAACGTGTCGACCTGATCAACGGTTTTGGACTTCGGATATTCAATCATGTTCTGTGCGAAAACTTGGGTGACGAAAATGGAGCAGGCGAAAATGGAGCAGGCGAAAATCACGCCCACCGGTAAAGCCGAACGTGAAAAGATCGGTTGCATAAAGGACCTTGGTGTCATCTGCGAATTCTCCGCTGCGATATGTTTTTGGCTCAAACTGATACTGGTTTCAAGTTTAAGTGTTGTCTTTAGATTTACAATTTGGGCAGTCCAACAGAAGTGTACGCCCTTGGGAAAATGCATTCTCAGAAGATAGTCCCTCGGCCAATCGCGACAATCTGATAGCTCAACTGCTGTCATTGTTGTGTCGGATTGCTTTAAGCTGGGCGGCTTGAGATCGAAAAAACCCTCCGGAAACACCCCAGACTTCCCATCCCATGGACGACCTGTCCGATCATAACGGTTTTAGGTCAGTTTTTGTCATCGCTGGGTAATTTGTATCAATTCTACGGGTTGGTGGTTCGATGTATGTCGTATCTACGAGTTTTATAACACACGGTTGGAGATTCCCATGCCCCCTTTTCACTATCGCCAAAGCGCTACTGGTGCAGCGGTTTTAGTTGCTGCTTTGTTTGCAGCGCACCCCGTTCTTGGTCAGGATTTTGATCCTCAGCAAGATGTTGTCTCGCGTGTAATCGAGCTTCAGCAGCCATTTCAACAAAAGACAATGGATGCCGCTTCTGCCGTAACCGACGGCGTAAAATCCGTTGGCGAGCGACTGGCGAAGAATCCTATCGCTGATTTCGCAGCTGATAAAGTCGACAGCGCTACCAAAGCTGTCAAGAAAACAGCCGCACAATTTTCTCCTTCCAACGTCGAATTCGACGTCATTGGCAACTCCAACACGAAAGTGCTGACGACTCCCGTTGCTCAAGGCACCACAGCACCTCCAGTGCCGCGATCCAAGAGTGGGCTTTCTTTTTCCAAGGTAGACGCGTCTTACGCTTCGCCCGCCCAGACCACACGTTCGGCCAAAACGCCGATCGTTTCGGTTGAGATTGCGGCACCTGAGTTCGTCAACGTCAATGAACCTACCGACGTTAAAGTGAACGTGCGAAACGCCGGTTCTCAGAGTGTTCAGCGAACCAATTTCGTCATCACAATGCCAGAGGATGCCGAACTGGTCTCCTCAACGCCCAAAGCAGCCAGTCAAGAGAATGGACGTTTAACGTTTGAGGTCGTTGATCTTGGACCAAGTCAAAATCGCACCATCACGCTGCGAGTGGTTCCAAAAACCAAACGCGCGATGGCCTTCTCAACCGAATTCCAAGTCATCCAAAAGCAATCCGTTTCTGTCTCGGTACGCGAACCGAAATTGGTTCTCCAGGTGGATGGTCCTTCACAAATCAACATTGGTGATACGACGACACACACCGTGACCATCTCAAACACGGGCGACGGCTATGCCAAATCTGTGCGACTGCAAGGCAACTTTCCTGATGAACTGCGGTTCGTCAATCAGGAAGGCATGAACGCTCCTAAGACTTTGGCACCGGGCAAGTCAATGAAGGTTCTGATCAAGTCGATGGCCAAATTGCCGGGCACCGTGAAGCTAGATTTCACCGCTCAAGGCATCGGCGTCGAAGCCGATCCCGCCGTGGCCCCGTTGAAGATCTCTCAACCCGAACTCAAGGTGTTCGCGGCCGGACCTAATATGAATTTTGTCAATCAAGACGGCATCTACACCATCAAGGTTGACAACTCGGGTGAAGTCAACGTGTCTAACGTCGATGTTGTTTTGTCCATTCCTCACGGCATGAAAGTCACCACGATCAACCGTCAGGCCAAGATGAACGAAGCCGATGGCACGCTGCAGTGGAAGTTTCCAGAGATTAAGGCTCGCACCACCGAAACGATCCAGCTGAAGGCACTCGCCACCAAGCCTGGCCAACAGGTTTGCAGCATCTTGATCTCAAGCAAGGAAACGCAAGAGAAGGAATTCAAGTTGACCACCGAAGTCGCCTCACGAGCCGACCTCAGCATCGACATGAAAAACGGCAGCGGACCGGTCCGCGTCGGTGGCAAAGCAACGTTTGATGTTGTTGTCGAAAACCGAGGCAGTAGTTCAGCCAGCGACATTGAAGTCGCAATTGAACTTCCTGAATCTTTGATGCCAGTGAAAAATTCTGATCTGTTCGTTGACGAAGGCGATAACAAGATCATGTTCATTGACGCAAATTTAGCCCGCGGCGAAAAACGATCTTTCAAGTTCGAAGTGGTCGGCGTTGCTCAAGGCGAACATGTTGTCCGCAGCGTTTTGAAGACGGCTGCCTCTGAGCGACGTGTGATTGTCGAAGACAGCGTTTACGTCTTCGAAACCAACGAAGCTCGGGTCAGCGAAAACCTCAGCCCCGTCATCCCACGCTAAGGCACAGTTAAACCGGTTGGAGCTTTTCGAAGCTTAAACCAACACCGTAGATAAAACTCAAAGAGCCATGCGATGAATCGCGTGGCTCTTTTTTTGTTTTCTACCCGCGTACCCTTGTTCCTAG
>CAYOZV010000099.1:0-1376 GCA_964408465.1 uncultured Pirellulaceae bacterium
CTAGCATCATTGAAACCAGCATTATTGGAATCAAATAAATCATGCCAGACCGGCCGAAAAGAAAGGTGCGGACTTTTTGTCGTGACGGTGAGTTTGCTTCAGGGACAAGGCCCCTAACTAGCTATCAAGTTAGGAGGGATGTTGTGGTGTGGCTAACGCTAATGAGGTGGGGCCCGTTTTTTCTCGAAATATCAATCTCCAAGCTGGAATAATATTTCATGACGAGCCAAC
Source organism: uncultured Pirellulaceae bacterium (assembly GCA_964408465.1). Classification (GTDB taxonomy): domain Bacteria; phylum Planctomycetota; class Planctomycetia; order Pirellulales; family Pirellulaceae; genus Mariniblastus. The sequence goes on from CAYOZV010000099.1 coordinate 232, forward strand.
ACAAATTAAGATTTAAGCGTGCCAGAAGAAGCGACATTTGAGGGGCACGACAAACGATTCATGTTGCGACGTGATTTTACGAGACGATGATCGTCGGCAACGGTTTTTGGACGAAGGAAACATGTGGGCTTCTCGATTGGTTGGGACTTTTCCTCCTCACCTGCCTATTCTCCCTCAGAAGACTGCCCAGTGGTCGATCCTCCTGTTCTGGAATGTCACAAAAACCCAAAAGCTCGACTGGTAATTACCGGTCGGGCTTTTTTTCTTTCCTTGCATCGGTGGCGTGAATTACGTCTCGGCTGATCGCACCAATCGCGCAAACAGCCGCCACGCGTCAGCGTCCGGGGTGCTGCGATGAAACTGTGAGCTAAGGCTCAGCGCCACCTCGGCCGATCACCATCCACGATAGCCACGTCGCTCAACGCCGGTTAAAATCGGCACATGGATCCAATCAAAACTGATGCTATCGTTTTGCGAGTGGTCGAATTCAGCGAAACTAGCTGCATCGTCACCCTCTTCACACGGACTCTGGGCAAGATATCAACAATAGCGAAAGGGGCTCGCCGAAAGAAAAGCCCTTTCGAAGCTGCTCTTGACCTAATTGCAATTTGTCGAATAGTGTTCCTCCACAAATCGTCTCAATCGCTCGATATATTAACTGAAGCCAAACTTCAGCGGCGCTTTCGAAGCTCCGCCAAAGATTTGGATCGGTTTTATGCTGGGTTGTATTTGATTGAGCTGCTGAATCTGATGACCGACGACGCGGATCCTCACGAGGATTTGTTCGACGAAGCAGTGGCGGCAATTCAATTGATCGATGCGGCGGACTTCGTTGACCGTGGCGATGGAGACAATTTGCAAAGCCCGCAAGGTGCTGGGCTTTCGGTAAAACATGCGTTGATCAATTTTGAGATTCGCATGTTGGATTTGCTGGGGCATCTGCCAATGTTGACCAATTGCGTTGACTGCGGGCGGCCCAAGACGACGATCAGCCGAGTCCAATTTGGATTGAATCGAGGCGGCATCATTTGCCAAAACTGTCGTCCAGGAAAAACAAACATCGTCAGCTTAAGTTCCCAAGGATTGGAACTGTTGCTGAAGATGACCAAGGCCAAGAAGAAACCAATCGAAGAGAACCTGATCGA
>CAYOZV010000099.1:1476-5657 GCA_964408465.1 uncultured Pirellulaceae bacterium
ATCGAAGAGAACCTGATCGATTTATCGGACCTGCCCGGCTACGGCGAGGTGCGACAGTTGATCAGTAAGTACATAACACATTTGATAGGCCACCCGCCAAGACTGCATCAGTATTTGGGTAACCTCTCAAATTGAATTTTGCGTGACAAGGAAGTCAAGCATGCGTCGATTTTCAAAAAGATTTTTTTATCAAACGGCTCCGTCGTTGGTGCTGTTGCTGGCGGTCAGTTCGGGGTGCGCCACGTTGAAGAACACCGCGAACAAAGTCAGCGAAGGCTTCAAACGCGGCAAAAGCGATCTGGCTAGCACCGAAGATCCGCTGGACCCTTTGGGGGCGCGTAGATCCGACCGTCTGCTGCTGGATGATCTATCGCCAAGCCAGATCGGGACGACGCTGAAGACTCGTTTCTCAACCGGCGAAAGTAAAACCGCCGCCGAATCAGTGTATGCTGAGGCCAAGCAGTTTTACGAACAGGGCACTCAAGCCATCAATGCCGCGCCCAACGGCGATCAGCATGAGGCCTACTTCATCAGCGCCGCCAACAAATTCAAAACGGCCGGCTCGCTTTGGCCGGACAGTTCATTGGCCGAAGACGCTCTGTTTTACGAAGGTGAATCATTTTTCTTTGCCAATCGGTACGTCCAAGCCAACCGCGCTTACGAGGGCTTGATCGCCGAATACTCTGGAACGCGTTACTTGGACCGTGCTGAACAGCGCCGCTATTCGATCGCGGTCTATTGGTTGGATCTGAAGAAAAACGGAGCGTCGATGGTTTCGTTAAAGGACGCGAAGCGACCCAAGTTCAGCCTCACGTCGGAGGCGCGGCGGATCCTGCATCGCATCCGAATCGATGACCCATCCGGAAAACTGGCTGACGATGCGACGTTCGCGTTGGGAACGGCTTACATGGCGATCAACCGTCACGAAGACGCCGCCGAAACATTTTCATATCTTCGCAAAGACTACCCCGGTAGCGAGTATCAATTTAAGTCACAGATGCTGGAACTGGAATCGCGTTTGAAATCATATCGTGGCCCAGACTACGACGGGTTACCGTTGGCCGAGGCGAAGAAACTGCAGCAGCAAATTGTGAAGCAGTTTCCCAACGAATCCAGCCAGCACATGGATATCCTCAATCAGCAAAGCGCTCTGATCAAGAACCAGTTGGCTCAACGCGATTACCAGATCGGTGAATTTTACGAAGGCAAAGGCCAGAACCTGGCGGCAAAGATTTACTACGAAAAGGTTCAGGAAGATCACTCCAATACGGTCTTCGAAAATGGGCTCAGTGAAAAAATTGCGACAGTCGCCGCTAAACCTGCCACACCCGCGCCTCCGGCTCAGTGGCTGACGAATATGTTCCCCGATGGAAATCCCGAAAAACCGATTCTGTCGACTTCAGGCCAAACCATTTTCCGCTAATGCGTTGATCTGCATTCTGCAGTTTCGCCCCGACGTTCCACCTTCTGTTGCTACCCTGATTATCGCCCATGCATCGCACGCAAACTTTCTTGACGCTGTTGATAGCCGGGATGGTGATTGCGCTGCTGCCGTTTGCCGCGGGGTGTCACGGTTATCACTTGGGTAACCAGTATCTCTTTCGCAGTGACATCCGTACGGTGCACGTGGCGGTGTTTGAATCCGATTCCTACCGAAGGTTCTTAGGGCAGCGCATGACGGAGGCGGTAATCAAGCAAATCGCTAACACCACGCCGTTGACGATCACCGAACCGGCACTGGCGAATAGTTTTTTGACCGGCCGAATTATCCGAGACAGAAAATTGGTCGTCGGCGAAAACATCACCGACGAACCTCGTTCGCTGGACGTGGATTGGCGTTTGGAAGTCCAATGGACTGACCGGGCAGGTGTTCCCCTGATGCCGCGTCAAACGTTGAAACTCGATCGCGGTATCACTTTCATCCCCGAAGGTGGCCAGTCGATCACGACCGCTCAACAACAATTGATCGAATTTCTAGCCAGAGACATCGTCGGCCAAATGGAGACGCCTTGGTGATTTTATCGTCCTACGTGGCGGTCGCTTGAGGCCGCCGTGGAAATTTTGCGGTGGCCGCGAGCCCTGCCACAAACGATTTGAAAGAACATTGAAATGATTCCCTCCCCAAACGCAAATTCGATCACCTTCTACATCAGCACCATCGCGATCGTTGGCCTAATGATGTTCAGTGGATGCACGAACCGTTCGCCCGTCAATTTTTCTCCCAACACGTTGTTCGGGCAAGCGTCGCAAACAGCGACTGCTGGCGATTTACAAGTGCGGGAGTCGTATTCGACTTCAACCGAGTGGTTTGAGTCCTACGAGAACGCTCATCGGGAATCGCTGCGAACGGGCAAGCCGATTTTGGCGGCCTTCACCGGCAGTGATTGGTGTGGACCCTGCATTGGTTTGAAGAAGAACGTTTTTGATTCGGCCGAATTTCAAACTTGGGCCCCGCAAAACGTCGTGCTCTTGGAGCTTGATTTTCCTAAAAAGGTCCAGCAGGATCCGAAGGTAAAATCGCAAAACGAGCGGCTGGCGCGAAAGCACAACATCGCGGGTTATCCGACCGTGTTGTTCTTGGACTCCGACGGTGAAGTGATGGGGAAACTGGGGCACAGCAAAGACGCCAAACAATGGATCGCGTCGGCCGATAAAAAGCTGCGATAGTAGGGCCGGTTCCCACCGGCCATTCAGGGTGGCCCAAGTTTTCAGAGCGGCATTTTCCTGGCCGCAGGTTTGGCTGCCTAACCTTTTCACTGTTTTCTCTTTTAACGTTGGGCACCCGCGGCTAGCGCCTTGCGGCTCAGGTTGGTGATGGCTGATAGGAACCGGCCCTACAGTAGATGTCGCGCCTTGATTTCTAGGTACTGATTGATCAGTTGCGATGTCATGTTCTCTGGGAACGCCTCCAGCGCTAACACGCCTCTGTGTTTCATCTCCGTCAACACCTCGCGGCGCCAGTTCACGATCGTCATTGCCGCCGCCGCCTCGTAAACAGAATTCTTACCCGCGTGGTCTGGGTCGTAATCATCCACCATGTCGAACAGGTCGTGGTCCTTGAGCAACAAACATAACGGCAAGTGTTGGCCCGTCAAATTGCTGGTGTACTGCATGATCTGGTGAGCGTTGATCTCGTCGATGACGTTGGTGATCAACACGACCAACGAACGTTTTGAGCAGCGCTGTTTGGTATAAAGGAACGCTTTGTCGTATCGGGCCTCGACGTACCGCGCCTCTTGATCGAACGATGCGTGAAGTAACCGATTGATGTGGCCGATACCATTGCGTGGTGGTGTGAAGTTGTGAATTTGGTCGCTGAAGTTCAACAGCCCCACCGAATCTCCCTGCTTGAGCGCGATATAACTTAGCATCAGCATCGCGTTGAAGGCGTGGTCGAGCATCGAAAGATTGTCCGATTGCCCGGTCATCATGCGGGCACAATCCACCATGAAAATGATCCGCTGAGACTGGCTGGATTGGAAATCTTTCACTGTCAGTTTTCGCCGCCGCGCCGTCGTGCGCCAGTCGATGTGTTTATAGTTGTCGTCCTTGGTATAGTCGCGTAGCCGTTCAAATTCGTTGTCTTGACCAATCTTGCGAACCCGCCGAACGCCGGTCTGGCTCAGCCGATTCGTGCGAGCCAGCAGGTCGTATTCGGCGATCTGTTTCATGTCCGGATACACGCTGATGGTGGACTGGCAAGGTAGCCGATAGAACGCGGCCCAGAATTTGAATTGGCTGCTGACCCTCACGTGGACTGTTTGAAGATCAAATTTTCCGCGTGCGCGACTGTTGATTTCGTAGGTGAACCGAGTCTTGGATTGTTTGCCGGTGAAGGAAGCAAATTCGTCCGGCGTCGCTTCGAATTCATCGGGGAGGTCGTCACGGATGTTGACTTGATTGACACGATCGGACCTGTTGATCAAGTCGATACGCACCTGGTGTGGTTTGCCTAACGAGGCGATGCTTCCGGAGGTGCGGCTGATTTCCAGTTTGTTGCTGGGGGCAATGGAAAGAATATCCGCGACTGCAATCAGCAAAAGTATGACCAGCAACGCCAGTGCCAGATACGCCACCGGAGGAAGAAAGACCGAAAACAGCGCAACGATCGCAGGGAATGCGATCAACGCCAACATGCGGCGCTGCGGATAGATTTTTCCCCGCCATGCCAACAGCAACAA
>CAYOZV010000099.1:5757-8610 GCA_964408465.1 uncultured Pirellulaceae bacterium
CGAATACGCGGTACCTCAATGGACCGCATGAGTTGCTCTAAAAGATCGTCAATCTGTTGGCCTTCGACTTCGGCTTCGGCCGTCAGGATAACGCGATGCCGGAGGATGGGTTTCGCAATCTGCACTACATCGTCGGGCGTCGCAAAATCGCGCCCCGAAAAGGCCGCCAACGTGCGGATGCCTTGAATAAAACTGATGCCCGCGCGCGGCGAGGCGCCCATGTAAAACTGCGGCCACGAACGGGTCAGCCGAACAATCTGATTGATATACTTGATCAACAACGGATCGACTCGCACGTTTGCCGATTCGGCCGTGATGCGGTTGATTTGCTCAGGACTGGTTAGCGTTTGGATTTGCTCTTCCAGCGTTTTGTCTAAGTTGTCTTGACCGCCATGCATCGCCAAAATCGAGGCCTCTTGTTCCTCGCTGGGATAATCGGCCATCAGTTTGAACATGAAGCGGTCGAGTTGAGCCTCCGGCAGGTTGTAGGTTCCCTCAGATTCCAGCGGGTTTTGCGTGGCCAGTACCAGAAACGGCAAATCTAATTGGTGAGTAACGCCGTCGACCGTCACGCGTTTCTCTTGCATGATCTCCAGCAACGCTGCGTGCGTTTTAGCCGGCGAACGATTAATCTCATCGGCCAGCAGCAGCTGCGTGAAGACGGGGCCGGGGCGGAAGTTAAATTCCTGCGTCTTCATATTGAAGATGGGAGCACCGGTAATGTCCGACGGCATCAGGTCCGCGGTGAACTGGATGCGTCCGAATTCACAGCCCAAAATCTTCCCCAGCGTTCTCACGAAAAGTGTTTTGCCAAGTCCTGGCACGCTTTCGATCAAGACGTGGCCGCCGGAGAAGATAGCGATCAACGTGCCTTCGACCAGATCTTCCTGACCGACAAAGACTTTGGCAACCTCGTCTCGGATCTGCTGGTAAAGACGGCTGGCCTCGGTGTCGGTGCCAGGGGCAACAGGTTGTGGCTGGGGAGCGGCTGCCGCAAAAGATTCCATCGCCGGCGGCGCGGCCGCCTCTGCCTGCGGTTGATCGCCGGTCGGGATGTCGACGACGCTGCTACAGTGCGGGCATTTGGCTTGTTTGCCGCGCGTCGTGACGGGGACCTGGAGCGTACTGCTGCAGCTGGGGCAGGGGAACTGAAATTTTTCGGGGATAGGGTCCAGAGGAATATTCATTTCAATTTCTTGGTTTTCAATTAAACCGCAGCGGATCTTCTTAAAGGATCCTGCCGGGCGAAGGATCTTTTTAGATGATCCATTACATTAAAATATCGTAACGACTCACATCGGATTAAACTATCGGCCCGACGGTTTATCGGACGAACCGTCGAGGTGTTTTTGCATGACTTTCTTTGCCCAATCGCGCCCTTTGCTGGCCTTGAGCAATTGGCCCGTCGCGCGGATGTGATCGGCGAACGTTTTCTCGGGATGCAATCGGATGCGTTTGGGGCGTCCATGAATTGGGAAGACGACAAAGAACGTGAACGTCGCCAGCAGCAAAAAGAACGGCACGATATCACGCAGAGGACGTTTGCTCAGCCACGCCCACCCGTTCTTCTCCGGCGCCAGCGATTCGGTTACCTCGATCGGCTGCGGACCGCTTTGCAGAACCAACACCTCGCCGCGGCACACGTCGGCGACTTTATTGGCCAGCTGTTGGTTGCCGCGGTTTACCAGTCCGTAATTCTGAAGAAACGAGCCATTGGCGATAATGTAAACGCCGGATTCGAGGTTCTGGTCGTAATCATCATCGTAACCGTAATACGCCGAGTGATTGGGATTGGACGGAATTCGGTAGACCAAGTTATGGCCGTCGCCGCTTAACAGGACGACCGCGCGACCATCATGGGCGTCTTGGTTATCGACGCTGTCCTCATCGCTGTCACCCGGTCCCGCGGCAGCTGCGGGCTTGAGATCGGCGGGGATTTCGAAGTCATAGATGCCCGAATACAACTCCAATTCATCGGCCGATACTGTGGCGGCCCACGGTCCGGATATTTTGTTGATGCGATCGTCTTCAATTTCAGTCAGCTGGTACCAATCGCACTCCTGCCCGTCCCCGCTGCCGATCCAATAATGGGCGCCTCTTCTAAAGTTTCCCTGAATCAATTTCTCTTGGTAACGACGTACGGCGCGTTCTAGACTCTCATCGTCAGCAAGTTCGATTTGTTTTTTGTCCAGTAATTTTCGGCTTCGAAATCCCGGCCCGATGAAGATTGCCTGGCGGTCCCCGCGTCCGTTTTCGATCCAGCGATTCAAACGTTCGATCGCGGCGTCGCTGGGAGGAACGTCGCGATTGGGCGCCCAGATGATTGTGTCGTAGCGTTCAATCTGAGGTGAAATTCGACTGGTTTGACGTACGTTCAGCCCACGCGACTTGAGGAGATGAACGAAACCGCTGATCCCATCGATCGCACCGTAACCGCTGGTGCTTCGGACTCTGCCAAATCCATCGTCGTCGATGTTGTCGATTCCACATCCGGTTAGGCAGAGGATGCATAATACAAGGACGGGCAGTAAATATCTTGAAAGTGAGCGGCATACACCGGCAGGTGTTACAGCCTGTAGCCGGTGGTTGAGCGTCAGCGACACCACCGGTTTGAATTCGCTGCGGTCATCGACCCCGATAGGGAGTCGTAGCGTTTGAGTTCTGCGACGCGCTGTCGGGGTCGGTGTGTCTGAGATAGCTGACCGGGGGTGTGCGCTGCGCTCAAACCCCCGGCTAATGGTTGTGACCCCTTCGGGGTAAATGTTATTGAGAGTGCTATCGTACTTCACTACACCGCTAGGTGTTACAGCCTGTAGCCGGTGGTTGAGCGTCAGCGACACCACCGGTTTGAAT
>CAYOZV010000099.1:8710-17430 GCA_964408465.1 uncultured Pirellulaceae bacterium
TACAGCCTGTAGCCGGTGGTTGAGCGTCAGCGACACCACCGGTTTGAATTCGCTGTGGTCATCGACCCCGATAGGGTGTCGTAGCGCTTGAGTGCTGCGACTCCCTGTCGGGGTCGGTGTGTCTGAGATAGCTGACCGGGGGTATTCGCTACGCTCAACCCCGCGGCTAATGGCTGCGACCCCTTCGGGGTAAATGTTATTGAGAGTGCTATCGTGCTTCACTGCACCGATAAGTGTTACAGCCTGTAGCCGGTGATTGAGCGTTAGCGACACCACCGGTTTGAATTCGCTGTGGTCAAACCCTCGGCTAATGGCTGCGACACCTTCGGGGAAATTGTTGTTTTGCTTCATCTTGCTAACGCCTCGGCGTTGTCTTTGACGCGCGCGTGAAATCCGCCCAACCCGGACCAGCATTGTTGAAACTGGTTGGCGTCCATTTCGTGGTCGCCAAAAAACACGGATTCAAACGGCAGCATAACCTCTTGGAAATATCCTGAAACGCCTCGCAGTCGCTGCACCTCTCTGAGATATTGCCGATTCGTCTTTCCTTTTCGCAGTCGTATCAGCCGGTTCTGATCTAACGTCACCAGCACATGGCTGTAGAGGTAAATGATGGCCTTACGCAGATCTCCGCTACGATACGCCGCGTCGGCCGCCGATTGGAAATCCCCGTCGGCGGTGTCGAGGTCGAATGGCAGCTGTTCGATGCTTTGTTTGCGAGACCGTCCTGTGGATTCGGATCCCTCCGATTTGCCGGATTCAATGTAAAGGAACGTCATCACCAGTATCACGATCACGGCGATGATGATCGCAGCAACAATCAGCGCGAACATCGTTCCGGCGCCCTCTCCGGTGATGTTCCCACCTCCTCCACCGCCCCCACCGGTGGTTGTCGAGTTGTTGCCTTTACCATTACCCGTTTGAGGTTTCGCGATCGGCACGTTGTTCCGCTCTTGGGTGGAGGATTTCTGACCAGGCGGTTGGTGTATCGGTTTGACCGATCGAGTCTCCGCGTCGTACCAAGGGTACTCGTGCCCTCCCAGCGCATCGGCTGTTGGATCATCTACCGCCGATGCGTCAACGCCAACAGCAGTGGCACTAACGAAAATAAGACACACCACCGCCAGTACTCGCCCCCAGCGGGCGGGCAGTTGAGTAAACCGTTTGTCTCGATTTTTATCTGCTGCGATCAATATTCGTCCTCGGCCAACAGTTTTTGTCTTTCCGCCATCAGCTTGATCTTAATTTCCCAACCTTCTTGCGTGATACGCGTGTTGATGTAGCACAGGAAACGAAACACTGCCAAAAATGAAGCCACCAGCCACGCCCCCAACGGCCAGTAAACGTAATGGATCGGCGAATCCCAAGCCCCGTTTAATCCCATCGCGGTATCCACATGAAAGAAGAGACTGGTCACCGTCACTAATAATCCGCTGCCGACCAGGCACGACAAGAAGAACCCCGCCACGACATCGCCGCGATGAAGATCACTCGCCCGTCGCCGCAAAGTGATACCCGACAGCGTGGCATCCTTAGGAATTCTGCGCGGCGGTTTTTCGAGGATGAGTATTTCTGAGATAAACGGACGCAAGGCGCGGATCGTCAATGCAATAAACAGCAAAAAGATCACCATTGCCATGCTGTTGATGTGAAAGGCGGCCACCAGAGCGAAGATGGGCAGCACCATGCGAATGAAACCGTGGTTCCAGATCCATGACTTGGACGTGCTGAAAAAATTACTCACGGTCTGCCTGATGGTGGGCTTGCCGGCAAACATGGCGGTCCCCAGATACTGAGTAATCAACAGCGTCCCAATTTGTGCTTGGCTGACGATCAGCAGCAAACTGATCATTAACTCTGTCGGCAGATCGCTGCGGTCCCCGTGCAGAACATGGCAGACCACCGCATTAGCGATCACCAGTGGCAGCGCATTGATCACCAGCATCATTAAAATGTTCTTCCAGTGGTCGCGGTAAACGTGCAGCGTTAGATCAAAGATCTCCAGCAACGTGCGTTGTCGAATGGCGATATGCGGTTGGCTTAAATCCATTTACCTGATGGCCTCCATCGCATCGCGCGGGAACCCCAGTACAACGAAGTAGAACATCAGCATCGCGCTGGTTACCGCTGCGACCATGCCTTTGGCGATCCAAGGGATGGATGATTCTGGGTGAGGCGAGATAAAACCTTCGACGAAGGCGGCCAGCACGAACAGGATCACGGCACACATGGCGATAGGAATCGTGTCTCGGGCGGTTTTGACCAGATTGTCAAAACGATGGTTACCACCGGTGACCCACCAACTGACGCCGATACGCAGCCCCGCGCCGGCCGACAATGCGATCGCGGTCAGTTCCAAAGGGCCGTGGGCGGTGACAAAGTTAAAAAAGTTGCGGCTGGCGTCCGGTGAATCACAGCGCAACATGATGCCGAACGAGCAACCCAGCACGACGGCGTTGTAGCTGAGCGTCATGAAACCCGGGATCACCAGCAGCATCATAATGAAGCAAAACAATCCGATGGAACCATTGTTGATGATGTAAAAGTTCGCCATGAAATTGTTTTGACCCCAGGTGCGTCCTTCGAAATTCTCAAAGCTTGTCTCCATCTGAGACACAGCATCGGCGCCCATTACTTGTGCCGCAAAATCTGGCCAGATCGCTTTCTCATAAGCCAAATAGACACTGATGAAGAACAGGATCCAAAACACGGCCATCGCGATCTGAACGGCCGAGTCTTGAAAGATCTGGGCCGGCGTTTGAATGAAAACTTTGTCGAACCAAGTATCCCATTGGTATCGTTTACTGCGATACAGTTGATTGTGGCTGCGGGCGATAAGTCGGTGAAGGTAGCTGACCGTGTTGGGCGGAAGTTGATACGCTTCGGCCAGTGCTAGGTCGGCACAGGCGCCGCGGTAGAGCGTTGTGAACCGGTTGACTTGGTCGGGCGAAAGTTTTGCGGCTCCGTTTTTCTCGGTCAGCGTTTCGCACAACGCCTCTAGTTCCTGCCAAAGCGGACGGCGTTGGTTGATGATTTGCGAAACTTTCATAGCTTTAGAATATCAGATCTATGGGCTACGATGTAGTGGACGAGATCACGAGTCCTGCGGAGCGTTAGGCCTTGAAAACGGATTGAATCTCAGTCGAGTGGGAGTTTCACCAGCTCTACTAATGAAGTGAGCTTCCCAAACTCGTGGCCTCCTCCAGCACCAACCCCTTCGGGAAGAGATTAGCAATGGAAATTCTGCAGCGCGAAGAGTACATCGAACAGGCCTACCTTTTCAAAGCGTTGCAGGGGCGACTGTCAGCTAACGAACCGGTGCAGGATATGCTGGCGCAGATTCGTGAGGAGATTCTTTCGACGACAAAACTGCCGATGGCGATAGATTTTTTGCTGGCTGAGGTTCGTCACGTGGGGACCATGTCCACTGCGATGAAGAAACTGCCACACTATTTCACTCAGTTTCAAATCTTCATTATCGAACAAGCCGAAGACGAACACGGTCGGTTTGATATGCGAGTGGCGTTTCTTATTTTGGAAGCCGAATCCAAGTTCCGCGCTGACAACGCTGACCCGGTGGCGATGTTCTTTTTCCAAGTGGAAACGTTGTGCCGCAATTGTTTGGATTATGATTTCGGGTTGCAGGCGATGGCGATGGACCCGGTTTACGATGGCCATTGGCAGCGCTGGATCCTAGAGGTCCGCCATCAGTTGGGATTGGTCGAATTGGCAGACTTGATTTACGTTAACAGCGACTATTACGTGATCAAAAACGCCCGCAATCTGCAGGAAGAAGACGCCAATCGTGTGATTCTGTTCGGCGAAAAAGAAGGACGCATCGCCTTAGCCAACCGCAAGAAGGAACCCACTTATTTGTTCTCCTCGCTCCAACGGCAATTGGGCTATCCCGCCGTGCCTCGGCCTAGCAGACAAGATCCGGCGATTGATTTATTGCCTAAACTGACGAAGCTGGTGGAGCGCATGGAAGTGCGGATTAAGTTGCTCGAGGATGAACAGCGGCAGAGCGGTATTGATCTGAATCAGTTCATGCGTGACCAAAAGAAGTAACTGAAAGTACAGTCGCCGTCTCGGCTACTTAAGGCGCATCGCTAAAACATCGCGGACACTCCGGTCGTTACCCAACGTCGTTAATGATGAATCAAATACGCGACCGATATTTCCGTTGAGAATCGAAGGTAGAAAACCGGTGACGGGATCGGCTTAAGCAGCTGGGGACAGCGGCTTTACGATGGCTCAAATAACCTTTGTCTTGTACCCCATCTTCTTTAGCGTCTTCTCGATCCGAGGCCGGTGATCGCCTTGGACTTCGATCGTGTCCTCTTCCACACAGCCACCGGCTCCGCATTCGTTTTTCAATTTCTTCAGCAAATCCGGCAAATCGTTATCATCCGCCGCCAGGCCGCGAATGACCGTAACGGTCTTACCCTTGTTGCGTTTCTCTTTGCCAATCCGCGCGGTTTGTTTTGCCGGATCGCGGAAAATCCGCTCCACTTCTGGCGGAGGACAATCACACTCGGCTTCCACTGCACCGCAGCGATCGCATTTGGGGGCTTGGTAGAATTCAGTTCCTGCAAAAATACTCATGCAAATTAGTGTAAGTGAAATTAGGGCCGGTTCCCACCGGCCACTTCATTTCTTCACCTCAACGGGCCGGAGGCAACTGGCCCCTCACATGACGCCGCCTAATTCATTTCGACACCTGCGAACAGGTTGTCCATTTCTTGATTCTCAAAAGAAAACAAGTCCTGCACCTGCGGTTCAGCCGGCAGCAAAGGATCGGTCGCTTCGGCGGGCGTCGCTGATTTCAGCGGCAGCGCATCCTCAGCAGGCTTGGCACTGGACACTTCAGCGTGCTGCTTATTATTTGCGGCACGCGTGTCAACCAATGGGAAGTCCGGCACAAAACCTTCCAGGCACTGACTACGCACGGGGTTTTGCAACTTTTGCACGGCTTTGGCTTCAATCTGCCGAACGCGTTCGCGGGTGACTTTGAAAATGCGGCCGACCTCCTCCAGCGTGTAGGTGTAACCGTCACCCAGGCCGTAACGAAGACGGATGATCTCGCGTTCGCGGTAGGTCAACGTCTTCAGCAGCCCTTCAATTTTGTCTCGCAGGATTCCGTTGGTCGCCAATCGAACCGGGCTGTCGTTTGAGTTATCTTCGATGAATTCGCCGAAACTGCAATCGTCGCCTTCGCCGACCGGACGGTCGAGGCTGACCGGATGCCGCCCGATGTCCAACACGCGGCGGACTTCTTCTACCGGCAGTTGAGCTCGTAGCGAAATCTCTTCCATCGTTGGCGTGCGTTTTGTTTCCTGCAACATTGCCTTTTGAATGTTTCGCAATCGCGACAGCACGTCGATCATGTGGACAGGAATACGAATCGTCCGCGCCTGATCCGCGATCGCCCGTGTGATCGCCTGGCGAATCCACCACGTCGCGTAAGTCGAAAATTTAAATCCGCGACGGTATTCGTATTTGTCGACCGCACGCATCAATCCGGTGTTCCCTTCCTGAATCAAATCCAGAAAACTCATCCCGCGATTGCGATACTTTTTGGCAATCGAGACGACCAAACGGAGGTTACATCCCGAAAGCTGACGTTTGGCGTTCTCAAACTCTTTGTAGTAATTCTCGCATTGGGCAACGCGGGTCGCCAAGCTCTCGGGGCTTTCTTGAACTTCCAGTGTCAACCGAACCATGTCGCTGCGGAGGCGACGTCGTTCGCTGCTGGAAAGTTCGATCTCGCTGTCGCCGCTCAATTGTTTCTTGATGCGTCCGATACGGTCGGAGATGTTCCGCATTTGAGCGATCAAGGGAGACACGCGCCGCGAGCGGAGGCTAAGTTCTTCGACCAAGGTGACCAGTTTTTTACGGCGAGCCAAAAATCTTACGCGGGCGGCGGCCTTCTCTTTGGCCGGTTTGCTTTTGGATACCAGAATCCGGAAGTCGCGTGCATTTTCGCGTTGGAGGTGATCCATCGTCTTAAAATTATGCGGCATGCGCGACTGGATTTGCTCCTTCGTCAGATTCTCGGTCAGCGAAACCTTGATCGTGCGGTCAAACGGCAGTTCGCCTTGGTAGACACGCTTGAGCACTCCGATTGTAGCCGACAATGCGTAATTGTTCGAAAGGACCGTGCGGCGATAACGCTTGCGAGAGATCTCGATACGTTTGGCCAGCGAAATTTCTTCGTCGCGGCTGAGCAACGGGATGACCGCCATTTGGCTGAGGTACATGCGGATCGGATCGTCGCTGGGACGCGGAAGTTTAGCGGCGGCTTGGAAGGCCTCCATGTCCGTGTCGGCTTCAGCCTTGATCAATTCGTCAGGCGTTGGCTCGTTAGAACCGGCCGGCGGTTGATCGCAGAGTTCGATGCCCGAACCCTCAAGTGCCGCAATAAGAGCATCCAATTTTTCCGAACCCGTTGTTTCGTCGGGCAGATGTTTTGAGACCTCGTCGTAGGTCAAAAAACCTTGTGCTCGGCCACGTGTGATCAAAACCTTCAGGTCGTCATTAATTTGAATAGTCATCTCTTCCAATCCTTCTGCGAGTTCCATCCCGCAAATCGACGGTTCATGCGACACACCAACGTTGCCAAAACCCAATTCGGCAAACGAAAACAATGTGTCGGCTCAACGATTCGGTTGCTACCCATCCGTGGGCGCAGTAATCCCTTGTCGCTGTCGAGTCTGTCTCAATAATTCCTCTAAGGCATTCGCCTCTTGGGATTTGTCTAACTTCTTGTCATGAAGTTGCGAAATTCGTGCGGCTTCACTGACCTCAATTTGGTGCCGGTGAAACGCCTGAATAACGGTCTCCAGCTGCCCCGCAGCATCAAACGTCATCCCTTTGTTCGCCGCTTCGAATGCCGCCTGTTTTTGTGTCGCTTCTTCCAGAAGGTATTCGACAACATTTTTCAGGTTCGGGTCATCCAAGTGCAGCATCACGTTCTCATAGTTTGCGTCGCGACCATCATGAAAGAATTCGCCCAAAAGTTCGAAAATCACTCGCAACGGTCCCGGCCCAAACATCTCCGGCGAAACACGCTCAATCGCGACGTCCGCCAGATCTGGTGAATTTAAAATCAGCTCCAGTACTTCGACTTCTTTGAGGTCCAAACGGCTGAAGTCAGTCTCGTTATTTTGTGCTTGTTCGTCATCGTTTTGGTTCCACCGCGATGGTCGTGTCGAATTGCGGAGTTCCCTCAATCGGCCTTTGACCTGATCGCGTGTGGTTTGGAACTGTCGCGCCAGTCGCGCCAACAGTTGATCCTGACGCAAATTTTTCGCCGCCGATTTGGCGATCACGGCGGTTGGCACCTGAGCGATGGTTTTAAGAATGTTTTCCAAGGCTTGGTTGGCGGCGTGAGTATCGTTGATCAGATCAATGCCTCTGGTTTCAATGCTGATTTTATGAGCCAACGCATCCGGTGCGGCGTCTACCAGTGATTGAAACGCGTCGGCGCCTTGGTTCTGAACGTAGTCAAATGGATCCAGCCCCTCAGGCAATGAGAGGATCCGCAGATCCATGTCTTGGGCAACGAAGATATCCAAAATTTGATTCGTTCTTTTCTGTCCCGCTTCGTCGCCGTCGAGCACCAGCGTCACCGAATCGGCGAAACGCTTGATCAGTTTGATATGGCGTTCGTTAAGTGCCGTTCCCAACACCGCGACCGTGTTTCGCAGGCCGGCCTGGTAGGCGGCGATCACATCGGTGTAACCTTCGACGATGGTCAATTTTCGTGTTTTCTGAACGTCGCGATAGACCTGACTCAGGCCGTACAGATTGTCGCTTTTGGTGAACAGCAACGTTTCGGAGGTGTTAACGTACTTACCCTTGGGTTCCTCTTCGGTGCCGTAAATTCCGGGTACGACTCGTCCGCCAAAACCGATCGTCTTCTGCTGAAGGTTGAAGATCGGAAACAAAACGCGGCCACGAAAACGCTCGTAATACCCGCCGCGCTGATTCGCCATCACGACGTTACAGGCTTCGAGGATCTGGCCGCTGAATTCGGTCGATCGGGCGCGATCGACCAGCCAAGACCACGCCAAAGGCGCGAATCCGATCTTGAATTCGGCAATGCTCTGGTCGGTGATGCCGCGCTCGGAAAGGTATTCACGCACCGCAGCGGCGTCGGCCGATTGGAGTAAATTTTTGTGATACTGCTGCTGCACCCAGTCGATCGCCTTGAACAGCGTGTTCTTGTCCCGCACCGAACCCTTGGGAATGTTCTGCTGGAATTTCGTCATGGCAATGCCGGCACGGTCGGCCAGGTATTCCAGTGCTTCGCGGAACTGCAGGCTATCACGTTTCATCACGTAAGAGAAAACGTCGCCGCGGTCGGCACAAACCCAGCATGCCCAACTCTGTCGTGCCTCGTTAATTTGGAATGAGGGTTTGGAGTCATCGTGCCAAGGACAAAGCCCGACGTAATTAGCCCCCTGACGGCGAAGCTGCATATCGCTGCCGATCAAGTCGACGATGTTCGTCGCTTGTTTGATTCGATCCTTTAAATCGAAGTCGGGTAGCACGGGATAAGCCTCACTGTGAAACGGTCAAACAAAGTTTGCATCGTTTGGAGGCCAACAGAAGTTCTCACGGCGGCGATTTTCATCGCGGTCAATGTGAGTCGTTTTCGATCCAGCGTCGTTGATCTTGTGCTTTCTGATCCATCAGAAAATTAGCAACAAGCGGCG
>CAYOZV010000100.1:0-4252 GCA_964408465.1 uncultured Pirellulaceae bacterium
CGATTTGATATTACGCCGCACCAAAGACCTTGTGATGCCCGACATGCCGCCACGATTGATGCGCGACGCGGAGCTTGATCTTTCGCAAGAACAATCTGATCAGTATTTTGCCGCAGAAAATAACGGAGTGATGCAGTTAGGCGAAATGGGTGACGAGATCACAATCAATCACGTGTTCGAATTGGTGTTGCGATTAAAGCAGATTTGCAACTTCGATCCGGTCACCGGGGCCAGCACAAAAGTCGATCGACTCAAAGCTGACCTTGAAGAGGTGGCCGCCAGCGGTCAGAAGGCGATCGTGTTCAGCCAGTGGGTTGGGGCGATCGAAAAAGTGGCCGACCAAGTGCAGCGGTTTAATCCTTTGCAATATCACGGACGAATTCCCAGTAAGCGCCGTGATCCGATCCTGCAGGAGTTCAAGGAGAATCCTGACCGGACGGTATTGTTAATGAGCTACGGTGCGGGGAGTGTTGGATTGAACTTGCAGTTCTGTCGTTACGTGTTTTTGTTTGATCGTTGGTGGAATCCGGCCGTCGAAGATCAGGCCATCAATCGAGCCCATCGGATCGGTGCTGCCGGTAGTGTGACGATCACTCGGATGATTATGGCCGGCACGATCGAGCAACGTATCCACGATGTTTTGGAAGAGAAACGCGCGCTGTTCAACGAGATACTCTCACCCGATACGCAGCCCACCAATCGCGGGTTGAGTCGTGAGGAGATTTTTGGCCTCTTTGACCTCACGACGCCCCAAGGAAAGATCGCCAACCCGGCCGCGTAGCCGACACCAGCCACTTTGATTTTCCAATACCGCGAGATAGACTGCGTTAATGTCCGCCGCGAAACCTTCTCAATCCAACAGTTACCCGCCTTGGGCGCCCCGATTTTGGAACGGGATGTCGGCGAGCAATTATTACCGACTGCTCCAAGAGAACCGGTTTCGCGTACACCCGTTGCGATATCCGATGATGGGCTTGGTGGGTGGTTGCAGCGTTGTGAACTCAGTGTTGAACCGATGTCAGCGTCTGCAGTTTGAGGGCCGTATCTCAAAGGCGCAGCTGGCCGCACCGCCGGTGTTCATCATTGGCCATTGGCGGTCGGGGACGACGCTGATGCACGAACTGATGTCCTTGGATCCTGCGGCGGCGTATCCGACAAACTTCGACGCGTTTGTGCCAAAGCATTTTCTGTTTTCGAATTGGTTCTTCTTTCCACTTGTCAGTCTGCTGTTGCCCAAAAAACGTCCGATGGACAGCATGGCGATATCGGCAGGGTCGCCTCAAGAAGATGACTTCGCGCTGATCTCTGATGGTGCTGCAACGCCTTACCGCCGGATTGCGTTTCCCAATAATGAAGACAAACATCACCAGCAGTTGTGTTTTGACCACGCCGATCAACAGCAACAGCAATCCGTACGTCAGACGTTAGACCACTTCCTTAAATCGTTGACGATTCGCTATCCCAATAAACGATTGGTGTTGAAGTCGCCCCCGCACACCGGCCGGATTGCTCAACTGGCCGCATGGTTTCCTGAAGCCAAGTTCATTCACATGGCGCGTCATCCGCACAAATTAGTTTCCTCGACGATGCGGTTGTGGAAGTCGCTGGACGAGACTCAGTCGTTTCAGTTGCCCAAGTATGATGACGATTGGTTGAAGGATTACGTGTTCGAGTGTCAGCGGTTGATGTACGATTCTTATTTTCAGCACAAGCACCAACTGCCGCCGGAGCGATTGGTCGAAGTCAAATTCGAGGATCTCGTGGCGTCACCGCAAGCAACGGTGGCACGTATTTACGACCAACTGGGGTTGGACGGACGCGCAGAAATACAGGCAAACGTGCAACAGTATTTCGACCAACGCAAAGGGCACAAAACGAATCCCGTCGTGTTGGATGATTCGTTGAAGGCAGAAATCGACGGCCACTGGAAACCCTACGCCGATGCGTTTGGCTACGGCGACGACATGCCGTAGTGGATTTTGTTAAAAATCCGGCGCTACCATTACCCACAGCCTCAACATCAAAATCTGCTGCGCAACCAATCTGCTACGCAACCAATTTGCCTAGGGGCAAAAATGAGTCCCCGGACGACACGCGAAGTGCGGCCCCCTTAGGCGGCATACTTAAGCGGCACACTTACGCGGAATCGTGGCGAAGTGTCTGCTATCAAACAGAACCCAAACAGAAACAAGCCGTAATAAATTGGGGGTGAGTTTTTGGCTTGCGTGGCCTTTGGTTAACAGGTAGATATTAAATTAATGCATCTGCCAATGTCTCCTTCCAAACTGTTCCCTTTGGAGTTCCAAAGGGTGGCGCACTCTTGTTCAAATTGGTTTACACATGCATCACGCTATTAAGTACATGGCCGGCACATTGAATCGCATTGCGCGGTTTCTCTCTGACGATTCCAATGGTTCCCCGCGTTTGCCTGTCGATTGCAAACGGCGCGTTCGGTCTCGTTCTGGAGGAAACAATACGTCGTATCAGGAATGTGAGCCACGGCGACTGCTGGCGGGAATTCTTTTCACGCCTGCCACCGGCGAAATTTTGATCGGTGGAACCAACGGCGACGACACAGTACGCATCACACAAGCCCGCAACGTCGTTAGCGTCAGCTACCCTGGTTTCACCACCGGCACCTTTGCAGCCTCGGACGTGAATTCGATTCGATTCATCGGATTAGCGGGCGATGATTTCTTTGAGAACCGAACGGCGATTGCGGCCATCGCATTAGGACAGGCCGGAGATGATACGTTGATCGGTGGTTCGGGGGCCGATCGGCTGGTGGGCAATACCGGCAACGACAACATCACCGGCAACGGCGGCGATGACTTTATTGTCGCCGGCAACGGCGATGATCGGGTGGACGCAGGCGACGGAAACGATCGAGTGCTGGGAATCAGGGGGGCCAACATCATCCTCGGCGGGATCGGCAACGACACCGTTTTTGGTGGTCTTGGTGTCGATGTGATTAGCGACGTCTCGGGGACCAATGTGCTCGCCGGGGGCAGCGGTGAAGACAGAATCCAAGGCGGCAGCGGGAGTGATTTGATTTTTGGCGGAGGCGGCGATGATGTCTTACAAGGCCTGGGCGGCAATGATCGCATCTATGCCCAAGGAGGAAATGATTTTCTTTCAGGTGGGGGCGGATTGGACATCGTCAACGGCAACGACGGAGACGACGTGCTTCAAGGGGAACAGGGCAATGACCGGCTGATCGGTGGCAGTGGCAATGACCGCGCGAATTTCTCCGGGGAGTTTGTGGCGTACGAGGTGACCGGTACGGTAAATACAAGTCTGCTGATCAACGATTTGCGTGGCGCAAATTTCGGACTGGTAGATCGAGCTTTCACCGTCGAACAATATTCCTTTGCCGATGGAGTTCGCACGGCGAGTGAGACTTTGAATCCTGTCGTGGCTATGCCCAGTGACACTACGCGGGAGGTCGTGTTTGTTCAGCCAATCGTCGCGGCTAACACTAACGGTTCTAATCAAGCCGAGTTTTTTGGCACCGCAGCTCAAGAGGTAGACATCAAAAATCGCATTGATGAGATCTTTGCGCAAGCCGACATCGACATCGAGTTCCTGCCGGCGCGTCGAATTAACGATACGTTTACCAATGTTGGCACCGGTGCCGGCACGCGGTCGGGTAATGATTTGGGACGCATTATTTCTAACGGCGATTCGGTTGGCGTCGGTAACGCGAATCGAAATGTGATCGACTTATACTTCGTGGAGCGCGTTCCGGGGTTCAACGACGTAGGCAATAACTCCGTCAACGGACTGGCGTTCGTGGGGTCGGCCGGTGCTGCGGTGCATGTTGGCGACAACATGGTTAGTTTCGCGTCCGGTCGTCAAACGGTGGCCGAAGTGACCGCTCATGAGATTGGGCACAACCTTGGGCTGTCGCACGTAAACATTCAGAATAACTTGCTGGCTCCCAGCGGCGGCGGAACGGATCTGACCGATTCGCAGATCGGTACGATTACCAGAAGCGCACTTTCCCAGCCGGTGGCAAACACGGCGACTTCGGCAACCTTGGTTCAGCTGGATTCATCACAAGCAGATGCCTTGGAGGGCGCGGGCAATACTCAAGTCGATTCTTACACTTCATTAGATGGCGGCTGTGGCGGGTGTGGGGTCTGCGCGGCGTGTCGTGTTGGCTAACCCATCGCGCCCTAGCGAATGAGCGAGGAGCTGATGTTTGGTCATGGCAGACACCTCGGGCCACCGTTTTCCGTAGTGGATCTTG
>CAYOZV010000100.1:4352-17219 GCA_964408465.1 uncultured Pirellulaceae bacterium
TTAAAGATCCGGCGGTGCGATTAACCGAAGCCTCAACGGAAAAGGAGCTGCGACGAGGAGGTTTAACAACACTCCACTACGCAGCGCGCGTTACCGTTTTCCGTAGTGGATCTTGTTAAAGATCCGGCGGTGCGATTAACCGAAGCCTCAACGGAAAAGGAGCTGCGACGGGAAGGTTTAACAACGCTCCACTACGCTTACAGTTTTCAAGGCAACGGGATTAACGGGACCGCCGCTAAGTCAATTCAATCTGCAGTCCGTCCCAGCCGACTTGCACACCATCGGGCAGCGTCGGGTTGACCGTTTTGTAATTCATGCTGCATGAACAGTGGGTGAAAAATGTTTGCTTTGGTTTTAGCTGTTCTACAATTTCCAGCGCCTGTTCAATGTTGAAATGTGTCACATGTGCATCGGGACGCAACGCATCAAGCACTAAAACATCCAATCCTTGAAGCAACGCCATGCTACTGGCGGGGATGTGGCTGACGTCGGTGCAGTAGGCAACATTACCGACACGAAATCCGAGGACTTCAAAATTGGGGCCATGCTTCAGTGGCACTGGCGTCACCGTCGCGCCGAGCACATCGAACGATTGCTGCGGGGCGATCAAACTGATGTCCACCGAAGGCGCCGCGCCTGGGTGCGTGGTGGCTCGATCGGAAAACGCATAATCAAACGCCTTCTCCAAACGTGCTCGTACCACCGGCGTGCAAAAAATGGGAACCGGGTGCCCAAGATAAAACTGAAACAGCCTCAGGTCGTCAAACCCCATCACGTGATCGCTGTGCTCGTGCGTGTAAGCCACGCTGTGCACGATGCCGATTTTTTCGCGCAGCAATTGTTGACGGAGATCTGGGGATGTGTCGACCAACAGGTTTCCGCCCGGCAGCCCCATGATCACGCTGCACCGAGTTCGGTTGTGTTTGGGATCGGTGCTGGTGCAAACCTCGCAGCGGCAGCCCATCGCCGGAACGCCCACCGAAGTTCCGGTGCCCAGTAAAATTAGCTTGCCAGTGATGTCGGTCGTAAGTGGGTCTTTTTTCACAGAAGGTTGTCAAAAGGGGCGTTAATGTTTATCTGGTTTCAATGGCTGCGGGGGAAACAAATCTTAATGGGAGCCAAGTATGCTTCCTACCGGAGGGCAGATTTTCAACTCGCTTTCACCTCAGTCAAAGGTCGTATTTTAGGCGTTATTGGCAATTAACTTCCACGTTTTTGGCAGAGGCCCGCGATCAGCGCCCAGAGCCGATCGAAAATGTTGCCCGATTCTCCCAATCCAAAGCCAGCCCACGGTTTCAGGCACGTAATTTGCTTCCACGTAGACAATGGCTCTGGCGAACTGCCAAATCAGGCACCAACGCGGCCAAAACCGCTGGGAAATCGCGAAATTGTCGCCTGCCAGAACGAACTGATCTCCGTTGACCGAAGCTTAAAATCAATATAATCTGTTGACCAAGCCGGACTTACCTAACTTAATAATCGGGCGTTGCTCAACGACTGCGCGTACGTTTGAGAATCCGTCGTACACATATTTAACCTACGAATTTACTTTCGGCAGTTCTGTCGATTGGCGAATTCGCGTCATTATCGAAAGCAGCCGGAACCACCAACCCGGAACACAAAATGGGAATCTTTGAAACAGCTCTGGACAACATCGCCAACGTCGGAAGCGGAGTTCTCAGCGGCTTTGAACGCACGGTAACCTCGCTTTTTGGATCCGACAATGCGCGGCAGGTGAAGAAGTTCCAAACGCGTGTGGACGCCATCAATCAATTGGAATCGCAATACGAAGCGATGTCCAACGAGGAACTGGCCAACCAGACCCAATTGTTCCAACAGCGGCTCTCCAACGGCGAAACCACGACCGACATCCTCACCGAGGCCTTTGCCGTTTGCCGCGAAGGTGGCAAGCGTTTTTTGCAGATGCGGCATTACGATGTGCAAATGATCGGCGGCATGGTGCTGCATGGTGGAAACGTTGCCGAAATGGTCACCGGTGAAGGTAAAACGCTGGTCGCGACCCTGCCGACGTATCTAAATGCACTGGAGAGCCGAGGCGTCCATGTGATCACGGTCAACGATTATCTTGCCCGCCGCGACATGGAGTGGATGGCTCCGTTATATATGGGGCTCGGTCTGACCGTGGGCAACATCCAATCGGATATGTCACCCGCCGATCGTCAGAAAGCCTACGCGTGCGATATTACTTACGGAACCAATAATGAATTTGGTTTCGATTACTTGCGTGACAACATGCGTCCTGCGGCGCGGGATGACGACCGCTTCCCTAAACAAGCCCAACAGGCTCAAGGTCCACTCGCGTTCGCGATCATCGACGAAGTGGATAACATCTTGATCGACGAAGCCCGGACGCCACTGATTATCTCTGGCCCCGCGCATCAAAATCCCTCTAAATATGCCGAAGCCGATCGCATCGCACGATCGCTTGAACGGGGCGTTCATTATCAGGTCAACGAAAAAGACCACACCGCGACGTTGACCGACGAAGGTATCCGGACCGCTGAAAAAATGGCCGGCGTCGAAAGTTTCTATACCGCCGGCAACATGGATTGGCCGCACCTGATCGACAACGCGCTCAAGGCCCACGGCCTGTACATCGCCGATGTGAACTACGTCGTCAAAGAAGGGCAAGTCGTCATCGTGGATGAATTCACCGGTCGTCTCATGGACGGGCGGCAGTGGAGCGACGGTCTGCATCAGGCGGTTGAGGCCAAAGAAGGCGTAAAGATCAAAAAGGAAACGCAAACGCTGGCCACCATTACGCTGCAGAATTATTTCAAACTGTATGACAAAATCTGCGGGATGACCGGTACGGCGATGACCGAAGCCGAAGAATTCCACAAGATCTATGGTCTGGATGTGATCGCGATTCCCACCAACCGCCCGCTGCAGCGCGACGAAGCGGCGGATTTGATCTACTGCAAGGAAGAATACAAATGGGAAGCCGTCGCTGATGAGGTCGAAAACTACCACAAGCACGACATGGTATTCTTGAGCGACGGCGAGTTCTTCGCCGGCAAAATCACCAACGAAACCGATGATGCGGTCACCATCAAAGATCGCTACGACAACCAAGAGCACACGGTCGAGCGATCCAAGATTCAAAGAATTCAATTGCCGGGGCGACCGATTTTGATCGGAACCGTCTCGATCGAAAAGAGCGAGAAGATTTCGAATCTGTTGACCAAACGAGGCGTCAAACACGAGGTGCTCAACGCGAAGCATCACAAACGTGAGGCCGACATTGTTGCTCAGGCCGGGCGTTTCGACGCGGTCACGATTGCCACCAACATGGCCGGTCGTGGTACAGACATCATCATGGGTGGTAATCCTGAAACGATGGCGTGGGCTCGATTGCAAGACAAATACGCAACACGTCTGGATGTCCCGCAAGACGAATGGGAAGAATTAGTCACTTCCATTGACCAAGAACACAAAATGTCCGAGATGGGCAAAAAGGTCAAAGAACGAGGCGGCCTTCATGTGATCGGCACCGAACGCCACGACGCCCGTCGGATTGACCTGCAGTTGCGGGGCCGTTGTGGGCGTCAGGGGGATCCCGGCAGCAGCAAGTTTTACCTGTCGCTGGATGATGACCTGATGCGGATTTTTGCCGGACCGTTCGTCAAACGTATGCTTGAGATGGGCGGATTCAAAGGCCCCGAACCGCTGGAGAGTTCGATGGTCTCCCGCCGGATTGATGGTGCTCAGAAGAAGCGCGAAGAATTCAACTTCGAACAGCGCAAGAGTCTGCTGGAATACGACGAGGTGATGGACGAACAACGCAAGCGTGTCTACCGCTTTCGCCAGCGGATTTTGGACGGCGTCAGTTGCCGTGAAATCGTTCAGGACATGATCGAGGATCAAATTGATCGAACGCTGGACACGTTTCTTGACGACGGATTCGGGCGCGAAACGTTCTCCAAATTTGCCGCTCAACAGTTGTCGGTGGAATATCTCGAACCCAAGGCGTTCCGTAACGTGCAGCCTGCCGAAGCGATCAAGATCGCCAAGGAAGAAGCTCATCGTCAAACCGAAACCGACATCCTTGGTCAGATCGAACAGGACCTTCCGCTGTCTGAAGATGAAAGCGAATGGAACTGGAGTTCACTTTCGGCCTTCATGAAGTCTCGTTGGGGCGTCAAGATCAACGAACACGACTTGAAAAAAGAAGGTCGTGCACGGTTGGACGAAGTCCTGATCGAAAAGGCTCGCGCGGCTGTCAATGCGGTCAAGATCGAAGGTGCCGACGTGATGTTGGACCCCGACTACAACTTGCAATCGGCCGTCAGTTGGGCCAAAGCAAAATTTGGCATCGATGTCGAACTGGATGCGATCAAAGACAGGCCTGCGGACGAAGTGAAACAGCACTTCTCCGAAAAAGCGGTGGCGAATTACATCGAAAAAGAAGCGGCCTATCCTGTGATGGCGGGCTTTTACAAATTCTCCGAAGCCGCCACACCCAACAGTAACGCTCGGCTCAATGCGGACGGATTAATCTCTTGGGCCAGTCGCCGATTTGATACCGAAATGTCCGTCGATGACTTGACCGATAAAAGCGGCCAAGACATCCACCAGATGTTGCTGGAGAAAA
This sequence comes from uncultured Pirellulaceae bacterium, assembly GCA_964408465.1. Classification (GTDB taxonomy): domain Bacteria; phylum Planctomycetota; class Planctomycetia; order Pirellulales; family Pirellulaceae; genus Mariniblastus. Next base: position 8,968 of record CAYOZV010000100.1, read on the forward strand.
GTCACCAGCGTCAAAAGGAGGCTCAGTCTTCGATCGAGACACTGCAGCAGCAAATCGAAACGATGTCGGCCAATGGCGAAGTTCCGCTGAAAAATGCCAACGGAGCCGCGACGACGCTGGCGCAGTGGTTTAAGGATTCGATTGACCACGATTTGGATCTCAAGCGTTTTGAGAAGATGGATCAGGAGCAATTGGAGCAGCGTTTAGAAGCGATCGTCGAAGACCATTACCATCCTGAATTCCGCCGGATGGAGCGGATGGTGCTGCTGGAAATCGTCGACAGTGCGTGGAAGGATCACCTCCTGGCGATGGACTATTTGCGCAGTGCTGTCGGACAAGTCGGCATGGCGCAGCTGGACCCTAAGGTCGAATATAAACGACAGGGGATGCAGATGTTTGACGTGCTGTGGTCTTCGATCGGCGAACGGGTCACCGATCTGGTGTTCCGCGTCGAACAACTCAATGAGGACTTTATCAGCCACACGCTGAATGAAACCTCTGCCAAACACGAGGCGTATGAAACCAAGCAAGAACCCGTTTCGGAGATGCAGCAACAGCAGGAAGAAGCGATTGCCAATTCTGGCGGTGAAAAAAAGCAAATGAAATCGTTACGTAACACGGCTCAAAAGGTCGGACGCAACGATCCGTGTACTTGTGGCAGCGGTAAAAAATTCAAGTCGTGTTGCATGAGGAAGTAGTGCCGTGTTGCCTTGGACGGTGGGAAGACCGGTTCCCGTCCTAGAGGTAAGGTTGGCCTGACATTTCAGTAGTGGACGAGGCCACGAGTCCCGCGGGGCGAATGGGACTGCCGGATTCTCGGCGCCACACACCCTACGCAAGGGTATTCGTCTGAGCCGAATGGAGATGGTGCTTTTTTGGGAAGGACCCCATGAGTATTCTGTTTAACTTGATCTACCTGTCGGTGATGGCGATCTTTTCGCCGTGGCTGTTGTGGCGGATGGTCGTGCAGAATAAGAATCGACGCGGCTGGTCGGCGAAATTTTTCGGGCAGGTTCCACGGCGATCTTCCAATGCCAAATGCCTCTGGTTCCACGCCGTCAGTGTCGGCGAAGTGAACTTGCTCAAACCCGTCATCGCTCGTATCCGTCAGCAGCGCCCCGATATCGAAATCGCGGTCTCCGCAACGACCGAGACCGGTCGGCAGTTGGCGTCGGAAGTCTTCCCCGATGACATTACCTTTTTCTGCCCGGCAGATTTTTCTTGGGCCATCAAACGTACGTTGCGCCGTCTGCGCCCCTGCCAATTAATACTGGCTGAACTGGAACTGTGGCCGAACTTAATTCGCGTCACCTCAGCGCGTTCGATACCCGTCTGTGTTATCAATGGCCGGTTGAGCGAAAAAAGCGCGCGTGGCTATCGAAAGTTTGGTTTCCTGTTTCGTCCCATTTTTGAACAAATTCGATGGATCGGCGCTCAGTCCTCAGATTACGCTCAGCGATTTGTTGACAACGGTTGTGCGGCGCAGAAGGTAACAGTCACCGGCAGCGTGAAATTCGATGGCGTGCAAACCGATCGAAACAACACCGCGACAGTGGCGCTCAAAGCCATCGCAGCGCGATTTTCAATCACCGAAAGTGATTTTGTGTTCATCGGCGGCAGCACACAATTGGAAGAAGATCTCTTGTTGGCGGACGCTTATTCGGTTCTTTCGAAGACGCATCCCAAACTACGCCTGATTCTCGTCCCGAGACATCCCAAGCGGGTGTCGCAGCTTTGCAATGAGCTAGTAAATCGCGACATTGCTTTCGTGCGGAGGTCGTCCCAACGGGCGAAACCAGATCCCGGTGCCACTCTGATCGTCGATGTGATTGGGGAGTTGTCGGCGTGGTGGGGCGTTGCGGACGCAGGTTTTGTTGGCGGCAGCATGGGGTCGCGCGGCGGGCAGAGCATGATCGAGCCGGCGGGGTTTGGTGTTCCCGTTTGCTTTGGCCCCAACACATCGAACTTCAAGAGCACGGTTTCGCCGCTGATCGAGAACGAAGCCGCCGAAGTCGTGCATAACGGCCATCAAATCGAAACGTTCATCAAATGGGCGATCGAGATGCCACATCTGGCTCAAGCGATGGGCGCTCGGGCTCAGCACGTGGTGGCTCAGAATGTGGGGGCCGCAGACCGGACAGTCCAAGGGATCTTTGCCGCGGCGGAGATATCAGTGGAGCAAAGTGCGGCGTTTGGGGATTCGGTGAAAGCGTACCCGACGCGCGTGGCGTAGCGCGTTTGCCTGGCGGTTTTCGGTGAAACGGGAAAGCCTGCCGGGCCGGCCAATGCATCCTCTTTCGCCCAAGAATTGATTGATTTCTCAGGCAATCCCATCCTTTTGGCATATTGGAATTTGATAGCGTTCTGCTAAAATCCGCGACTGGCATTTCGAAACTTGCCTGCCTATTTTTATTGCCGTCCATCGAGATATTGAGGAGAAGATTGTGGCTTCTGGAAAGTACTTATTTACTAGCGAATCTGTGAGCATGGGACACCCCGATAAATTGGCGGACCAAATCTCAGACGCGATCCTCGATGCAATGCTGGAGCAGGACCCTAAAAGCCGCGTGGCTTGCGAAACAATGGTCAGCACCGAAATGGCTGTCATCGCTGGCGAGATCACCTCCAAGGCGAAAGTCGATGTCGAGAAGTTGGTCCGCAGCGTCATGCGAGACGTTGGCTACACCGATGCGGCAACAGGAATCGGCTGTGATTCTTGCGATGTCATTGTGAAGCTTGACCAGCAAAGCCCCGATATTGCTCAGGGTGTTGACGCTGATGGTGCTGGCGACCAAGGCCTGATGTTCGGCTACGCTTGTGACGACACCGAAGAACTAATGCCATTGCCGATTGCCTTGTCACACCAGATCCTTGAAAAACTGAACGAAGCTCGGTTCTCTAAAAAGGTCGATTGGTTACGTCCCGATAGTAAGAGTCAAGTCACCGTCGAGTACGATGGTTTCACACCCGTCCGCATTGACACCGTTGTCGTTTCTACCCAGCACTCTCCCGACGTTGACAACCCAACGATTCAAAAATTCATCAAGGAAGAAATTGTTGAACCTTTGCTGCCAAAAGAATTGGTCAAGGGCGACGTGACTTACCACATCAATCCAACTGGCAAATTTGAAATTGGTGGCCCTCACGGCGACTGTGGTTTGACCGGTCGCAAGATCATCGTGGACACCTACGGTGGTTGGGGCCGTCACGGCGGTGGAGCATTCAGCGGCAAGGATTCGACGAAGGTCGATCGCAGTGCGGCTTATATGGCGCGCCACGTTGCCAAGAATATCGTTGCTGCCGGTTTGGCCAAACGCTGCGAAGTTCAACTGGCTTACGCGATCGGTGTTGCTGATCCTGTCAGCGTTCACGTGGACACTCAAGGCACCGGCACCGTTTCAGACGAAACGATTTGCGAGGTTGTCCGCGATCAGTATCCACTATCGACTCAGGGAATCATCGAGTACCTGAAATTGCAACGTCCAATTTTCCGCAAGACAGCCGCCGGTGGTCACTTTGGTCGTAACGATCCTGATTTCACTTGGGAATGCACCGCTTCAGCCAAAGAGTTGGCCGAAAAAGCAACCGCATCAGCGTCGGCGTAGTCCGCCCACAATTTGCATCTGAAACAAAAGGCAGCGCTATCTAGTGCTGCCTTTTGTTATTTGATAGGTGGCACGGATTTTAAATTTGTTCGCACCCCAACGGATTAAAAATCCGTGCTACGCCCAGAATCTCAGGGCCAACACTACCGGCGGCGCTCTTGAGTTCGTTTCTGGGTGATTTTATCTGCGCGTCGTGATACATTGTGTGCACCATGAACGATCCCAACATTGAAGAGCGACTGAATCAATTGACGGGCACTGGGGAACCGGGGCCTGTCACTCAGGAGCAGGAATTTTCGGTGATGGCCGATTCGGCGGTCAGTCAACACATCATTCGGTCGCACGATGGGACGAGGGATATTTTCGCCGGCGAGTTCCGCATTTCCATTGCCCCGCAGCAGACGGTTCACGTGCTGCATGTGCCGCTGTATCCGCCGATGCATTCCCAACCTGCGGTCGAGGCATTTGCTGACAACGAGGCGGTGAGAATTCGAGCCACCGACGTTCAGAAATTTGGTGTCCGATTGGAGATAAAAGTGGCGGCCTCAGAGGAGACGTTGGTCGAAATTATCCAAGTGCAAATCTCTTCGGAATAAGCGACCGGTGTCTACTCTCTTGGTTGCTGTCTTTCGGTTATTTCCAACAGGCCTTCGTCGATCGCCATGGAAACACCTTCCTCTAAGAATCGAATCGACAGCAGCAACCGTGTCTTGCCTTCGCGCCTGATGACGACACCGTCATAACCTGCGAAGGGGCCGCTGCGCACTTTTACTTTGTCGCCGGCGGTTAGTTTCGATTCAGCCGTTAGCGGAACGCCTGATTCCACGACGGTGTGAATGCGCTGAAGGTCCGCGACGAGCATATCGTAATCGGTGACTGGCGTGCATTTAAGAATACAGTTTGTTGTCATCGACTGAGACCGCTGCTCCTTATCAGCCAACATGAAAACGTAATTGGCAAACAGCGGAATATAAGACGTCCGCAAACGTCCGTTTGGGGATCGGTATCGCTTGGGAACCACCGGCGCGTAATGGGGGATTTTCAGGGCCGCCAGTTTCCGCGTCAGATCTTTTTCGCGACGGGCTGCCGTATAAATGCACCACCAGTTCACGCCCTCTTGGGCAGGTCGCGTTAGCGCGAGACCGGATTCGAATAGGTCTGTCGGATAGACATCGTCTTCGCGGTTGAGGATCGGCATGGTGAGAAGTTGTTTGGTTGAAATCTGAGGATATTGACCGTCTTCGGTACTGGCGACGGACAGGCTGGAGTCTTATAAAAATCGCCGGATTAGTTTGCCGCAGAAAACCAAACGACAGCTACAATCTTTTCGATCACTGAATTTTAGATGGATTTTAACTGGGACAAGTGCCGCCATGAAAATGCCCTCCAAAGATATTTGCCAAGCCGTCATTGTGATGGGAGTCTCGGGCTGTGGAAAATCCACCTTTGGTATGTTTTTGCAACGTGAGTTGGGTTACACGTTTACCGACGGAGACGACCTACATCCGCCGATTAACGTCGCGAAGATGTCGCGCGGAATGCCCCTGGATGATGATGACCGAGCCCCGTGGTTGGAAGCGATCTGCGCACACGTTGGAGAAAAATTGGAATCTGGGACACCTGTGGTCGTCGCCTGTTCGGCGTTGAAGAAGCGCTATCGAGACAAATTGAGATCTGCCAGTGATCGTTTGCGATTCGTCCACTTGATTGCCTCCCAGGAAGCAATCAGTAAACGGGTCTCACAGCGCGAGGGACACTACATGCCACCGGACCTCTTACCCAGCCAATTCGCAGCGTTGGAATCAACGACCGAAGAAGTCGATGTGGTCGAGGTTAACGTGGAAGGGCATTTATTGAATGTCGAACGCGCGGTTCTGGATGCGGTGAAGCCCGCGAAAACGTAGCACAACTTTTCAACCCGTTTGACAGCGTAAGTTTCTCATTGTGGCGTAAAAGTTCACGGGCCGTTGGCTCCGAAGAAACCCTCTCTCTGCCAACGAAACGGATACTGTTCAACTAAGACGCCAATTTCTTTTGCAACGCTTCCAGCGGCACGCCTTTGGTCTCGGGGACCCACACAATTACCCAAACCAGTTGCAGGACCATCATGAAGGTGAAAAAACCAAACACCATCTCTGGCGAAAACAGTTCCACCATCTTGGGAAATAACAGCGTCAGCAGCGCCGCAAAGATCCAGTGAGTGAAGCAGCCAAACGCTTGCCCTGATGCGCGGTGCTGGTTAGGAAATATCTCGGAAATGAACACCCAGATTACCGCTCCTTGTCCAACGGCGTGCGCTGCGATGAACGCAAAGATACATGCCGGAACAATGCCAAACGTTTGAGTGCTGAACGCCCAGGCACACAGGCCAAGCGATGCAATATAGCCAAAGGATCCAATGACCAGCAACGTCCGGCGTCCCAATCGGTCGATCAGCCACAGACCGACGAATGTGAAGATCAGATTGGTCACGCCGATACCGACCGATTGCAGCAACGCTGCGCTTTGCTCCAGCCCCGTCATTTCGAAGATGCGCGGTGCGAAGTAAAGCACCGCGTTGATCCCCGACAGCTGATTGAAAAAGGCGATGAAAAACGCCAGTGAGATTGGTTTCTTTAAGCTACCGGTGAAAAGATTGTTCTGATGAATGACTGCGCTTCGGTCACCCGAGGAGATTTTCGATGTAGGTTCGTCAAAATTCGTGGAATGACCAACCGACGCAGAGACCTCAATAGCCAACTGGTCCAGCTGCTCTTGGGTGGCATCAGGCATGATGCGTCGAAACACGGCAATGTCTCCCTCGCGATCGCCACCGTGGGTAATCAACCAACGCGGGCTTTCAGGAAGGCCGAAACACATCACCGCATAAATCAGCGCAGGAATCGCTTCCACGCCCAACATCCAACGCCAAGCGTTTTCGCCAATTCCCGTCAGCATGTAGTTGGAGGTCAAAGCAACGAGGATGCCGAACACGATATTGAACTGGAACATGCCCGCCAGCTTCCCGCGGTCCTTGGCGGGGGCAATTTCTGAAATGTAGAGCGGGGCGGCCACCGTGGAGATACCTACACCGATTCCACCAATGAAACGGGCAAGCATGAAAGAGTAAACTTCCGGCGCGTCAGCCGAACCGATGGCTGAGAGGAAATAGAGGATGCCGATGAACAGCAGCGTTTTTTTACGGCCCAGCTTTTCAGTCGGCCAAGCCGCCAATCAGCGAACCCAGCACCGTCCCCCACAACGCCATGCTGATCGCTAAACCGTGCAGTGTCGCGCTGAGTCCCCACAACTGTTGAATGGTTTGCTCAGCGCCGGAGATCACGACGGTGTCGAATCCAAAAAGGAAGCCCGCCAACGATGCGGTCAGTGCCCCAAAAAAAACTTTTTATTTTGCATGACTTTCTTCTACCTTGGTTCCTATTACCGCGGTCCCATTACACAGCGAACACGGGCCCTGCCGTTGACGCCTCATCAGGATTCGTCGTTGGTTTGAGCCCGAAGCGGAAGTAGGGAAGTCCTCGGGCCCCGAACTTCTAGGGTACCAGAAATGGTATCATGAACCGCGCCGTGTTTCATCAACAGATCCTTACCACAGTTTGGCAGAATGAATGACGTAATTGGAGTCACAGCGATGGGACGGAAACAGATTTTCCTGTTAGCTTTGATGTGTGTCGTTTGGGCGTCGGCGGCTTCCCCCGATCGCTTACTGTCCGACGAACCAGCTAAGTTAAGCGCGACAGTGGTTTGTTTTGGCGACAGCATTACCAAACGCGGCTACCCAAGTTTGCTCGGCGAACAATTGGGCGTCGAATCCATCAATGCGGGCATCGCGGGCAACACAAGTCGGGAGGGACTGCGACGCGTTGAGAGAGATGTACTCCACAAGCAGCCCGACGTTGTGGTTGTTTTTTTCGGCACCAATGATATCCGCGCCGATGCGCCGAAGAAATTCGTGGAGTTGGGCGAGTACAAATCGAACCTGATGAAGATCATCAACGCTTGCCGCGCCAAAAACGCGGAAGTTGTTCTGTGTACGCTGCCTCCGATCGACTCAAAGGCATACTTTACGCGTCACGATCAAGAAGTATTCGACGAAGCCGGCGGTTTGGAACTGTTAATATCCAGATATCGTAATGCAGCCGTCGAAGTTGCCGGTCAAGCAGACACACCGTTGGTCGATTTGAATCAATTGCTGAAGGATGATCCAAACTGGCTATCCAATGACGGCATGCATCCGAGCGCAATAGGTAGCAAGATCATCGCGAAACATATTGGCGATGCGGTGGCACGGTTATTAGGCCGGCGTGCTAACAGGCAATCAGAGTAGTAAGGCGGTATAACGTTGGACGATACGGGCGTTAAAAGTTTGTGATAGGGCAAACGCAGTCGGTCGGTTGGCTTCGTCGACAGGGAACAGACTGCGAGGCTGCGTAAGTTTGAAAATCTTATCCGCGGCTGACCGCGTCCGGCAACGATAAAATCGTCATTGAGGACTTAATGGCTCGGGTACCATTTCCACAGGCTACGGAGCGTTCTTCTTCAGCTTCCGCTGCAGCGTCCGTCGGGGAATATCTAACCGCCGAGCCGCCTCTGAAATGTTCCCGCCTGAATCTGCCAGAACGCGTTGGATGTGCTCCCATTGGGCCG
>CAYOZV010000101.1:0-17016 GCA_964408465.1 uncultured Pirellulaceae bacterium
GGAAAGGCCTCGGCGAAGGCTCGGATCACCGGAGCCCCGATTTTCGCCGCCACCTCGATCCACGCTTTGACCAACTGGACTCCTTCTTGCCGAATGGATTCATCAGCCGGAGCAAAATTATTACGAACGCCGGTGCCACTGATCTCAAGGCCTCGGTCAAACGCGTGCCGCTTGAGTTTGAAAATGTAGTCATCCGCCGGAACCTCTGGGTAACCCGGAAAGTAATATCCCGTCAGGTCGACCGCGTCAAAGTCATGATCGGCGCAGAAATCGCACAGCTCGAACAGATCCAAGCCTTTGCTTGAATCCTTGGCGTTGTCGCGCAAGAGTGTGTTGAACGAAAACGCGTTGAGTGAAATCTTCAAATGCGATCCTCCGGCGCGTTTGATGGGTGTCACGTCAGCCTGGGTAGACGCCAGCGGCATCCCGCAGGCCGCTACGACAGGTAGTAGTGCCGCGTGCCTGCAAAAGGTGCGTCGAGTCGAATGAGTCATTGTTTTGTCCGTTTTGATTCTATTTTGATCCTGCAATAAGGACTGATGCTAACCTTATGCAGTTCAGTATGCAAAAAAAAATAGAGAGCGTTTGCGTTTGCAAACTGCTCTCTATTTTTAGAGGGTAGTAGGCATCCGTTTGATATCCACCAAACGGGTGCCAATCTCTCGCTGCCGGTCGTCTCAGACCGAAGCAAGTGTCGCGGTTTTATTGGCCGCTAAGGATGTCGATAAACGGCGAGATATCCAAGAAGGTAACTTCACCATTTTGATCAATGTCCGCTTCAGCTTGGAATCCGTTGCTTGACAGAAGGTCGATAAACGGTGCAATGTCTAGGAATGTGACATCTCCGCTAAGGTCAACATCTCCCAATAGGGGGGCGATCACAGGTGCCGCTTCGTAAGAAATGTTGTCAAAACCATAACGGTCACCAGGTTGTCCATCACCAATGTCTGGCTGGCCAACACCGCCGACAGCGATGATCAGCCAATCGTAGCCAGCACCTGCGTCGAATTCGAAGCTTAGCTCCTGCCAGTCAGCACTTGGCAGAATTTCGGTACCTGCGTTCTCCATCGTGTTTGGATCGAAGTAGCTACCAGCGGTCAGCAAGTTAGTGACCACAGGATCATCTCCGGTGTCCGTCAGCGGCCGATGGCTACCGGCCGAAAGATGTGCGGCCGTTCCGCCACTACCAGCAAGAAATGTGAAATCATCGTCCGCCCAAGGATTAGCCGGATCGGTTGCTTCGTTAACGCCCCAAACTCTTACAGAAACACTTCCGCCAGAATCATTGGCACCGCCTGTGTTGGCTCCGTCGTTAGGTGTCGCGTCATTGTAGTAAACGCTGATGTTCAATGTTTGAACGCCCGTTGTCGTGCCTGCATCATATAGAACGTATCCTGCTCCTGCTCCACGCGAAGCATCGGTCGATCCGTTATCAGTCATGAAAATACCGTCGACACCCACCGCAGCACCTGCCAAGCCAGCAGTTGCGGGTTGTGCAGCGGAATCAATGTTGCTCATCCGGCGTCCAGTCGAACGGAACCAAGCGGCATCGCCAACTTCAAGAGCGTTGGGATCAGCACCAGCGCTGACAACACCGTTTCTGGTCTCGTCGTTCGGGTTGTTGTTTAGGGCGAGATCATCGGTCAAACGCGACGCGCTGAAAAAGTTCAGTGGTTGGCTGCCGTCGTAAATAACGGTTTGGGCCGAAACAGGAGCGGCGGATACCATGAAGCCCGCAACAACGACGGCACATGACAACTTAACTCCAGCAGAACCGGCCCGCTTGAGCCAGTTGAGGGATGGCTTACGCCCGGAATGTAAATTACGGAATGAATTCATCTCAAAGGTTCCTATACAAGATTGATGGTCGAAAACTAAAACGATTCGATGCTCGTTAAATCTTACTTCAACAAAACCTAATCATATACATCTGAGCCCCCAGGTTACAGGAAATGGGTTGTTAAATTGCGACACCCTACTGTTCCCTTTCAAGACCTTGATGGCCGTTTTACAAAGCCAACGCCCCCCCAAGTCCTCCGATGTCCGGTATTTATCATTCGAGAACGATGGATAAATAATCGCTGGGGCGAGGCCTATTTATTGGGACACTTTGGCCGTCGCCAGTTACGGTGGGGCAACTACTTTGCTGTTTTGACGTGGACATAAGGGCGAATAATGACCGGTCCTAGCAGCCCCGAGTCCTTCAAAGACGAATCCTTGTTCCAGTGCTTGTATGCGGGGAACCCGACACGGCCGGAGGTGCGGTCGGTTTGATTCAACAACCAATCGGGCCACTGTTTGATGCCTCGGCCCTTACGCTGAATGTCGTTTGGCAGATGCGCGTCGCCGATCAGCCGGTTTGGCCATAGATTGGTGACGTTCACCTCCAGCGTGTTCGCGCCCTCGTTTACAACGCCGGCCAAGCTGACTCGAAAGGGTGCCTTCCACAGCACGCCTAAATTTTTTCCATTGACCACGACTTCGGCAATCACAGCCACGCCGCCCAAGTCCAACTCGAGCTCGACTTCCGGACGCAACAAATCACTCGGCAGGTCAAACTGCTTTTGATAGGTCGCGGTGCCTGAGAAATACCGGATTCCATCTTCGGTGGAAGAAGACCATGAAGATAATTTTTCGAACGTCGATTTCATGAGCGCATTGTTTGGACCCTTTGAGGCAATCAGACTGACGGGGAAAGTTACCTGCCATGGGCCGGTCAAATTAATCGGAGCCGGCACACTTTCGACTTGGACGGTATTGGTTTGCCCGGTGGAAGTGCCGTAGGTCATTTGGCCTGCGTGCGGAGTCGACCAATAGACTTCTCCCTCACGCGCGACTAACGACGATTGAACACGCCGTTGAAATAAATTGAGTGTCGTCCCCGGTCGCGCCGAGCTGTGTCGGCGTTCGCCGTCGGTCGAGTATTTGACTTGCAGCGATTGGCCCGAGTCTTGTTTTTTCTCGCCGCCCATCATTTCGTCGTTGACGGGAATTTCAAAGACGCCCGCATCGACCAAGGCGGCGACTTTTTCAGTTACATCTTTCGATCGAGCCACCGGAGGAAGCCCGCTGGGGCCATAAGCTCCCTTGGCAAATTTCCCAAACACAGCGTTGAGCAGCACAAGTTTCCCTTGGTCACCTCCGTCGATAGAAAGGGTTTCTGTTTCGATCACCGATGTTGATTTGACGGTGTCGCCAATCTTGTATTGGACCCGGAGTTCCTTTTTGTACCCCGGGGCCGGATCGTAATCGCAGAGTCCGCGATGGGCCTTGGTGACAAGTCGGTTGTCGGTGATTTTGTCGTTCAACGTTTCGGTAATATCAATCAGCCCCGGTTGCAGAAACGTGCCGTATCTTGCATCGAGAATCTCCAAATTGCGAAGCGGCACTGCTGGCGGCAGATTGAGATCTATCTCCGTTTGTGTGATGTGTGCCGGCGTTTTCGCGGGCTTGCGAAAAATGACAAACACCGAACCCTCGCGCTCAAGCTCAATGGAGACGCTGGTGGTGCCGTCGGTGTTTTCTTTCCATACCGTGGCGTCTTTGATTTCACCCGTTTGGGCATTCCAAAGCTCTGGCTGTTTTCCTGTCACACGAAAACGACATGTCTCTTGACGACTTTCCTTTTGAGCGTTGGCTAAAAAATAGATGTCGGTTTCTCCCGATCGCCGATGGCTGAAAACAACGCCGGCGGGCATGTCGGTCTCGCCAGAGAAATCGGGTGCCACCGAATCAGCGCGTAACAGGTCGATGACGGAGGCGTCCTTGATCGTGCCGGTGTCCCACAGTTTTTCGGCAAGGAGCGCGACCTCGTCATCGCACTTGGGATATCCCTGCAGGCTGGGCGATTGCTGCGGGCGCGGGCCGAGGACCGTTGCGCCGGCGTTGGCTAACTGGCCAAATTTCCGCAGCGTTTGAGGTCGCATCCATGTCGTTTTTGGCAGCACCAATGCGCGATAGGTTGCTCCCGCTGATGTTTGGATCAATCCATCTTTCACTGACAACGATTCCAGTTTGTTCGCGCCGACCAGATCGTAGTCATATCCCAGCGCCTTAAGTTCGGGCATCAACAGACCCGTGTTCGGAGACGACTCGCCGGTGAACACCAGCACATCGGCGACCGTTGTCCCTTGCTGTAACAGAAACTGCCCTCGGGCTACGTAGTCGAGGAACGCGGTTCCTTGCTCCCACCACGTGTTGAGCCGATGAAACTCAAGCCCGTGATAGCTCAACGTAAGCCCCGGGCCGACGTCCCACGGTTGGTGAACGTAGCTGTGAAAAATGAAGCGGTTGATCCCTTGCGCCCACGCTCGGTCGCCGATGGATTTGATGGTCGCCGGATGCTGTGTCCAGCCACCTTCTCCGGTGAACGCTTCAGCTCCCACGATGGAGTCGCCGTTGAGTTTAGCGATGGACGCGACGAATTTTGGCGAGTCGAAAAATGCGATGTCGCCGCTCCAGAACTCGCACATCACGATGTCGCCCGCCGCACCGACCTGCATGTTGTCAAAGGGCCCCCAGTAAGGTTCTACCGACAGTTTCATGCCATGCTGATGACACAGGTCGCGAAAATGAGCGTAGTAATTATCCGCGATCATGTCGCCGACAGTCCGGCGGAGATCCCAAAGAAAGCGTTCGGAGACTTCTCCGCTGTCGACGTAGTAACCGGCCAGCGTCGGCAGGAACGAAGTGCAATCGTACCCGCGACGGCGTTCAAACTCTTTCTCAAAACCGGATGTCCAGTTGGTCGTGCCGACCTCGTAACTGTCGATGACGCAATTGGTGACCACCGATCCGATCAACGGTCCAAGTTCCTCGATGATGGGTCCGATGCCGCCCTCCCAATACGCGTCGACCGCCGCGCGGCTCATTTTGTCGCATTCAAGTCCGCGTCCGCCGGCGGGGGCTGGGCGATTGCGTTGCCCGTTGGGCGTGTGCCCGATTCGTAAAATGGTCCACTCGCCTTGCGGGGCGTCCCACTTCAGAACTCCATCAGCGGTAACCATGGCCGTCAAATTCACGATCTCCGATTTATCGACGATCGCCGTTGCCGGAATGAGTTTCGTGTCGGGGGCAAGATGATTGCGGATCCTGCCGGAAAGGATCTTGTAATCTAAATTGTCGATGCGCTGTTTTGTTTTCGGCGTCGGGAAGGCCAGCACCGCGATGTCGCGGTAGTAATCCAATTGAGCGTTCGGCTGAGGCAGCGCGGCATCCAAGGGCGCGCCTCCAACGTGAGTGGTTGTGCTGAAGACGACCGTTTGCATGGCGTGTTCAGGAGTGACCCAAGGCCCGCCGCTGGAGGACCATCCCGGGCCATTGTGAAAACCGAGCTCCAGCCCCAACCGCTTCGATTCGTTGGCCGCGTGTTTGAGCAGGTCCAGCCATTGCGGGCTGAGGTAGGTGGCTGGACCTTTGGGGTCTTTCAAATCGACGTTGAAAAGTTGCGTTTCTTGAATGCCAACTTTTTTCATCGCCTCAAGATCGGCGGTGATGCCGGCTTTGGAGACATTGCCGTTGATCCAATGCCACCACGTACGAGCCTTGGCTGCGGCCGGTGGGTTTTGAAAACCTTCCAGCAGTGCATCATCCGCGTGGGATAGACTGCCGAAGGTTGCAAGAAAGACAAAGGCAATCAGAAACGTTTTCATGGGCTCAAATTACTTGGCTAAAATGGGAAAAGGAAAACTTAAAATTGTATGGGCGGCCCAACGGTTCGTTGGATGACGTGACGGACCTGCCGACGCGCACGCTACTGGCGGATTTCAATTTCATCAATCAGCGGGCCGCGGTCGTCCATCGTGGTCAGGCGTATGGTATTAGCGCCGCGCTTCAACGTGAGTGGGAATTCGTCCGTCCGCCAATGCTTGCCGGAATTGCGTGAGGGCTGCAGCATCAGCGATTGGACGGACGCTTGCCCGTTTACGTTAAGCCTAACATTGAACGGTTTCCCGTCAGTGGGCACGCCGCTGTATCGCACGGCGAGCGTTACCGTTGCGGTGTCGCCGTCGTTCTCTTGATACCACTGGACGTAGGATCCTTTTTTCTTGCCCATGTTGAGAAAGCCGCTGCCGTTATAGTTCTTGCCATCGGTCGATGTTTTGGCCTGAGAGAATTCGGCGTCTTCTGCTTGGTCTCCGCCAAAGTCAGTGTCCAATCCGCCGCCCGTCCAGACCAACCCCAGATCAGCCGCAAACCGCTCTTCCATTTGCAAAACGTCAACTCCGTCGACCGTGGCCACCGCTTTGACTGTCGTGCCCGGCTGGGCATCAAACGGGCCTTGGTAACGCTCTGACTGATTGGACGGTTTTGATCCATCGGTCGTATAAAAGATCTCGAACTGCGGAGCCTCCGATTGCCCACGCAGGTCGATTTGCCGGACATCAATATGCACCTTTTTAGAGACGAACAGTTTCTTGTCCCCCATGATGGATCCGGCCACCAAAGCAATATCGCCGGCCTCGGTGGTCGATTCAACATAGGCGCGGGCCAAACCAAAGAATGCGTTTCGATCGGTGGTTCCGAAAAACGGTTCCACGTCGGCAGGATTGCCATTGTCCAGGGCTCGAAATTTGGCCGGCCCGCTGAGGTCAAACCATATTCGGTTTTCGCCGTAGGGGTACGGTTCGTCTTTACCGTCGACAACCGCCGCGCGGACTTGAACAAAATCTGCGCCCGACTCCGCCAATGCTGCTCCGTCAATTGACAGTTTGAGTTTCGCCGGTGCGTCGGCGGTGCGAATGGTTTCCGCTGCGACTCTCTTGCCATCGCGATAGCCGACCGCTGACAGAGTGCCCGGTTTCCAGCCAACCATCCACTGACATTGCATCTCCTGCCACTTCAGTCCCGGAGTTTGCTTGCCCAGTGATTTGTCATCCAGAAACAATTCGACTTCATCGCAGTTCGAATAAACCCAGACCGGAATTTCGGTTCCCGCCGGCATAACTGGATGCGTCCAATGCGGCAGGATATGCAGCATCGGTTCGGAGGTCCACTGGCTTTGGTAGAGGTAGTACAAATCCTTTTCAAAGTTAGCCAAATCCACCGCGCCGCCGGAGAACAATTTGAACGGCCAAGCGCCGCTGGCCAAACCGGCCTCTCCTAAATAGTCGTGTCCCGTCCAGCGAAACATGCCGGCGTTGTTGGGGACGTCGCGGATTTGAGCGATCGCGCGGCGGGCGGGCGAACGGACGGTCGCGTTGTCGTAACTGGATTTGAAGAACTGTTTGCGGTTGCTGCGCCGAGAGTTATCGGTCCAGTCCACCGTGAAAATTTCCTCCGGCGTCAGATCGGGGATGTCGGCAACGTTGCTGTGCTTGCCGTCGCGGTACCAGGTCAGCGTTCGATAGTATCCGCGCGTCTGCCAAGTGTGCGTGTTTTCGGTGCCGATGAATACGCGATCCTTGGGCATGGAATTGTCAAACCAACCGACCGCTTCGCTGCCGCCGTTCATCCCGTACAGATCCATGAAATCGGATTCCGAACTCCCCGAGGTCACCGGCCGCGTTTTGTCCAGTTCGTGGCAACGGGCGACTAATTGCTGGGCGATGTCGCCATGCGTTTCATTGCCAACGCTCCAGACAAAAACCGACGGATGATTGCGGTCTCGTTTGATCCAATCGGTGAGGTCGCGGTTCCACCATTGTTCAAAATCGTGAGCTCCATAATCGTGTCGCGCCTTGCGATTCCAACCATCGACGAATTCGTCCATCACGATCATGCCGATCTCGTCGCAGATGTCATAAAACTGGGGAGTGTGCGGATTGTGAGCGGTGCGAATCGCGTTGCAGCCCATCGCTTTCAATTGCTGGACGCGGAAACGCATGAATTTTTCGTTGACCGCCGCGCCGAGTGCTCCGCCATGCTGGTGCTGACAGACGCCGCGCAGCTTTAGGTTTTCCCCGTTGAGCCACATGCCGGTGCCGGGTTTCCATTCAATGTCGCGGATGCCGAAACGCGTTTCCACGCGATCGACCGGATTTGATCCTAGCTGTACTTCGCTGACGGCGCGATATAGGTAAGGAGTTTTCGGCGACCAAAGATTTGGCGTGGGGATGTCAATGGTTTGCGAAACGGAGTCTGTTTTCTCTGGCCGAATTGTCAAAGGAGTTTCGGCGGCAGCGACCTGTTTTCCGTCGGCGTCAAGAATCGTTGTTTTGACCAAGCACTCTGCGTCAGCTGCGGTCGCGTTGCGAACTTCGGCGTCGATGGTGACGGTCGAATCCGCCGTACGCAGCCAAATGCCTGACGTTGGAATATGGACCGGTTCCCGGACGTTGATCCAAGTGTGAGCATAGATTCCGCTGCCAGTGTACCAACGCGCGGCGTGCTGCAGTTTATTGTCGACCTTTACAGCGAACGTGATGGTGTCCGCAGATTCTGCGATTTCACTGATGTCGTATTCGAACGAGATCCAACCGTAGGGACGCGCGCCCAGTTTGGTCCCATTGGCCCAAACGGTACTGTTGCGAAAGACGCCGTCGAATTGAATTGCGACGCGTTTGCCGCGCCAGCTTTTGGGGACGGTCACCGTTTTGCGGTACCATCCGACGCCCGTTGGCAAGTATCCACTGCGATCGGTGCTGGGGTTGTTGCGTTCGAATTCCCCTTCGACACTCCAGTCGTGCGGTAAGTCCAACGCACGCCATTGGGCGTCCGAAAAAGACGCCTGTTGAGCCCCCGGAACGTCTTTTTGAATGAACTTCCAATCCTTGTCGAAGGAGGTTTGCTCGGCCGAGCAAACGCCTGCCCCCAAAATCAAGTAAGTCAAACAAGTCAGACAACTCAAACAGACGGGCAGCATCTTTTTGAAGGAGTTCATTAGCGCACCAGTTTTGGAATTGGCGTCGAAATGGGAGCGAAAAACGTAGAAGGAGCTTGCTTACTCGACCAATTCTTTAACACGGATGTTTTTGAATAGGATCGTGCCGGCTTTCCCTTTGTGAACTTGCAATGCAAAGAAGCCCTCGGCGTACGTGCCGTCGCCGACCCAGTGTGCAACAGGGACGCCGTTGAGCCAAGTTTTGACCACGTTGCCTTTGGCGGAAATGGTGACTCGATTCCATCCGGTCGAGTCTTCGGCGGCGCGGGCCGCTTTGTGTTCCTTCAGCCATAGCGGGTAAAAGTATCCGCCGCAGCTCTGACCATAAATGCCGCCGGACCAGTGACGGCCATTTTTGCCTTGGCCTTCGATTTCGAATTGCGGGCCAAAAACGGTTTCACCGGTTTGGTTTGGTTTGTCGTTGGGTTTCGATTGTGATCGGAATTGGACTCCCGTATTCCCGTCGACCTCCATCTTCAGATCGCAGGTGAAGATGAAATCTTTGTAGTCAGATTTCTCTGTGCTCAAGTAAGTGCTGTTGGATCCGGGGACACAGGTCCCGACGATTTGCTGATCCTTGACCTCGAATGTGCAAGTGCCACCTTTGGGAACCCAGCCGGTTAAATCGGTGCCGTTGAACAGCGATTCAAAGCCCGTCGTAAGCTCAGGCTCATCATCGGTGTTGAGCAACATTGCGTCTGGCTTTGGAGCGTTCTTTTGCTTGGAATAGTGTTTCGTCCATTCTTGCTGCTGCGGATCTAATTCTTGGCCAACGGCAACGCTGGCGCAGGACATCAAGCAAGCTAACGTCGCCGTCAGCAGCCAGTGATTTGTGATCTTGGTTTGTTGTTGGGCACGTTTCATTTTGAAATTCTTTTTGTTGTTAGTTTGTTTAAGGTTTAAGGTGGTTTGAAGCTGGTGATAGTGGATGAAAGGTTTTTGTTTAACGATTGATCGGTGGCGTCGATGTTTATTTGGGGCTGCCAAACGCGGTCGCCTGCCGGCTTGTCGTTAAACTTTCTGTGATGAAGCGGATTGGATCACTTTAACACAATCCGAAGCGTCGTTCCTGCGGAGTCTATCGCGGTTTGGGCTGATGCTGTTTTTCCGTCGTGTTCAACGGTGACTTCGTAGTCGCCCAAGAAGGCACGCGTTTGGCATTTGCCTTGGGGATCGGTGGTGGTCGATTCGTTGGTCCACCACTGGTTTTTGACCAGATCGACGAACACTTTCCCCGCCGGTTTCAACGTCCAGTCCTTGCGCCACAATGCGGCGGCCGGTTTCCAGTGTGCGTTTTCCCAGAAACCCCATTGGACGATCGAAACGAAATTGGGATGGCTAAAACTGGCAATCATCACGTCGCGATAATAGTCCGCCTGTAACTCTTCATCATCGCCGGCTTCGACATCAAATTCGCTTAACTGCAATCGCGGTGCGATCTGTGCGAAGTCGTCGTAAACTTCCAGCAACTCCTCCGGCGGCGTCAGCGATAGCAGTTCGAAGTGCGCCATGAAGCCGACCGTGTCCGGCGCTTGATCTTGCTCGTTGAGGAAACGGATGACACGTTTGTAGGGCTCGCGTTTGTAGCCGTTAGGCAGGACTTTGCCTTCGTTAATCGCGTGGGTTGCATTGGGTGCCAGCCGTCGCGCCTCTTGCATGATGTCGGCGTAGATCTGCATGCTGCCGTATTCTTTTTCGTAGGTGTGTTTTCCCCAGGCGATGATGTGGTTGATGGTATCCCATTCGGAAATGAAGTCGTTCGTTTTAGGAACGACGTCGCCCAAGTGTTCCCACAACCACTTCCGGTGAGCCTCGGGATCGCCAAGGAAAGGTTTTTCGATTTCGTTGAAGTCCATCGCGCCCCACGAGAGATAATGCCCTCGGATGTCGATGTCATTTTCCTGTAGCCACGGCACGGCACCTTCGAGAAAGATCTTTCGCAAACGTTTGCCCAAGCGCGAATCGCTCATCTGTTGCTTCCAAATGTGCGGTCGCAATTCACTTTCAAAGGTTACCCAATTGAAATTTTCCTTGATGACCGCGCGGTACTTTTGAGCCTCCTCCCAAGTCGACGTCGCCTCACGTCCGCTGCGTATCTTGGTGTAGGGAAACGCGTCCTCGGTTGCGCCCAGAAGGTGTGCGTTGACGACGTTGCCAAAACCGAAGGCGTGTCGCTGCATTTGGATTTTGACGTCGGCATCAGGCAGTGGATTTCCGGCAGCGTCGACAACTTCGACCGTTAATTCGGATTTGCGGATTTTCTCAATCCGAGTCAACGCGTCCTTCCGCCATTGGGCATCGGGCGAGCGGCCTTTGTAGTGGACCGTGGATCTCGGCAGCGATGCCTTGTCGTAGTCGGCTCCGTAATTGATCAGCCGAAGCTCAGCAATGTCGGCTTTGGTTCCGGCTTCGCCAAGCAGGATCGTCACGTTACTTTCGGCGGGGTCGTAGTCCGCGGCGGCCACAAAGGAACGCACGTGCTGTTTCCAGCTGCGGTATGCGCCGAGCTTATATTGGAAACGGGGTTTGCCGGCGCCGGCCTGCACGTTGAGGTAAACATTGTTGGGCTGGCCACCGGCGTTGGGTCTCCGGATCCAAAACGAAAGCAACATCACGTCGCCTTTTTTGAAAGCCGTGTCGATCGGAACAACCACCCGCATGTTCTTCGGATCGCTCCAGCGCGTGTCTGAATCGACGCAGTACGCTGACTCAAATGGCATGTCTTTGATCGGCGTCCACTGGGCCGTTGCCTCGACATTTTGTTGGCGAAACTTGACGTCACTATCAGCAGTGAACGTCAAAACGTCTTGCCCGCCCGGTGGAGGCAACATGGCGTCCTCGCCGCAGGCGGCGGTGACCATGAGAAATGAAAAAAGAACCGCCCCAGCGGTCGACAAGAACGAGTGTTGTAGAGTTGGCATCAAAGTGACTTACGATTTATCGGTCGGATTTAGGTGAAGATGTTTAGCCTCGGCGGCAACGTGTGTACTATTTGGTTCGCACGGGTTTCGTCGCGCTGAGACCTTCAGAATTCAACTGCGACGATAGCTTGGCGATCAACGACTCATGTTCGGCGTCGTTGGCCAAATTGCGATCGGCCTTGGGCGACGATTGATGGTCGTAGAGTTCCTTGAAGCGAGTTTCCTTTGATTTAGTGTTGAACCACTCGGTGTATCGCCAGCGATCGGTACGCAGGCTGTACCCCATCGTGCTGCCGCGTTGGTACATGCTTAACGCTTGCGAACGAAAGGCTTGCGACGGGTCGGTCAACACAGGTTCGAGGCTTTTCCCGTCACACGATTTTGGAATCTCGCCGCCGGTAAGTTTAGCCAGCGTCGGGAAAAGGTCGACGATTTCAACCAGTGCGTTCGACCGTTTGTCTTGGGCGAATCCGGGAGCGGAAATGATCAAAGGAACGTGCGTGTCGAGTTCTAAATTGGTGTGTTTGCACCACGCACCGTAGTCGCCCAGTTTGTATCCGTGGTCTCCCCAGAGCACGACCACGGTGTTTTCACGCAGGCCCAGCCGATCCAATTCAGCGATTACTTTGCCGACTTGAGCATCAGCGTAGCTGACCGATGCCGCGTATCCGTGGATCAACTTGCGTGTTGTCGCGTCGTCTAAATGGCCTTCTTGTGGCATGCCGCGATAGTTTCTCAATTCGCCCCATCGTGTGAACGCGAGTGCCGGAGCATCGGCCGGCAATGCACGATCGGGCACATCAAATTGGTCACGCTGGTAGAGATCCCAATATCGCCGGGGCGCTGAAAACGGCAGGTGTGGTTTAGCGAATCCAACGCACATGAAAAATGGCTTGTCCTTGTTGCGTCGCAAAGATTCGATGGCTTGATTGGCCGTCACGCCGTCCTGATAAGCATCATCTTCGACGTCGGCAATCTCCGTCGGCGGCCCCTTGGCGAGTGTGCGCAGTTCACTGACGCCAAGGCCTTGTTCTTTTCCCTTGAGCGTGCGTTGCTCGATTCCGTCGAGTGTTTCAGCGCGGGCGTATTTGACGTCATTTTTTGGCTTGAGGTCGGTCCAGCTTTTTTTATCATCGCGCGTGTGGTGGTAGACTTTGCCGTAAGAGCATGTTTCGTATCCCAGTTCTTTGAAGTATCGGGGCATGCTCATCGCATCGGGAACGGCCTTGGTCAGCGGCGTCCACAGGTCATAGATTCCCGAGGTGTGCGGATACATCCCCGACATCATGCTGATTCGAGAAGGACCGCATAACGCCTGTTGGCAATAGGCGCGGTCAAAGACAACGCCGGCGGTTGCCAAAGCGTCGATGTTGGGGCTCTTGATGTGGTCGCGCCCATAACAATTTAATTCCGGACGCAGATCGTCCATGAAAATGATCAGCACGTTCTTTTCTTCTGCGTGTGATTGGGCGGCAAGAGAAAAGAACAGCAGCAAGCAAAAAGCGAAAGCAAGAGTTTTCATGTCCAACAGCCTTAAAGTGTAAAAATCAATTGAACATCACGATCAAACCTAAGGCGACCGAGGCGTCCGCAAGGGAGACTTAAGTTAGTGCCGACACTCCGCGTTAACAACTCAGTTCATCCGGTTTGACGCAAACAGACAATCGTTTTGAAAGATGTCGTATCGAGGAAGCCATGTCCTCAGATTCTAACTTGCCGTTTTTCATAGATTTACCAGTCTCTTAAAAACCGTGCGCGTTGACGCTGGGCCGTTCCAACCGCTTTCCCAAACGGCATTAGACTTAACAATGCCGGTGGCGTTCAGTTGCGGCATTTCTTTCAATCAACCCGTGAATCGTTCGATAGTTCCTGCAGAACCTTGTCATGTTGCTGCTGGGAAACGCACGCGCCTTTCGATTTTGAGCGAGGCTCTTTTGTTGCCGTGGCTGCACCGGCAGGCAATGTGATTTCACTTAGAAAAACGGCTGCCCAAGTTGAGGGCTCAGGCCCTGCCAAGCCTATGGCTAAGTCGGTTTAGTGTAGCGCATGTCGCAATTCAGCAGTTAATTGTTCTGGTTATCGGCCCTCTAATTCAATAGTATGGTGGTTGATGTCCGCGTTAGCTGTTTTGGGGCAGCCAGGAGAATTCGCACATCGTTCGTCAGATGCATTTTTCATTTAATTTTTTTGGGGATGGAGAAATGACAAATTTTTTAAACAATCGAACCGCACGCAAGGCGTTTACGCTGGTCGAATTGCTGGTTGTGATTGCAATCATCGGAATTCTGATTGGGATGTTGTTACCAGCGGTTCAGCAAGTCAGAGAGGCGGCTCGTCGGACTCAGTGTTTGAACAACATGCGGCAACTGGGGTTGGGTTCGTTGAACTATGAATCGGCGCGGATGGAATTGCCGACCTGTGGTTGTAGTGAGATGGGGACCAGTAATGGAAACACTTTCCTTAATGGTCCTAACGGGCAACCCAATATCAGAACTGCTTATTCATTTGAGAACCTAGGGTGGGCGTGTCAGATTCTTCCTTTTATTGAAGCGAACAATCTTTTGTCTTTGCGAGGCACCATTGGATTGGCCCCTGGGTTACTTGATCAAGAAGTACCGATCTTTACGTGCCCTTCGCGCGGTTCGCGGCAGATTGTGAACCTCAATTCGGGTGGCGATCTTGTGTTTTTCGGAGATTACTGTGGTGTGTTTGTCAGTCACGTGTTGGCACGCGATGCATCGACTGACAATTTAAACTTGGAATTCGCAAACACTCTGGGGGGCGCCGATGTCGTGCGATTAAGGCCTCAAAACAGAGCGGCGCTGACAGGAGAATATTTCATGGGGCTGATCACGATTGGCGGGATTCCCGATGGCAATAACGACCCCATCAAGGTCGGTTCTGTTGGAGTAATCGTTCCCGATGGTTCCTCCAACACGATGATGTACGCAGAGAAATCGATTGCGGCTGACCTTTACAATGGACCTCACCCCACCGACACCGGCGCACGGGGGTTGCTACCTGGCGGTTATCCTTCGATGCGGTCGTCTTTAGGCGGTCCGTATCCGGACAGTGTAACCTCGAATTCACCAGCCTATAAAAAGTTCGCTCAGGCTCAAAGCATCGGTGGTCCACACCCCGGATCGTTCAATGCGGTTTTCGGAGATGGTTCTACTCACTCCATTAGCATGGATGTTGGTGACCTTACCGTTTACAAATTGATCCATCGAGCAGACGGCTTGGTTTTGGACCATGGTGAGTTTTAATCAGGACAGGTTTGGATTGCGTGCTCGCCTTCTGCGCGGGCACGCAAATTTGATAGGAACAAGCGTAAATTTTTCACTCAATAAAATTTTGATTATCTCATGCAAATCGTTAAAAACTTTCGTTTGAATCTGTTGCTGGTTTGGGTTGCAACGGCGTGTCTCATTGGCTGCGATGGCAAGGCCGCAAACGATGCGGAATTGATGAAAAAAGCCAACGATAGCAACATGAAAAAAGTCGCCAGTGCTTACCAGATGTACGCATCGCGGCACGCCTATACGGGGCCTAAGTCGAAAGACGTTTTGGTTGAATTTCTCAAAACAAATCAGACGATCGACAGAAACTTGAAGCTTGTCGGAATTGACCTGAACACGCTCGATGATATTTTTGTCAGTGATAACGATGGCGAAGAATTTGTTATTCGCTGGGGACAATTTATGAACCCCGATGAAACGCGTGCCAAGGAACCTTTTATCTTCGAAAAAGTAGGTGTCGATGGTATGCGGCTTGTGATGATTTCAAATCGAAAGATTCTGGAAGTTACCGACGATAAAAAATATCAGAAACTGCTCAAGGGAAAAGTCGGCAAAGAAGACGCCAAATCCGAAGCGGAGATGGAGCAAGAGGCCGAGGAAGCGGCTCTTTAATTAAGATGTGCGATCCTGGCGGACGGCGCGAGCCAAGCATCGAGGGACAGTTGTCTTTGCTGTTGGTCCCTTTGGAACTTCGAGCCCTCGCAATTTGTTAGACGATACTCCGCATGATGCACCGATTATTGCTTAAGAAGCACGTTTGTTCGGACCGTGCTTCTTTATTTTTTTCCTGGTCAGAATTTGTCACTTTTAAGTGATTTTAACCCGGAACTTTACCGCCTCTTGTTGTGTTTCAAAAAGGGGCTGGTCATGATCGCGTTGGTTAACGCGGTCGCCAACGCGTTTGCGATTGGCAGATGTATTTCGAACGAACAACTAACACAATCAAAAATCCAAATTTACTGATAACCGATAGGAATCACGATGGCCACGACACGAAGAAGTTTCTTGAAGAAAACCGCTGCTGCCACGGCAGCCATTTCAACGGTGCCTTACATCTTCACCAGCCCGGCATCAGCCGGCAGCCTCTACGACGATAACCTCACGATTGCTGCCATCGGTGTCGGTGGAACACGCGGACGTTATAACCGAGGCGGAAAGGTGTCTCGCCAAGCCGAGGCGTTTGGCAAGATGATCGCCGTTTGCGACGTTGACGAAATACACAACGCCGAATTCAATGCGGATGAACTGTTCGAAGGAAAACTTAACGAGTACGTCGATTATCGGAAATTGATCGACACCGAAAAACCAGACATCGTCGTTATCGGAACCAACGATCATTGGCACGTGCCGATCGCAACCTACGCCTTGCGTGCGGGATGCGATGTTTACTGCGAAAAACCTCTCACGCTGACGATCGACGAGGGCAAGCAGATTTGCAAGGTCGTCCAGGAGACGGGGAAAGTCTTCCAGGTTGGGACGCAGCAACGTACTGAGATGGACCAAAAGTTCCTCAAAGCGATCGCCATGGTGCAAGGCGGATACATCGGAGACAACGTCAGCGCCAACATTGCGATCGGAACGGCGCCCGGAGAAGGCCCGTTTGCCAATACAGAAGTGCCCGAAAAACTGAACTGGGACTTTTGGGTTGGCCCCGCCAAATCGGCCGACTACTCGCTGGAACGCCGCAAGTTCTTCCGTTGGTACTTGGAATACTCTGGCGGAAAGATGACCGATTGGGGGGCTCATCATATTGATATCGCTCAATGGGCGATCGGCATGGATCGCAGTGGCCCCGAAACAATCAGCGGCAGCGGGAAGTTTGGAAACGTCGTGCCTGAGGGATTTGATTGGGTGGGCTTCTTCGAAGGCAAGGAAACGCTCGAAAACGGGTACAACGCGGCGACAAAGTTCAGCGTGGACCTAACGTTTGCCAACGGTTCGGTGTTAAACGTCAACGACCAATACGTCTCCGAAG
>CAYOZV010000102.1:0-16849 GCA_964408465.1 uncultured Pirellulaceae bacterium
ATAGGTCTCGGACGGAGCCTCGACCTCCCGAATCAAATAGGTCTCGGGCGGAGCCACGAGCTCCCGTATTGCACATCGCACGAAAAATTTGACTTTGCCGTTTTCCTGACCTCGGTCGGCTGTCCGTTGGTCGGATGAAGTCGAACAACGTGGCCAATTCGACCAAGCTAACTTAAGTCAATAATTTTCCCAATCGCTGCCAATCTATGTCAACTTCTGTTTCTGTTGCCGCCGTTTCCACCAAAGCTGACCAGAAAGCTTTCCTGCAGTTTGCTTGGGACCACTACGCAGGCGACCCCTATTGGGTGCCACCCATTCGAAGCGAGATCAAAGGCCTGTTGAACTATCGACATCACCCGTTCTACGACAAAGGCTCCATCCAAACGTTTCTGGCTCACCGCGACAACAAAATCGTCGGCCGCATCGCCGCCATCATCGACGGCTTCCACAACGAGCACCACAAGGAGCAGCGCGGCATGTTTGGGTTCTTTGAGTCCATCGACGACGATGAGGTTGCCGCTGCTTTGTTCGACGCTGCGAAGGATTGGTTTGCCGAACGCGGTATCACGCAGTTGCGCGGGCCGGCCAACCCGTCACAGAATTACGAGTGGGGTATGCTGGTTGAAGGCTTTAACGAAATGCCGACGTTCATGATGACCTACAACAAGCCGTACTATGACAAACTGGTGAAGCAAAACGGGTTTGTGAAATCCCAAGACATGTTCGCTTACATTGGACGAATGGAGAACCTGGACAAAATTGATCCAAAACTGCTGCAGGTCGTCAATCAAGCCACCGAGCGATTCAATATCAAGGTCCGTCCGGTCAGCAAGAAGACCTTTGCCGAAGATGTGAAGAGTTTTCTCAATATTTATAACCGCGCGGTGGAGGGGCAGTGGGGGTTCACGCCGCTGTCCGAAGGCGAGATGAAGGAGACCTCGGGAGGGCTGAAGCATTTGATCGTTCCCGAAATGACGACGGTGGCCGAGGTCGACGGGAAGGCGGTCGGGGCTGTTTTTGGTTTGCTGGATTACAATCCGTTGATCAAGAAAATAGACGGGCGGCTGTTTCCCTTTGGGATTTTTCGATTGCTGTGGGGACGGCGGAAACTCAAACGGGTACGCTTATTGAGCACGAACGTGCTGCCGGAGTACCAGCGTTGGGGGTTGGGGATCGTGCTGTTGGCGCGGTTGGTGCCGGAGTGTCTCAAGATGGGGCTTGAGTCGGGCGAGTTTTCTTGGGTGCTGGAGTCGAACAAGTTGTCACGTGGGACGCTCGAACGCGGCGGTGCCGAAAAAACCAAGACTTACCGAATCTACGATTACGATGGATCAGCAGATGCGGTGGAGGCAACGGCGTGATGGTGTGCTAGAATATTAATGGGCCAGCAGTGAGATGCTGGCCCGCCGGCGACGCGAAACCGGAGGGCTTGCGCCCTGCCGCTATCATTTGGGCCTCCCACTCCTATCCCTCTTTTTAAAGCAGTAGCTCAGTTTTCATGAAATCCGATCGTAAAGTTGTTGTCACGGGGATGGGCGTTGTTAGTCCGATTGGTATTGGAACTGAGGATTTTTTCGCGGCGCTGATGGCCGGTCGCAGCGGCGTCGCGGTGCGAGACGAATTCGCTGATTCGGGGCTGCCGATGAGACTGGCCGCGGCTGTGAAGGGGTTTGAGGCCAAGCAATACGTCAAGCCGCGGAAGGCGCTCAAGATCATGTGTGAGCCGATTAAGTTCGGTTGTGCGGCGGCGTCGATGGCGGCCGATCAAGCAGGATTGACGAACCTAATCACCGAAGATCCCACTGACGGGCAGTTTCACGTTTGCCCAGATCGAGTTGGCACGGTGTTCGGGACGGAGACTTTTTTCGCAGATCCGCAGGAAGTGGCGCGCGTCTTCCGCAGCTGCATCGTCGATCAAGATTACCAACACGATCGTTGGGGCGAATTTGCGATGCGCCAGATTCAGCCGCTGTGGATGTTGAAGTACCTGCCGAACATGGCGGCCTCGCACATCTCGATCGCTGTGAACGCGCGTGGGCCAAGCAATTCCATCTGCCAGGGAGCCGCTTCGGGGCTGTTGGCGGTGATTGAGGCGGCTTCGTTGGTAACGCGCGGCGTTGCGGATGTGGTGATCGCCGGCGGGACTGGATCGCAAATGGCGCTGACGGCCATGTTATATCGTGGCACTGATTTGTTGAGTAACTTCCAAGGAGATGCCGCAGCGGCGTCGAAACCCTTTGACAAAAATCGAGACGGGATGGTGGTCGGCGAAGGAGCGGGCGTCGTTGTGCTGGAGAGCCTTGAGCATGCGACCGCGCGAGGGGCGACGCCGTTGGCCGAATTTGCTGGGGCGTCGCGGCTGTTTTGCGATCCAATTTCCGGCGACCGGGTGGCGGGAATTGAGTCCAGTCTGCAGATCGCGACCGAGGACGCGGGGATGACCACCGATCAGATTGGGGTGGTCAACGCCAGTGCCAGTGGCGAGTGCGAAGGCGACCGGTTCGAAGCCCAAGCGATCGCTAACGTGTTCGGCGATGTTCCCGTGACGGCACATAAAAGTAATTTTGGAAATCTGGGGCCGGGAACGTCGGTGGTCGAGCTAATTGGCGGTTTGATGGGGCTGCAACAGAAGAAAATTCCGCCCACGATAAACTATGAAACGGCCGATCCTCAATGCCCGGTGAACATCGTTCAGCAAGCCGAGGATCTGAAACAAAGCTCGGTCATCAAAACCAGTTACTCAGCGACCGGGCAAATAGCGACGGTGGTTTTCAAGTAGAGTATCTCCCGAGCGTTCGGCGATCTTGCGGTGATCTTACGGCAGGATTCGGCGTATGTTACTTACGGGCGCCTGTCTTATGTTTGCTAAACAAAATAGCCTCAGTCGCCGCGCAGGCTGCCTATCTTCACACATGGTCATCCGGTGGGAAAATCCCGTTTGCAATTTTCGCCGCCTGTTTATGAGCTAAACCCATGCGGTGGTTTGAGTTTAGGTGAGATGCGTTGCGAATAAGACTGGCGAAGCCTAGGTAGAAAAAGCAAAGAAATCCTGCCGGACTACTTGTCAGGGCTGGTGTAATCCTTATCTTTGAAGCGATGAATAGCGGGAGGTGGATATCTCGCTAACGAGCAATCACACCAAGATAACAAAAGGATTGAACGATGATTTTAAGATTGCTGCAGTTCGGGGGCTGTTTAGCTGCCGCGATTGCAATCGCTTTGCCGACCGCTTCGGCTCAAGAGTTTTTCGGGCCTGGATCTGACATTCCCGACTTCACCACGGCCAACGGTCCTGGAGGCACGGTCAGCACGATCACAATTACTGAGAACGACAGCGTTACCATTGGTGACCTTGCCGTTTGCATCGACGGATTGACTCATACTTGGGTGGGTGACCTGATCGCCACGATCACCCATACCGATCTGAACAACGACAGCGCGACGGCGACACTGTTCAACCGTGTCGGCCGCGGAGGTTTTCCAGGCGATGGCGATGCTTCGAACTTGGACGGCGACTACGAATTCGCGTCAACAGGGGCCAGCCTTTGGGAGGAATCAGCGATGGGTTCTTCTGGAAACGGTACTCAGGGAACGACCGATGACGAATTCGTGATCGCTCCGGGCACTTACGCGAATGTCAACGCTGCTGGTTTTGATAACAACACCAGCCCCAACCCAAGCCCGATTTCACTGGCGGCAATTTTCGGCGGCCGTTCATCGGCGGGGACTTGGCGTATCAATTTCAGTGATAATGATGCCAACGACATCGGATCCTTCGATTCCACAAGTATCAAGTTCGCGGCCGTTAATGCGGTTCCTGAACCGGGAACTTTTGGGCTGATGGCCGTGGCCAGCATCGGTGGTCTGTTCTACGTGCGACGTAAGAAGAAGCAAACTTCGATCGAAACCACGAACGAAATTTCGTAGTAATGAGATGTCTTTCCGATTGATTGCAATCGGCAACAAACATTGAAACAAAGACTGGCCACCACCGGCCGGTCTTTTTTCATGCGCGTGCACGGGTTTGTGCGCGTCTCAGCATCGCCGCCTGCCGTTTAACGACAAGCCGGCAGGCGACTGCGTTTGGCCGCGTCTCAACACCGACGCCTGCCGGCTGATCGTTAAACTGATTTTAGTACTCGAATTTGACGCCCAAGAAAAGGTTGTGCGTTTGGTAGTTGATGGAGCCCCCAGAGCCCGCAAAACCATCCAGATCAACGTCGGTCGTTCCCAGAAAACGGTACTCGACAATAAAATCGGCCACACTGTTGACCGTCGTCGCGACACCGCCGATGGCTTGGTAGCTGAATGCTCCGCTACCATCATCGATGCCAACGGAGGTGGCTTCTAGGTCAATGTAAGACCAGCCCAAACCGACGCCGAGGTAGGGGGTGAAGCGACTGGTGTTCTGGAAGCCATAAATGAAGTTCTTCATTATCGAGTAAGCGCGAATTTTGTCTTCTCCGTTTGGATCCAACGCAATCTCAAAAATGTCACCCATCGCCGGCAGATCAGATTCGAACGAAGTCTCGTTTGCCCGTAACGCCAATTCTATTTCCGATCTCAAGCGATGATTGTGGCGACGACCGAATGCGAAACTGATCGCGTAACCTGTTTCCGAATCCAGCGCGAAGTTCGATGGACCGCCGCCCGCTGGCGTCGAATTTAGAAGCCGCCCGTCGTTTTCTATCGAAGGAAGAAAATTCGCTCCGCCCAGCAACGTCAGCGTGCGTGTGAATCCTTTGGCAAACAAACCCATTAACGGTTTCTGGGCGTTGTGGTTGTAAAGCTCATTTACCGGATCCGCCGGCACGGCGGAGGGGTATTGATATGGGTAGCCGTCGTAGCCGATGGGCTGTCCGAATTGATCGTAGAGGCGCCGACCGACCGGCACGTTTGGCTGACCGATCGAAATCTGCCCCAATGAAACCTGGTTTGCGTTAACCTGATTTGCGTAAGGCAGTCTCCCGTGTTGCGCGTACCCAACCGTGCAAAAACTCAGCAAAACAGCCGCTGCGATCGTGAAATTTTTTAAGGTGGGTGGCATGGAGGATCCGGGAAGATTGGCCAGCGGGCTGCTGAATGAAAGTTCCTAATCCAATTTATCGTCAAATCTTAACTGCCATCGTTGGCAAAACTGCTGACGGTTCCAACTTCTGCTGGAAAAAAGTGGACGACTTCGTGCTAGCGATAGCATTCTTTCGATGTCTTCAAAAGCAGGGGAGATTATGCCAAAGCGGGTCTCCTGTCCGGGTTTTAGGATGTCGGTTTCGGTTTGGCTTGCGGGTTTGGCTTGCGGGTTTGGCTTACGGGTTTGGCTTACGGTTTCCGCTTCGGTTTTAAAAATCCCAAGTCCCAACAGCCGCGTCGGTCACGCAATCTCTTCCACCATGGCGTTGGAATCTGAGAACTTATCCACCGGAGCACCGACGCGCTGGAGCATCGAGCGATAGAGGTTGGTCAATGGGGTGCCCGATCGCAGCTGAATGTGTCGCCCGGTTTTGATGGTGCCGCCGCCACCGCCGAACAGTGCAATCGGCAGGTCCTTGTGAGAGTGTGAATTGCCGTCGGCGATGCCGCTGCCGTGGAGCACCATGCAGTTGTCCAGCAGCGTGCCGTTACCTTCGGGAATCGCATCCAGCCGCATTAAGAAATGGTTGGTCAGTGACATGTGGAAGGTGTTGATCTGGCTGATCTTTTGCTTCTTGGTCATGGAGTTGCCGTGATGGGAAATGTTATGGTGCCCATCTTTGATCGCGAGATTTGTATAGGCGCGGTTGCTACCGGCATTGGCAAACATAAAACTGGCCACACGCGTGGAGTCGTTCTGAAACGCTAACACCATCATGTCCATCAGCAATTTTACATGTTCGTCGTACTGCCGAGGCACCCCAACAGGACGTTGGAAGGACGAAAGATCGGTTTCGGTTTGGTCTAATTTTTCGGTACTGCCCAGCCGGCGTTCGATGTCGCGGACGGCGTACAGGTATTCCTCCAGTTTCCTGCGATCGGTAACGCCCAGATCGTTGTGAAGGATTTTGGCTTCTTGGTTCACGAAATCGAGAATGCTTTTCCGATTTCGCGCTTTGGTTGCCAACGTTCGCCGGTCGACCGTTTTCTGTGGCTCGGATCCGAACAGGCGTTCAAAGATTGCCGCGGGGTTGATTTCTTTGGCCAAAGGCGACCGCTCAGTACGCCAGGAAATATTCGACGTGTAGAGGCAACTGTATCCGGTATCGCATTGGCCGCCGGTCGAGCTTTCTTCGGTGCCGACTTCCAGCGATTTCAGCCGAGTCAAATGTCCGATTCGTTGGGCGGCGACTTGATCGACCGAAATGCCGTTGCGGATGTCGGTGCCGTGAGTTTTTTTAGGGTGAGCTCCGGTTAAGAATGAAGCGACGCTGCGTGCATGGTCGCCGCCACCGTCACCATGTGCGGCCGCGCCGTCGAGTGACAGGCCGCTGATGATGTTCATTTTTGAACGTAATCGTTCCACCGGTTTAAGAATCGGTTTCAGTTTAAAGTTATGCGGATCAGGCCCCGAGGGCTTCCAGTCTTTCATGTTCATCCCGTTGGGAACGTACAAGAAAGCCATGCGAACCGGCGCGCCGCCGCCGCTGTCGCCGGCACGAGCAACGTTGGCGATCAGAGGAGTTTGCGGGGCCATCGCCTCCAACCACGGCAACGCGACGGCGATTCCCATACCGCGGAGCATCGTTCGTCTTGAGATTTGTTTGGACATGTTGGTTTCTTTGAGGGGCGTCGTTGCCGGTGTTTTCAATCCGTTGGTGTGCAAACGGATCGAAAATCATTGCTCCGGTGGGTTATTTATTGGACCGTGAAAGGAACGGGGCGCTTTCGGTGATGCCGATAATTAAACTTGAGAAGCTGTCATTGGATTCGTCAATTTGTTTCATGATTTGATCAATCGTGCAGTCATCATAGTACTCAAGCCCACGGCCCAAGGCGTAGATCAGCATTTTTTCGGTGACGCAGCGTACGAATTTTTCTCTCATTTGGGTCCCAATCGTTGTCTGCAGTTCATCAGGCCCGAAAAACTTCGTCCCGTCGGGCAATTCGCCGCGGGCGTCAATCTCATTGCCGTCCTCGCGTGCGCGATAGCGACCGACCGGATCGTAGTGTTCGAGCGCGAAACCAAGTTCATCCATCACTCGATGACAGACGGCACAGTTAGGATCGGCGCGGTGCTGTTCCATTCGTTGGCGAAGGGTGCCGGTCAATTCGGTTTGGTCCTCCAGCAACATCGCATCGGGATCGGGGGGAGGCGGTTCTTCGCCCAATAAATTCTCCATGATCCACTTGCCGCGTTTGACGGGGGAAGTCCGGTTGGGATTGGAGGTCAGCGTCAGGACGCTGGCGTGCGTGAGCAGTCCGGATCGACCTGTTGCGGTCGTGTTTACCTTGCGAAATTTCCGGCCTTGGATGTTTGGGATTCCGTAATGCTTGGCCAGCGGGCCGTTCACAAATGTATAGGGAACACTTAAAAGCTCCGTGATCTTGGCGTCCTTGGCGATCAGGTCCGCGACGACCAGTTTCGTTTCGGTGGCCATGTCGGCGCGGAGCTGTCTGGTGACGCCGGGAAAAAGTTCGGGGTCGGGCTGCATCGGCGCCAACGATCGCAGGTGCAGCCATTGGCTGGCAAAATTCTGCACCAGCGCCAACGACCGGCGGCTGGCCAGCATCCGCTTCACCTGTTTTCGATACTCGACCGGATCGCTGAGTTCGCCTTTTGCCGCAGCGCGAAAAAGTTCTTTGTCGGGCATCGTGCTCCAGAGGAAATACGAAAGGTTGGAGGCGCGTTCGAAATCGGTCAGCGCTCTCGTTTGGCCCTGCGCGACGGGGGCTTCGACTTTATAGAGGAAGTGCGGAGAGATCAAAATTGCTTGTAACGCGAATCGTATCGACGCGTCGAACGCGTTGCCGTCGGAGCGCGAGATCTTGAACAGATCTACCAATCGTGAAAGTTCCTCAGGTGTCACCCGACGCCGATAGGCTCTGGACGCCAGAGAGTTGATGATGGAATTGGCGGCAGCCTCGGCCTGGGCGTCTGTTTTAGGAGGCGGCACATTGATGATTTTGTCGTAGAAGGGAGACTTCTTTCCAATGGGACCGACGATTTTTACGTTGCCGATAACTAGGTTGCGATCAATTTTTCGATCGGCCCTATCGTTGTAGTAGTCGTTGAGGAATGAAATCTCGATGGCCTGGGTTCCCGATTTTTTGACCGAGAAAGGGACCTCGAAATTTTTGAAGTCGCCGCGTCTTGATTTCACGACGAGGGTCTTGGGCCGAGTGCCGTTTAACGAGACGGCCATCTTGCAGGGTTCGCCGCCTCCTTGATCTCCGCAGGCTTCCACGATGAATTTGTATTTGCCTGACTCTTTAAATTCAAAATCACCACTGATCGTATAGTTTGAAAAAAGAGTGACCGCCGCGTCGCGCGCACGTAGCGGTTTTCCGTTGCGAGTAAAATCAGAGGCGCTGATGCTGCCTGCGATCGGTTGGGCGTTGAGATCGTTGATGGCTTGGAAGGAGATATCCTCTGCGGCTTGGAGGTATTTCTCCATGAGAATCGGTGGCAGCGACAAAACGTCCGCAATGTTGTCAAATCCGTAGCCCACATCGTCGCCGGGAAAATTTTTGGAGGGTTTATAGTCCACCCCCACAAGATCTTTGACGGTGTTGCGGTATTCGACGCGATTGAGCCGCCGGATGGTGACTTTACCGGGGGTGATGTCGGAACAGTCCACCGAATTCATCAGTTGGTCCAACCAGACCATCAATTGTTGATGCTGATCGTCGGGGATTGGATCGACGTCTTGAGGTGGCATTTCTTTGGCGGCGACGCGCAGCAGAACCTTCTTCCACTTGTTTCGGCCCTGGAGCAGTTGGTCCAGTGATACAAACGGTTCGAGATTCAGATCGGCGTCCGCGTTATCGCCCCAATGACAGTCGCCACAATGTTGCTCAATCATGGGGCGTATCTGCCGAGTGAATTGCTGTTGGAGGTCGCGCAACTTCTGAGGCTGATCGGCGGCGGCCGGAGAAACGGCAACGCCAAGCAACGTCAGCAAAAAGAGGCGATGGATTTTGGAATTCAATGGCATACTGATAGGGTTCGACATCTGGAAGGAATTTGTGCGAAGGTATCTATCGCAATCAGATTTTACGGACGATTGAGGCGTTGCGGAGGAGAAATGTTGCCAGCAATTGAGACGGTATTTCGGCAATAATGTCGCGGTAGACGCACTTAGATCTCCCGCAACCGGCACTGTTTAAACGTTGATTCTGCCGGTGCCGAGCGGTTTTTCCCGCAAAATCAGCATGGAATGTGGTTGGTTTTTGGACTGAAAAGCCATTTTTACGCAAAAAACGCCGGTTTCGGCGTGTTTTTAGCGCAGACTGGCCTTGAATAATTGGTTCAACGCTGTCTAATTTTCGCGTTGTTGAGCGTAAAACCCTTAATTTACCGACCAAATACACCCTTTCCAAAATTACTTGAGGAGTCTTCCATGGCGAAAAAAGCAGCAGCTGCAAAGCCACCTACTAAATCTGAAATCATGAACAACTTGGCCGAGTCGACAGGCATGACCAAGAAAGAAGTTGCAAGCTTCTTCGACGCTCTGACTGCTGAGATCGAAAAGAACGTTGCTGGAAAAGCCGCTTGTGGCCAGTTCACGATTCCAGGTCTTTGCAAAATCGTTGTCCGTGACAAGCCTGCGATGCCAAAACGCGAAGTGCGTAACCCAGGTACCGGTGAGATGGTTTGGGCAAAGCCAAAGCCAGCCAGCCGCGTCGTCAAGATCCGCCCTCTCAAGGGTTTGAAAGACATGGTGATGTAAGTTTGTGGTTAGCCACTGGCGTTTGCCATTGGCTCAACCCTCCATCCCGTGCTTTGGCACCAAATTTGGAATTGAATCCAATTTTAAGCCAATGATCACATCAAAGGCCGTCGAATTTTCGACGGTCTTTTTTTATCCCCACTTTTGAACTGACTGATCATCTTCAGGCAATCGCAGCGGTTATTGCGCGCCAAAGTTTAGCTGCATACTATATTTTACGTCTCTGGATCTTTCCAAGTATGTGTGCTTATTTGCCTGAATTGAACTCAATGCAGTTTTGCCGAAAAAATTTGACAGCCTGGTTGGTGCTTTTGGTATGGGTGCCCTCGTTCGCGATTTTGTGCGGATGTGAGGCGGATTCGAAGGCGACAGGCACAGTAACGCAAAAAGCCCCCAAACCTGTTTCGGTGATGGCGCTCAACCGAAGCACCCCCTCCTTCGAGCCTCACACGACGGCGTCGGTGGCAGCGTGGAAGGCCGAACGGATCGGGTTCGAACAGGCCGGTCGCGTCGTTGCGGTGATCGAGCCGAGCGAAATGGTCAAAGGCGGACCTCGAAACGTGGGCGACCCGTTGGCGCGACTGGACGATGAAAAATTCCGAATCGCGGTCGATGCCGCCCAAGCGGATGCCAGCGTTGCTAAACGCAGAAGCGAAGCCAATCAGATCTCAATCCAGCAACGTCTTCCCGCCGCGATCAAAACGGCGCAAGCGGAACTGCAACTGGCCTTGAACGAATTGGCGCGAGCAAAACGGTTGGCCAATTCGATTTCCAAATCAGAATTGGACACCGCCCGCACGCGCGCCTCGACGGCGCGGCTGAGGGTTGCCAGTGTCACGTCCGAACTGGCTCAAGCCAACGCCGAACAACTGGCGTTGGATGCTCAGGTTCAACAAGCCCAACAGCGTGTGGCCGAAGCCGAACGAAACTTAAAGAACACCGTTTTATTCAGCTCCTTCCCCGGTCAAGTTGCCGAGGTTCACGTGGTGCCGGGGACTTACGTCAAGGAAGGTGACCCGATCGTTACCGTCCAGATGGTTGATCCGATGCTGGTCGAGTTCGAAGTGACGGCCGATAATTCACGACGCTACCAACGCGGAGATTCGCTGGCTGTCACTCTCACCAATCACTTGGGCCAGCCGCAAATTTTGACGGGGATGGTTTACACCGTCGACACGGTGGCTGACAGCAACACCCGAACCTTCACGGTGTCCCTGCATGTTCGCAACAAAACTGAATCGGAGTCGCTGGAAGTAGCGAACCGGACCAACGTCGCCAGAACAGAGAACATTTATCCATTGAATCTTGGCCCGATCATCACCGGAGACAAACGCTTGTTGGTCGAAGAGAGTGCCGTCCATCGAATCAATGGCCAAAGCTACGTTTGGAGGATCTTGAATCGGAATTGGGACAGTCCTTCTGACGCTTCGCAGCGCGAATTGGCGGTTGAGAAACTGAAAGTCAAAGTCACCAGCGACGTGCTGCCGTTTTTGGGCACTTGGAAGTTTGTGGCGGTGGAGTTTGAAGATCCCCAAGCGGTCGATCTTGAACGCGACCTGATCACTGGCAAATTGTTCTTTGATGCCGAGCGTGAGACCGGTGAAACCGGTGATGCCGGTGAAGAAACACCGGCAATCGAGAATTGGACCGGGGACCGAGTTTTGATGGATCATGCGCGCTGGATGTTACGGGCTGGCGATACGGTGCGCGTGACGATGATCGCCGATAGTTCGGTGCAGGGTTTCTACGTGCCAATGAAAGCCGTCCGGCGAGAAGACGGACAGACGTTTATCCATGTCTTGGACGATGATGAACGATCCGACGGTCGGGCGGATCTCGATGCTTTGGTGAAACGTGTTTCGGTGAATGTCACATCGGATGATTCGGTCTCAGGCGACACTTTGCTGATCTGCATTGAACCGTCGACCGAAACGCCACTGGTCCAAGGCATGCAGATCGTCGTTGGGGGGACGCATTATTTGGATGATGGCGACCGAGTCCGAATTGTGCCTACGAAGCGTCAGACCGAGGGTGGACGATGAATCGTTTGCCGGCATTTGCAGTAGCACGGCCGACCGTCGTGATTGCGTTTGTATTAATTTTCGTCTGCTGGGGCGTCGTCAGCGCGTTGACGATGCCTCGTCGTGAAGATCCTGAGTTCACGCTGAAAATCTGCGTTGTAACGGCGCAGTGGCCGGGAGCATCGGCTGAAAAGATGGAGGAACTGGTCACCGACCCGTTGGAAGAAGCAATTGACGGGATGGAAGAGGTGCGACTGATTCGTTCGACCTCCAGTAGCGCGCAATCGGTCATTTTTGTGGAGCTGGAGGAGTGGTTGCCCAGTGCCAAGATTGACGACGCTTGGGATCGTGTCAGAGCGCGGGTGGGAAATGTCCAGATGCCCGATCCCGTCGTCGTGCCGGTGGTAAATGATGAATTCGCTGACACCAGTGTGATTCTGTTCGCCGTTCACCAACAACCCACAGGCGACGGGGGGACTGTTGATCCGATCTACCAGTATTCCGATCGCGAAATTGATGTGTACTCGGAAAAGGTACGTGACGCGTTGCGTTTACTGCCTGGTGTTTCGAAAGTCGAGCGGCACGGCGTACGCGAGGAGGCGATCTACGTCGAAACCGATGAACGTAATTGGTCGCAGCTGGATTTGACAATCGATCAGATTGCCGCGCTGGCTCAGTCTCAAAACATCGTGCAGCCCGGTGGACGTATTGATGCCGGTGACGGGCGTTATTTTGTGAAGCCCGGTGGCGAGGTCGGCGCGATTGCAGAAATAGACCGCTTGGTGGTTAGCGCTGTCGCGTCTAAAGGGGGCGTGAATCCCATCCATCTGGAAGACATGGGTTTGCGAGTGCGCCGCGGGTACGTTGATCCTCCCACGCAGATCTGCCGTTACGGAGATGTTGAGCATCAATCGCCGGCCAATGTTGTGGCCGTTCAGATGAAGTCCGGCGCTAATATTGTCGACATCTGCACCGCTTCGAAAAACCGAATTGAGACACTCAAGGCCAACGGCGCTCTGCCGCCGGATCTGGCCGTTTCGGTCATCTCCGATCAATCCGACAGCGTGAACCAGCGCCTGCGTGAGGTCGTCGTCAACATTATTTCGGCGATCGTGATCGTCGTGTTGGTGGTGTATCTGGTGGTTGGTTTTCGCACCGCGGCCGTGATGGCGGCGAACATTCCGTTTGTGGTGTTGGCTTCTTTGGCGATCGTAACGCTGTTCGGTGTGCAGCTTGAACAGATGTCGTTAGCATCGATGATTATTTCGTTGGGGCTGTTGGTCGACAACGCTGTCCAGATCTGTGATCAAGCCAGAACCAATCAGATTGCCGGCATGACGCCCGAGGAAGCGGCCGTTTCGGGGGCTCAGACGCTGGGGTCGTCGATGTTGAATGGAACGCTGACCACGATCGCAGCGTTCGTGCCGATGTTGATTGCGATGGATGGCGTGAACCGCGAATTTATCTACAGTTTGCCAACGACGCTGTCTGTAATGCTGGCCGTTAGTTGGCTGCTGGCGATGACGTTTTGTGTGATCTTGGCGGCGTGGTTTATCCGCGTTCCCGAGAATTCGTCTCAACGCGGTACTCCGCTTGGGTGGTTATTGGCAAAATTTGAATCGCTGGATCTCAAAAAGAAGTTGGGCTTCAAACAGCGGCCACCGCAGCGCGATGCCGGTGGTGAGGAAGCCCCCGTGTCGCGCGGTGTTTTCTATTGGATCTATGGCGGGATGTTACGGTGGGCGTTGAAGCATCGCGTGGTGACGTTGGCGGCGGCGTTGGGCGCGTTGGTGTTGGCGACGCAGTTACCCGTTTCGGCCGAGTTCTTTCCACTGACAGAGCGAAACCAATTTGCGGTGGAGGTTTGGTTGCCGGAATCTTCGTCGATCGAACAAACCAACGTCGTTGCGCGCGAAGTCGAAACGATGATCCGCCGGTGCAGTCCCTACGTGAATGAGGCGGGGCAATCCGAAGAGCGATTGTTGAACATGCGAACCATGGTTGGCAGCGGCGGGGCACGCTGGTATTTGTCGTGGGAGCCCGAATCGCCGAAGCCGAATTTTGCTGAGATCCTTATTCACACCACCGATGGTGCGGTGACGCATGACTTCGCTGAAAAGTTGCGGCAGGTCATTACGCACGGTGACGACGAATTAGGTCTGCAGCCAATTGTCGGGGCGCGCGTGATTCCGATCGAATTGTTGCTGGGGCCGCCCGCGGATCCGGTTGTGCTGCGCGTTGTTGGCAGCGGATTCGCAGACATGAAAAAACTCAAATCGGCGGCGCGGCGAGTGAAAAAGATGGTCGAATCAAATCCGGAGACGTTGGCCGTTAGTGATTCTTGGGGCGTCGATAGCCAGCAATTGTATGTTGACATTGAACCGGACCGAGCCAACCTGGCGCGGGTTCGAAATGCCGAAATTGCTTCGACGTTAGACACGTATTTGTCTGGCCGACTGCTGACGTATTATCGCGAGGGCGAGCATCAGATTCCGGTTTACTTTCGAATGGAACCCGAAAGCCGGTCCCTGTCCGCGATCCAAAGCGCTCATGTTGAAACTCGTCACGGAAAATTGCCACTGGCTTCGCTGGCGCGCGTGATTCCTCAATGGCGACCCTCTTTGATTGATCGGCGCAATGGAAATCGAACGATCGAGGTTCGGGCGCAAGTGCAAACGGGAGCTTCCGGCAACGACATCACCTCCGCCGTTTTCAACGCGCCCCAGATGCAACAGCTGAAATCTGAATTGCCTGATGGATACAAGATCGAGGTCGGTGGAGCTCTGGAAGAATCTCAAAAGGCCCAAGGAAAGATGCTCAAGTCGTTCGGGATGTCGTTCGTGGCGATCATCGTGCTGTTGATCGTCCAGTTTAACAGTGTGTTCCGGACTTCGATCATCGTCGCGACATTACCGTTGGCGGTCGCCGGGGCGTTGCTTGGGTTATGGATGACCAACAGCCCTTTTGGTTTCATGCCTCAGTTGGGTTTGCTGGCGCTGTTTGGGATCGTGCTCAATGCCGCCATTTTGTTTGTTGAATTTGCGGACATGTCGGTTGCCAAAACGATCAGCAACAGGAATCCGCGATCCAACAGGAATCCGCGATTCGATGGTTCGGTGACCGAGGCATCGTCAACGGTCAATAAAGAGGAGCTGCATGCGGCGATCGTCGCCGCCGGTCAGCAACGTCTATTGGCGATCTTCTTGACCACCGCAACGACGGTCGGAGGGCTGATTCCGCTTGCCTTGGCCGGCGGGCCTTTGTGGCAAGGGATGGCTTGGTTGCTAATCGCGGGGCTCAGTTTCGCGACGGTGCTGACGCTGTTTGTTGTGCCGGTGCTGTACTCGCTGAGATCGACTGCGGATGTTTAAGCGATGTTTTTCGTTTAACGACCATCCGGCAGGCGACCGAGGTTGGCCCCGCCTAAAACAACGACCGAAGCGGAAGCAGAAACTCAGCCGCTCGGTAGGCCGATGATCGGTGATGACATTCGTTGATCGGTATCTTGCTTAATCAGAAGATCTTCACTCTGGAGCTAGCACGCTGAGGGCATAAATGGTTGTTGAGGCTGCCGTTTTTTCCAGAAGATCGTCATTATCAGAATTATTGTGTCTGTTGGCCTGCCAAGCTGCCGAAAACAACTACGGGTTCAGCATTGAATCCGCGAGGGGGGAATCTCGCATAGTCAATTTATATTGGCCCGCTTTGTTTTTGAATGGTGTCAACGTCATTCAAGAGTTTAAGGGCAGGGCGTTGTAAAATTGATTTCTCCTTGCGGCCGGTGTTGAAGCCGAGTGTTGCCGCGATCTGCAAAAGGGCAGGATGCTTTTTTCGCGATTTGCACAAAAGTTAATTCATCAATTAAGAACTATTTTCGACGACGTTCAGCCGACGGTTTTTCGACCGGTAATTTGTAATGCCAAGGGTCGTTTGTTTGCGATGCGTTCACGAATCAGGAGGGATCCGATGCGACGTTTAGTGCTGTCTTTCGCAGTTGCGGTTACATCGCTCATGCCGTCTGTGGGCATGGCAGATGACACGCAAATTGCGGAGTACGTTAAAAGCCAATTGCAAGAACAACAACAATTGGGCAATCTTAAAGGTTTCAACGTCGACATGCGTGTCGACCGCGGGACGGTTTGGTTTGAGGGGTTTGTCTCCAACGCCGACCAACAGATGACGATCCTCAAAACGGCTCAGAAGGCGGGTCATCTTGGTGTGATTCAAGTCGTCAACGACATTGAAGTCCGCGGTGCGAAGCCTGCTTCGCCGTACCGTGCTGCTGCTTATCAGCAACAGCCGAATGAACCCATGCGGATGCCTGTTAATCCGTACGCGGCGCAGAAATACCAACGTTCGCCTCAAGGCGAAGCGGCTCCCGTGGCGTACACGCGCCCTGCCGCCCAGGACATGGGCTACAGCGAGTATGCTCCTGTCGAATCGTACGGCGGTATGAGTTACGGTGGCGAGAGCTATGGCGAGCCAATGCCTTTTGCCAGCTGTGGTGGCGGTGGTTGTGCAGACGGTAGCTGTGGTGGAGCGGTTGCCTCTTACGGCGACAGCTATTCTGCTCAGCCTGCTCCGATGGCGTACGGCGGTGCCCCAGGTGCAGCGGCCGGCCCATCGGGTCCTGCGGACCTGCCAGGTTACGCTTGGCCCAGTTACGCAGCGGCTCCCAACTACGGAGCGTTGAGCTACCCACGTCAGCATTCAGCTTCGGCGTGGCCATACATCGGCCCGTTTTATCCTTACCCACAGGTCCCATTGGGATGGCGTAAAGTGACTTTGGAATGGGACGACGGTTGGTGGCAGCTTGATTTCAACGACAAGTAATCGTTGAAGCAGTTGGAAGAGATTGGAAATACGGAGCCCCGCCAAATTTTGGTGGGGCTTTTTTTGTTGGGGGAGGGGGGAGTTGAACTTTGGATCGTGGAATAAAACGAAAAGAATTTCTAATTTCAAAAT
>CAYOZV010000103.1:0-9669 GCA_964408465.1 uncultured Pirellulaceae bacterium
ACCGCGTTTGGCCCCGCCTAAACACCGACGCCTGCCGGCTAATCGTTAAACTGACCACATGGCTGTGAGCCTAACCAATCAGTCCATTGAACGGTATTGTGTCTAAATATTAGCCGAAGGGCGCAAGCCCTCGGGTTTCGTTGCCTTACCGGACGGCTCGCGCTGGGCCGCTAAAATTAATTTGACGGCACTATAGGTATCGGCAATCCTTAGCCCAAACGCCCAAGACGAGTTCCCCGTTTTATGATTATCCAAGCTGTCATCGCGATTGCAACAACCAATCCGATCGTCAGCAGCGATAGCGCGGCAGTTGTTTCGTTAACGCCCGCATGCAACTTTCCGAGGGTGACCTGCGGAACGGTCTCAATCCCCGGTGGCAGCACCAATTGAGACGCGGAGAGCT
This sequence comes from uncultured Pirellulaceae bacterium, assembly GCA_964408465.1. Lineage (GTDB taxonomy): Bacteria > Planctomycetota > Planctomycetia > Pirellulales > Pirellulaceae > Mariniblastus. The sequence goes on from CAYOZV010000103.1 coordinate 404, forward strand.
CCGAAAAACAGATCGCGGCAACCAACAACCAGACTCCCAAAAACAGTTGCCAATGTTGCCGAAAACCAAACTCAAACATGCGGTGCCATCGTCCTATCCGGTCCAACTGTGCATTTTCAATTTGATCGTTCGTCGTTTGGCTGATCGCAAACCAGACGACCAGCGTTGCAATCGGCCAACAAAACGCCAAGTTCGCGATCACCGCAGGTCCAATCGTGCAATCGTAGAACCAGAGTAAAGCCGGGTTCTGTGTTTGAGCGAAAAACGCAGTCAGTCCACTGCCGATGTCAGGCCCTGAGAGCGCCGCAAAAAATGCCGTCAGTAGGATCAATGACCACCAAGCGACTCGATTGCCTTTGGCACTGAAGCAAATCAACGTCGATGTCGCGATAATCAATGAAGACGAAACCATTGCGATCAATGCTGACCATTGAAATGCGTTCTGAAAGTCAGAAGCCGATTTCACAATTGCCCGCCAAAGATTGTCAAAAGCCCACAACTGCGTCGGCCGCCCATCGATAGACGACACGTTTGTTCCGCCTTGGTAGATCAAATTGAACAAAGGCACACCGACCAGCAAAAGCAACACAACCACCGCCCCGATGGTATGACCTACAATTTTGCTTGAATCTGAATGGGGGCCTCCCCCTCCAAAAGCGCTTATCGTCGACGATGAGTCCTTCGAAAACCCAGCAAGGGTTCCAAAGAACGCGCATGACACCGCCACCAGAAACAGAAATTGAATGGTTCTCAAGGAAAAACCAATCGAACCCGCGGCCTGAATTTCCTCTGCCGACCAATTGGTGGCCAGAGAATTCACCTGCCCCAATGAATACCCAAGATAGATTTGCTCGGCCAGCGTTCCAATCTGATAAAGATCCGTCACCGCGATTTCACGACTGCAAAAGATCACGGCCCAAAGCGCACACAGTATCGCCAGCGGCAATAACCGGCGCAGCGTAACGTGAAAGAAAATGACGCTCGGCGGCAAATCCAGCCGCGCTTGTTCTTCGAACGTCCGCGCCGATGCCAACGCCCAAAAAAACAGCAAAGCAAATTGAGGAATCAGACCGACCGCGTGAACCCAAACCGCCGCCGACCAACCTGAAAGCAGCGGCTGAAGAATTTGACCTTGAACGGACGTCAACCAGCCAAGTTTTCCAAACGCTGAATCCCAGCAACTGACGTTTATGTACGGCGGAATCACCGCCAGCGCGATCAAAGAAAACAATAGACCGTTTCTCAACCAAGTTGCCCGATTTAAGCAAACCGCAGCAAGCACAGCCAACGGGATCGCGATCAACGCTGCATTTGCGGCGAATGTGAGCGTTCGCCAAAGCACTGCCTGATCATCAGGAGGCAACAAGATGAATCCCGCCGTTACGACAACCGCTACCGGCAAAGCTGCCGGCCAGATTCGTATCCTACGTCCGGCGTCATTCATTTTGCTTGTAGACTCCCACCGGCCTCGCTGGGTAACGGTTGGCAGTGGCCGGTGGGAACCGGCCCTACACAAAAACAGATTACACCGCAGCTGCGGTCAAACCGTATGTCTCGATCGTTGATTTTAGAAACTTCAACTGATCCGCATCCAGCGGCGTCATCGGCAACCGCAGCTCGCCCGTGTCCCGGCCAAGTTCCGCCATGGCGGCTTTGACGGGAATCGGGTTGGTGGCAATGCTGAGCAAATCACGGCACAGCGGAAACAGTTTCAGATGCAACTGCTGAGCCCGCGCGACGTCACCGTCTCGGAAAGCGTTGACCAATTCGATCACGTCGTGGGGAACAATGTTTCCGACCACCGAAACGACGCCTTCGGCCCCAACAGACATCAGTGGAATGGTCAGGCTGTCATCGCCGCTAAGGACGGTCAGATCGGTCGTTGCCAAAATCTGGGACGCTTGATCAAGACTGCCAGTGGCTTCTTTGACCATCACCATGTTTTGGCAATCCGAAGCAATCCGCGCGATCGTCTCCGGTTCGATGTTCTTGCCCGATCGCCCTGGGATGTTGTAAATACAGTGCGGAATATCGACCGCTTGGCTGACCGCGCGGTAGTGCTGATAGAAACCTTCTTGAGTCGGTTTGTTGTAATAGGGAGCAACCTGCAGCGAGGCATCAGCGCCCTCTTTGGCGGCACGTTCGGTTAAACTGATCGCTTCGGCGGTGCTGTTGGAGCCGGTGCCGGCCATGACTTTGATGCGCCCCGAGGCAATCTGAATCGTCTCCGCGATCACGCGTTCGTGCTCGGGGTGTGTCAGCGTCGGAGATTCACCGGTCGTGCCGCAGGGGACCACGCAAGTGGTGCCGGCTTCGATCTGAAATTCAACCTGCTGTTTCAATGTTTCCAGACACAATTTGCCATCCACAAATGGGGTGACGATCGCGACGGAAAGACCAGCAAATTCAGAACCTCGACGTGCCATTTCTGACTCCTAAAACTAAAACCAACTATTTCGTAAAAGCTTACGAAAGTAAATTAAAAAAACCAGTGCCAAACACTTCAAATCGCTCTCAAAGCGGTCTTAAGACGGGCTCAAAGCGGACTTAGGACGGCCTTTTTAATTTCGCACATTGCGGCCTCCGGTTTCTCGGCAGTGATCCTTTCAGGCCAACTCATCCAGATACAACTGCACCGTCTGTTCCATCCCATAAATTAGCGCGTCACAAATTAAAGCATGGCCGATGGAAACTTCTTCTACGAACGGAATCGCTGCGACGAAGGCCTTAAGATTGTGAAGATCTAAGTCGTGTCCCGCGTTGACGCCCAACCCCAAAGATTTGGCGCAGTCGGCCGCCGCGCGATACTCATCGGCCACACTCACATCCCCAGCCGCCATCCGTGTGGCGTAGGATTCGGTGTACAGCTCGATCCGATCCGCCCCGATCTCTCCGACGGCATCCATCTGTTTCAGGTCGGTTTCCATGAACACCGACGTGCGAATTTTTTCGGCTCGCATCTCCGCCATGATATCCTTTAAAAAAGACCGATGCGTGACCACGTCCCAACCCGCGTTGGAGGTCAGCACCTCAGGTGGATCTGGGACGAAGGTAACCTGTTCGGGAACGACCTCCTTCACCAGATCTAAAAATTCGCGTGAGGGATAGCCCTCGATATTAAACTCGGTGCTTACGACCCTCTTCAGCGCGTGGACGTCGGATCTCCGAATGTGACGCTGGTCAGGCCGAGGATGAATCGTGATCCCTTGAGCCCCGTAAGATTGAATCTTCTGCGTCCACGCGATCACGTCAGGATTGTCACCGCCGCGCGCGTTACGGAGGGTCGCAAGTTTGTTGATGTTTACACTTAGTCGAGTCATAAAAGTAAGTCGATTTCCGGTTGATCGTAAAACGTAGGTTAAGCCGTGGTTGGCGATGGTTGTGTGATCATCACGCCCTGATTATCAGCCCGAGTGATGTCGATGTGGCAGTGGGTTCCAAATCGTTTTTTCAAATTAGCGATCGCAGGTTCAAGATGTTCCCAGCTTTGCCCAATCACAAACACCGATGGCCCCCATGATGTTTGTCCCGTCGCGTGAACATTCGATTTGTAAACGGTGTCTATCACGGCGCTGATGGTTTCGTTGGCGTAGGGACCACCTTGAATTTTGGCAAAGTATTCTCCGCTGCGGCGTCCAAATTCATGGACCGCATCGGCAAACCGCTGATAATCTTCGCCAATGACACCGGGCACCATCTGTTGCGACACCAACGATCTCATGTGCTGCAGTTGTTCTTGGTTGGTGGGGGTCAGCTTATCAAAGGCAAGCTTTTCCTCCAGACCATGCAGCCCCGCGATTGGCCCCGCCTGCTGTGAAGACGGCTGTGTTACGTTGACAATTGCGATCGGCCAATGTTCGGGAAAATCGACTCGCAAGTCGATCGGCGAAACCAGCTCGTTAGCCGTTTTACCCCGATCGACAATCAGTCCGCCCTCGAAGCAACCGTACGTTCCGATCGCCGACCGTGCCGCGCGCCCCAACCCGACCGCCAGTTCGTCTGGCTTGGGCATCGTTAATCCGAAGAATCGCTGCAGCGCCATTCCGGTCGCCATCGCCAACTGTGTGCCCGAGCCCAATCCGCTGTGTCGCGGAGCCGCTTGTTGGATTTCCAGCTGAACGGGCAGATTGTCTACCGTTGCTAATTTCGAAGAGAGATCACCGCCAAAACGATCGAACCATTTCAGGGCGTTCTCTCGAACCGCAACCGATCGTTCACTGTCGCAGGTTGAGGTGCCGTGGCCGTCAGAAAGTTTCTCTGCGACATGAAATCCATCGGCAGCAGAGGCCGCTACCACGGTTCGATGCGCTGCCAACATCAACCCAACTCCGCCGAAAGAACGTTCGACTTCACGGCCAACCGCGAATAATCCAAAGTGCAAACGGCTGGGAGTGGATACGGATAATCTCATGGGTGGTTCAGATCAGTTGAGCGTCACGCAGAATCTTGCAAACAAATTAAAAATTTTGGTCTGCTCAAAGAATACAACGGGAGACCGGTGGTGGGAAGCCAATCGAGGCCGTGGGGCCGAGTATTGAAGTCGCCAAACTATTCAGATTCAGTTTGCATACGGCCGATGTAAAAGGCATAATATTTAAGTAAGCCTACGTTTCATTTGCATCCGCTTCCAACCCAATTGAAATGCCAGTCGGGACAGATACTGTCCTGTGATTCTGCCGTCAGGATGCCGCAATGAATTCTCAAAACCAGCGTTTGGAAACGATCAAACCTGTCGTAGTTTCTTCTGAGACACAACCGCAAACCGCGGCAGTGCCCCAACACTCCTTCGAAATCAAAACACGCCAGAAAAACGCGCGGCCCTCGTGTGCGCGTCTCTCTATCTCTCGGCGGAATCAAGGAAGTGGAATAAACGATCGCTACCAAGTCCGCGAATCTGACGCTGAAGATAGCTCAGCGACTTGGCTCAGCCGACTGCTTTCGGGCTGGATGTTCAGCCTGCTTCTTCACTGCCTGTTACTGCTGTGGCTGGGCAGTTTCATCACCAGCATCAAAAACGAGGGTCCGCTGACGCTGCAGTTTAGCACGGTTAATGACGTCAGCGACGAAATGTCGATCGACATTTCCCCGCTGAAAATGGAATCCGTTTTTGAACAGGAGGCCGGCGGTGGAGTCCTAGATCCCGAGGTGGTTGAACCGGACTCCGTCGAAACTCTGGTCGACGAATTACAACCGGTCATTCCCACAAGCATGACGCAGCCGATCCTTGAAGACCTTACCTTCGACGCGGCCCCTGATAGGAATTTGTTTCAACCGGTCAACATGGGAACCGTTGGCCTCGACGAGGGCAGTGCCGTCCTTAAAAACATCGGCCAAGGGAAGTCGGACAGTGTAAAGTTCTTCGGCCTAGAATCTTCCGGCAATAAGTTCGTTTTTGTCATCGATTGTTCGGGTTCCATGGGCGGTGAACGCCGGTACCAACGCGCGGTCTTCGAACTGACCCGTTCGATGGAAATGCTTAAAACCAGCCACCGTTTTCTGGTGATCCTTTACAACTCTGAAACTTACCCGATGCTGGGTATGACCGAGCAGAACATACGATTGATTCCAGCGACAAGAACCAATAAGAAACGCGTGAAAAATTGGTTAGATGAACAACAACCCGACGCGCTAACGATGCCGATGCTGGCCATGAAGACGTCTCTGTCTTTAAGGCCCAGTTCTATCTACTTCCTTTCGGATGGGGAATTTCACGACCCCACGATCCCAATGCTGCACCGAGTCAATGTTGACGATAGCTCGACGGGATCGAAGAAGATCCCGATCAATACGATCACCCTGGGCTCGACGGGAATCGGTGCACCGATGATGAAACATATTGCCAATACCAGCGGCGGAAGCTTTCGTTGGGTGCAGTGATCTTCAGTCAGTGGTGGCTGGTGGCAATGCGGTCTCGCGTGCACTTGATCACGTTTGATAAATGTGAATCACTTGGCTGGCTCAACGGCGGGTGCATGCTCACGCGTTACACCACAACATCGGGCGGCTTTCGCCGCTCCGCTACTATTTGGCGGACGCGACGCTCGACTGTTTCCCCGCGACTGTTTAAGCCAGTCCTAGGTTCTTCTTCTCGTCTGCCCAGGCCTTTGCGGTGGCGGCCGCACCTTCGGCTTCAGGTACCGCATCGCTGTGGACGTCAAACCAGTTATCGTCAAACTGAATGAAACCGTGCTTGCCTTTGACCTGCGAATTCTTAATCGCCTGCCGCGCGGTCAGTGCGATCGTCGCGTCGGCCAACGCCATCGGGCCGTTGCAGCGCGGCTGGTTTTCTTTTTCACCGGATTGGATGCACCACGCCCAGTGTTCGATTTGTTCTTTATATCCACGACTGACAGGCCCCGATTGAGCTGCCTTGGCCGGTGCGGCATCGGTGCTGGTGGTCGTGTCCAGCACGGCGACGCTGCCTTTGCTCTTCACGCCAGCTTTCCAGCCAGGCCCCTTGGTGGAATACAACAATACTTCTTTTTCCTTATCCAAAACCAGCGTTCCTTTGCTGCCCATGACGACTTCGCCGTAACCGCCGAAGCCGTTGCCGTTGATTGAGGAATACGTGACGACCACTTTTTTGTTATCGGACTCCTCATAAGAGGGAATGCCACCGGGATACTTATCGCCGTAAGCATTAATTGGATCACTGAAGCCGACTTTGAAGTCATCGTCGTAACCCTGACCGGGAAATTCAAACGTGCAGTAAACGTGGTCAGCAGCATCACGGTCTTGTGGGAAGATATGTCGTCCGCCGGCAGCGTGCACGGTCAGCGGATGCACGTGCTTGCCTTTGTCGCGTGATAACGCCGAGATGAAAATGCTGGCCGCATCCAGTTGATGGCTGCCAAGTTCAGCCATCAGACCGCCACCGGTACGATCCCAAAGCCGCCAACGAATCAATTCTTCCAGAGCGCTGCGGCTGCGGTCTGCATAAACATCCGAACGAGCCTCGTATCCAAATTTTTCCGCTGGAACATCTTTGTCACGCACCTTCTGTGTCCAGAGGTCAATCTTCCGGCCCAAATCCATGCGATCGTATTGGCTGATGCCTTTTGAATTATAAGCGCCGATCAGCTTGTCCAATTGAGATTGAATTTTGTCGATGAACTTTCCGTCGGCCGCGTACTCGCCACCGGGGATCGGCAACGCCCATGAATCCGAACCCGGCAAATTGTTCCGATGCCACTGAGCCCGGATGTGATGGAGTTCGCCCAACAATCCCCATTGAATAAGGTTGACGGCGTTGTCGTAAAGAATGCTGTAATGACGCTGGTGGCCAATCGCCATCTTCATATCGAGGTCCTCAGCGACGCGCGACATCAGTTTGCACTGTGCGACGTTGTGGGCCATCAGTTTTTCGCAGAGGACGTGTTTGCCATTTTGCATCGCAGCGACGGCGATAGGAGCATGCAAGAACAGAGGCGTGGCGATAATCACCGCGTCAATGTTCGGATCCTGAACAGCGTCTTTCCAGTCTTCGTAGATTTTGACGTTGCTACGAGCCTCATCCTCAGATTTCCAGCCATAAACATCCATCAACCCCGCCCGGACCTTCTTCGCGTTGGGAGAAGACCAGTCGCCATGAAATGCGCGATGGATGCTGGAAGGGCGGATGTCGCAAATCGAGGTGACCGTCACATATTCAGGGTTGATCGCACCGATCAGGACGTTGCCTTCGTCACCGGTGCCGATAACACAAACGCGTACGGGTTCCGACGGACGGTCGTAACCAAAATACATCGCTCCCGCACCAGCGGCCGCAACGCCACCGGCGGCGATCGAACGGGTCAAAAACCCACGGCGGCTGTACTTATCATGAGCAGTCACGGCCGAGTAATAGTTCTCTTGGCCGTTGGCTTTTTCTTCGGGTGTTAGCGAGTTCATAATTAGCTTTCGAGTTCAACGTTGGATGTGTATTTTTTGTTCGGCGGCGAGGGTAAAGCACGCGGGCTTGCCCTGCAGTCCTATTAAGCGGTCGCCTGTGACGGTCTCTCTTCTTTACTGGCCGCACTTGCCAAGAAGAAATCCAAGCCGCCGATGCGGCCCGCACAGGTTGCGAATATCACCAATAATGCGGCCAGTTCGATCCAATAAAAGTACGTGGGTGCCGTACCTGGAATCCAAAACGGTTGGGTCAATACAACTGAGATCAGGAACAGCGCCGCTGCACCTGATGCTAACCGTGTAAACAGCCCCAAAATCAACAGCACCCCCACGATCGTATCGAACCACGGGATAATTTTGTTGATCATTTTCAATTGGCTGTAGGGTTGATCAAAAGGACGATGGACTGCGATGACTCCAGCTTTTTCCGCCTGTTCCTGGACCGCCAATTCATTGACGCGTCCCTCAAACACGGTCCACATTCCATCCACCTCCTGCTTCCAGCCGTACAGTTTTTTCTGACGATCGCTCTTGATCGTGCCGACCTGGTCTCGCAAAGAGTCCACATAAAGTGCCACGGAGGCTTTGTTTTCGCCGTCACGCGTGAAACCATCTTCACGGTCTTCGGTTCCGTAATGAGCGACCAGATCGACTTGATTGTTGTTCAACCAAGTCGACAGTTCGTCCTTGGAGTCCTCCAGTATCGCGGCGGCGTCAGCACTCTGTGACCGGATTTTTTTGATCTTCTGTTCGGCGAGTGCTCTTTCGGTCTCAAGATCGCGTACGGGTTCATTTTTAGATTTGAGCTGTTTAATCTCTTCGGCCAAAACCGCGCGCTGCTGCTTCAGTCCCTCCACAAGTTCCGAATCACCAAAGCCATAATGACTCTCGGCGCGATGCAGGAAATCTTCCCAAATTGCGTACGTCAATTCGGGATTGAGCGTCACCGATTCGGGTCCCACCCCAGCTTCGTCGATCTCGACACCAAATCGCCTGGTGCCGTCAGGATCGTCCAGCATGGCTTTAAAATGGGGTGCCAACGGCCCTTTGGCGGACTGTAAAAAGCCCCCCGCATCGAACCCATTCTTCAGCTTATAGGTGCCTTCTTTGAAGAAATGAAATCCAACAACGAATCGCAGCAGCACTAACGCCATGAATGCAATGACAAGATGAAAACGGCTAAGTTGCAAGGTTATTTTCCCAATAAAATGAGGCGGGCGATTCAATCAGCAGCAAAAAAAGACGACGAGGATTATGGCCCTCTAACGATCCAATCGCAATCTAACGATCGCAGATAGGTTTCGTTATCTGACACACATTGTCTGACACACATTATCTGACACACATTATCTGAAAACACTTTAAATCTGACCTCA
>CAYOZV010000103.1:9769-14694 GCA_964408465.1 uncultured Pirellulaceae bacterium
TCTGACACACATTATCTGACACACATTATCTGAAAACACTTTAAATCTGACCTCAGTTTATTCAACCGCGAAAGATGAAAAGGGTTTCTTAAAGATTGGTTTTTAGGACAATACGTCACACTCCTCAATTTACGGGCTGTTGAAACAAACAATTTGGCTGCAGCAGAGGTTGCTAGTGCCAGAAACACGTATGGTCATGCTATGTGACACAGTGAAATGCCCTGATATATTTCAAATTGGCTCCCTTACGGGGAAGTGGGGCTTCTCAACAGATCCTCAGGCTTTTCTTGCCCCGCGGGATGTCTTGAAAAGATAACCCGCGCAAAACGAGTCAGCTCAGTAAAACCGGGGAGGCCTGCACTAAAACAAGGACTCTCCGTCCACCTCCGAGTCCACTCTACTAAAGACTATCCATCCGTTGCTTAATCATCTCGCGCTGTCTTGGTGGCAGTTTCTCGTAGTATTCTTCCAGTTTCCCCCGATGGTACTGTGCTCTTTCGGTGTTCCCTAGTTTTTCTTCGCATTGAGCAAGGTGATGATGGGATCGAATCAAGGCAGGCTGAAGATCAAGCGCGGTTTCAAAACTCTTCACCGCTTCCTCGAGATTGCCTTCGTAAAGGTAATTCATTCCCAGCGATTGATATAACATTGGCTGATCGAACATTTCCAACGCAATCAAATTGATCTCCAGCATATTTTCGATACGACCTTCCTTATCGGTACTGGCGACGTCGATAATGTTGTTGAGGATTGTCTGAGCAATGCGTTCCAACCGAAAAGCAATTTTCCAATGATTCTTTCCGTCTTGGATGTCGCCCTCTCGGATCATGGCCAATCCAATTAGCAAGTGCGTTAGGGAGATCTTCGGCGAATCGAGCAACGACTCCTTCAACCATGTCATGTTTTGATCGCTGTCTTTGATCTTTACGATCACGTCAATCATGATCTGATAAGCATCGCGTTCAGCAGGGTTTGCGTTGAGGCTCATGCAGATTGATTTAATGTGGCCAAGAAATTCTTCACGATCGTCGAAATCGGTCATTTGCCCCGCCTTGAGCAAAAACACTTTGGCGCTGGAACGGACGAAAGCCTGCTTCAATTTCGTATCATCAAAAGTTTCAAAAGCCTGTTGCATGATCTCGACCGCTCGATCGTACTCTTTCACGCTGAGCGCACTGTCTCGGAGTGCGACAAAGATCTTCAACCTTAAATCATCAGGAAGATTGCGTGAGAGTTTCAGGATTTCTTGAAAGAGGTTATCGAACCTGTCCATCGCCCCTTCCTGACTGCCCAGCTGTTGCTTGATCGTCAATAAACGGGGAACTTGCAAGATCTGACCAATACTCATTTGCCGCTTGGAAGCATCTGCGTTAAACATGGGATTGACCACATTGTCCAGCGCCTTTTCTGCTTTACGAAGGTTAGCGGTCTGCACTTCCATGTCACCCGCTTTTTTCGCTTGGCCCGCTCGAATTTGATACTGAGATGCCAGTGCCGACTGCGCATCGAGATTGGCAGGTTCCTTTTCCACGACCAACTCGAGATGACGCGAGGCCAATTCATCGAATTTTGATTTGTCATTTCCGTCGATCTGTTCCCGTTGGTAGTACCTGGCCAGCCACAAGTGGGCCGGAACGAAGCCCGGACTATCTTCGGATGCCAGGCTGGACATCAGCGAAACGGCTTTGTTGGTTTGTTCGCCTAAAGCTAACGCCGTTCCAACTTGGTACTTATACTGCTCATTTTCGGGCTTCAACTGGCTCAGTTTCTTCGCGAACATCAACACCGCATCTGGATTGGGTTCGTCTTGTTTCAACGAAAGCGCGTAGTGCCCGGTCGTCCGCCCCAAAGTCAAACGATTGAAATAAAACGTTGTGACGTAAAATAAAGTTCCACACATGAATACGGTCGCGACCGCCGGCACCCCCAAGATGAAAGATCGCCCCTTACGCGAGGTCGACCATGCTTGGACCATGAACACCGCAAACGCGAACAGTAAACGAAATGGCAGCGTCAGCACTGACACCACCGATGACAACGCGCCACCATCAGGGTCGCGGATACTATCATCACCGGCCAAGGCATCAGCAAACCAGTCTCTGACCGTATTGACGGGATAGAACAGCGCCTCAACGATTGAGAATGAATCGCTATCGTTTCGATTCCTGTTATTCGAATTCATCTTTGGGCTTTAATTTAAAGTGGTCAATTGAGTTACCGTTGGCACTCAGGTTTTCGCTGAGATTGGTAAAGTAATCGGTGGCCGCATCGAACCCGCCAATCACCGCTGTGCAGCGGTCACGATCTCGGTCGCCTCCGGCCATCGGCGCGGGTTACCTATTCGCCTTCTCTTTTTCTAAAACTTCATCAAGCTTATTTCGATAGGGCGTGCTGTCGAGGTTGAAGTTGTCGTAACAGACGATCACAGATTTCAAAAGATCTACGTTCTCCGGCCTAATCGCCAACGCTTGCTCAAACTCGGCCGCTGCGGCTGCGTAATTCTTCAATTGCATCAGCGCCGTTCCCAGCGTGTGCCGATACATCGACATGTTGGGGCTTTTGAGTTTGTCCGGCGGAATCAAACGCATCGCTTGGGCGACCAAATCATGAGCTCGTTCGGCGTTTGACTTCGATTTGCTCATGAAATCTTCCGCCGTAACATCACCCTCGTCTTCTCCCTTGAGATAGGCATAGGCAAGGTTGTTGAGGATCGCGGGATTATTAGGAGCCAAAGATCGCGCCCGCTCGTAGTGCTGCTGGGCCAGTACATAGTCCTTTTTCTTCAGCGCCTGGAGCCCCATCTGATTGAGCACCTCCGGCGGAACATTGGTTTGCTGGGCGGGATCGTAGATTTGCCGCGCCTTCTCTTTCACCGAAGGAAAACTCGAAAAGGCCAAACGAGAAATACTCTGCAGCACCGTCCGGTCGTTTTCGTTATACGAAAATGCCTTCGCGTAGTAGTCCAACATGGACAACTGATTCTGCTCAGGCCATTCCAACATGTCTTTACGCAGAGGATCCCCATTTTCATGAATCGTCCAAGCGATGTATAGCTGAGCGAGATACTGTTTCAAAAACGGCTGACGAGCCATATTTTTGGTGCCGTCTTTGTAACGATCCAGCTCTCTTAACAGTCGCAACTCAAGCGTCTCAAAATCTCTGAGCAACGTCATCGACTGAGCATATCCTTGCCACGCCGCAACCCAGCGGGCTGAATCTTTTTGAACCTCCGATGACGTTAACTGAGTCGAAAAAGCACTTGAGGCGGTCAGCAACGTTGCCTTGCGTTCGGCCTTTTCCTTTTGAAGTCCCAACAACGGCCGAAAGTATTTCGGATCCGCCTCGAACACTTTCTTGAACGTGCGACGCGCATCTTCGGTCGAACCTTTCAAAATCAACAATCGCGCTTTTATCTTCAACGCCTCAAGGTTGTTGATGTCGTTGGTCAAGCAATGCTCAACGTGCGTCAAAGCAGTATCGATGTTTCCCACACGCTCGATCGGAGACTTCGCCGGTGCGTTCTCGTAAAATAACGCCAACTGCAAATGAGCCTGAGGATAACCGGGGGTATCCAAAGGAGATATCTGCTTCATCATCTGGAAACAGCGCCGCACGTTTCCTTCGGACAACGCGCGGAGTGCCAGTCGATATTTATACTCGCGCTGGTCGGGTTGGATCTTGATCAGTTTTTTGAGATAGATGTTCGTCTTCTCGCTCAGCGCATCAACCTGAGCCTGACGGGGATCACCGTCCTTGGCTGCCGCACGACTATCGCCGCTGGAATTTTCGGCCAGAGCATTTTCGCTGATGATCGCTTGCTGCAGTTCAGCCTGCAGAATCTTGCGCTCGTTGTCCGATTTTTGCAGCTCCGAGGAGTAAAACTCCACCATCGACTCTTGCCCGCCCAAACTGGTCGCCAAAACTGCCAACGTCACCCCCACCCCAACCAGCACCGCGGGCAGGCCTTTGACGAACGCCTCACTGCGGACGCTCCCGTCGGAAAACGCTGAAAACAACTCCAACGGAGACCTGAGCAGCGCGATAGGCAGCATCAATAAACGCTGCAATTGGAATAGTAAAAAGTTCATGATATTTGCTGGTTTCGACTTGGCCTACCAAAGACAACGAAAGCGATTGGTAAAAATCGGTTTCGACGACGGTTCCAGTTTAACCCAATTCACAACTCCACTCCACAACTCACACCCGCAAACAGCCGCTTTTCGACGCCTTCGTCCCCCTTGGTTACGCAGGCGTCGTGTTAAGGACTTTTGGAGATTTAGGCAAAATCGAAACCACCAACAGAACCGGCAATCGCAGGAATAACCTCAGAACTACAAAAATTGGCAGAATCCACACAAGTCCCCATCCTCAGCTGCCGAAATGTAGGAATGGGTAGGTTTATCGCCCTAAAACACGACTCTCATTGTCTTTCGACCCATGAATAAAAAGCTCAACACGATCGCCTTGGCCACGTCACTGGCAAGCCTTGGATTCTGCAGCCTGACTTTTGGCTGGCAGACGAACCCGCATTCGCTCGGCACGACAGGCGCACAAAGCAATTCGCAGCCTCCGGTCAGCATCATGCTGCCGCCCATTGTCCCTGGTGAACAGGCATCCCCTGGCGCCGCGGATGCCAATTTGCCTCCGATCGTTACCGGGAAACTGATCCAACGTGCGACCGCTCAAGTGCCAAACAATTCCGCGCCGCGCGTTCTGCAGGCGGCTGGGATTCCGGCCGATAAATTGGAAACGTTCGCTCAAGGAGGCGGCCTCAAACCGCTGACTTCCATCATGAGCACCAGCAGCGCGGCGAAAGCTCCCAATGCATACCGTCCGCCGGCCCCACCCAAAATCAAAACGCCCGCTCCTGCCGCCCGTGTCGCCAAGGCCGCCCAGGGAAGTGGCACTCGTTCGGTTCAAGGAAG
>CAYOZV010000103.1:14794-16812 GCA_964408465.1 uncultured Pirellulaceae bacterium
CCGCCCGTGTCGCCAAGGCCGCCCAGGGAAGTGGCACTCGTTCGGTTCAAGGAAGCGGCACGCGTTCGGTCCTCAGCTCTATCGGGCAAGACTACGCCGCCGATGCCAATCGTGCGGCACAAGATTTCATCCCCGACCCTTCGCAACCGTCGGGCGCTGGACCTTTTGGTTCAGACCCATACGCGACGCCGGGGGAATACGGCTCCGTTTACGACCCAGCCAACGGCGGCCAGAGCGGATTCGCCACGCCTGGGTATGCTGACCCGAATTATGTCGACCAAGGCTTCAGCGATGGAGCCACTTACTTCGATCAAAACCAAACCACCGGTGGATGCGACACGTGCGGCAATTCATTGGTTGACGGCGCCTGTTCCACCTGCGGACCGGCGGCCGGTTACAGTGACGGACCCGTCATTCGCGATTACGGCACGTTTGGTTCTGTCAGTGCCGCCAATCGTTACCTTTATCTTGACGCTTTGATTATGACGCGCGGCGACGGTGATATCGCCAACTCGAACTTTGGCACGCTGAACGATTTTGATTTCACAGGAGGACTGAGGGCCACCTTCGGAACACGCTCAGATTCCATCTTCGGTCGCGAGATCTCTTTTATGGCACTGCCAGGTGTTGACCAAGAAATTTCACGCAGCGATCCTCTAATTCAACAACCAGGCCTTGCCGATCAAGGGGCTCGACTTTCAGTCATCACTATTCCGATCTCGGGTGCACCCTCGGACGCGTTCACCGGAGCGACTGATCAAACGCAGAGAAAAGAATCCGACCTCTACTCTGTTGAATTCAATCGAGTCAACTGGGGTTGGGATCTTGTGAAAACGTTCAGTGGATTTCGCTTCTTGCGATTCGACGACAGCTACAACGTCACCAGCACCGGCACACGTGCTCAACTGGACGCGGCAGGCAACACCGTCACCACCGCAGGTGGAAACACCGTCTTCGACACCGTCAACGGCGACTTTTCATTGGATGCTTCCAACACATTGTTAGGTGGTCAAGTCGGTGGCGAGTTGTTCTACGATATTGGTTATCGCTGGTCGGCGTCTGGATTTGGCAAGTTCGGTCTTTTCGCAAACTTCAATGATTTCGACACCAATTACAACAACGATGATTTCAACGTATCCAGCGAAAGCGACAGCGTGACACTTTCCACGATCGTTGAATTGGGCGTCTTGGCTCACTATCAAATCCGCACCAACTTGCGATTTCGTGCCGGCTACAATGCGATGTTCATCGGAAACGTAGCGTCGGTGGCAGACAATATCGGTGGCACCGCGGGGTTGTTCACCGGATTTGAATCTACCGACTCGGACGATGTTGTGTTCCACGGTTTCAATTTCGGACTGGAATTTTACCGCTAGGCAACGTCCTCGACAATTGATCAATCCGACAGCACGCACTATAAATGGTGCGTGCTGTTTTCGTTCCGTCGTCACCCTACTTCCATTGTCCAAGAATCGACCACCTCCTCATGAGCACTAACACGCCACCGCCTATCGCCGTCCGCCACTTCGATCACGTTACTTTAGTCGTCAGCGATCTGGCGGCCACTGAAAAGTTCTACGTCAACGTTCTGGGTTTGGAAAAAACAACACGCCCCGCATTCAACTTCCCCGGCGACTGGTACGAGATCGAAAACATTCTTGTCCACGTGATCTTGGCCGATGGAGATTCTGGTTTGCCGGGGCCCGGCGACAGAAGCGTAAAAAAGGTTTCGCGCGGCCAGCATCTGGCCTTCAACATTGATGACTTTGACGGAACGATTGACCTCCTCAAACAACACGGTATCGCAATCGCCTCCGGCCCTACAGAACGCCCCGACGGTGCGGCTCAAGTCTACATCAACGACCCCGACGGGCATCTGATCGAGCTATTCGCGCTGAAAGTCTAATCGTCAATCGCCTTTGCCCGCTTACCTTAGTTCCCCACGTACTGAGCATAAACGCGTTTGGCCACCGCCAGATCGTCCGTCCCCGAGATGATCGCTCGACCATCTCTAAACA
>CAYOZV010000104.1:0-16793 GCA_964408465.1 uncultured Pirellulaceae bacterium
TTTCGGTGTACTGGTTGTTGGACATAAATGCCGAATAGGGATCCAACGCCGATATCGCACCGCAGATAAATTCATAGGTAACCGCTTGCGATCGTAACCCGACGCGCTGCTGGAGTGATCGGGCAATGGTGTTGGCAAACTGATAAGCATCGTGACGTGTGTTAACGACCGTTTTGTCGGCGACGGCACGGTTTTGCATGATCTGTTGTTGGACCTGTTCGGCTGTGAGGTTGGGAAGATGTTTGGCGCGGAAGTCCTTGGACAGCAGCGCCACCTCAAGGCTGGTCAGGCCGTAGCTGGCCAGTTCGGCCCAGTCAGGTTCGTCGACGTAATAAGACTGAATCTTCAGCAAGACCTCGGCATAGACGCTGGCAGCGGTTGCGCCGTCGGTGCTGTCAACAGATTGAATGAAGCTGGCGTCGGAATACCGACGATCGAGATCGTAGTGGATTCGGCTGACGGCCCGTCGTGTTTTGAGCAGTTCGTTTTTCGGGTTAGATTTTAGCCCCGCTTGGTAGACGCCTAGTGCCTCTCCCCACCGTCCGTCAGATTCCAGCGAACGACCGTTTCGTAAAACAGTGTCGATATCAAAAGGTGTCGTGTGGGGTGCCTGGGTTTGAGCATTGGCGGTGAAGCCAACGGTTGAAATGAGCAAAATCACGGCGGTGAAAATGGTGGCGATCCGTTGGCCGGCGCGGGCTGCTGAAGCGTTTAGCGTACGCAGTTGAAAATCCATAAAGTTGCTTTCCAGGGGAAGGCGACCTTTTTTATTCGCAACGTTGCCGGATGGAATTGGGAGCGCGGCAGACGCAACGTAAAAAAAGTCGATCAGGTACCGGCCGCGAAAGCGCAATCACATCAAGCGCTTAAAACAAAAGGCCGGTAAAAAATAGACCACGGTTAACCGCCGTCAAAGAAAAAGGGTTTTCTTTTGACTGCGTGATCCATACAACCCATGGAAGCTCAGGCGGAGTTGTCGGTCGCAACGGTCCGCGAAACAAAGCCGATCAGGGGTTGGCTGGTGCATCCTTGCCACGCTCTTTACGAAAAACCAAAACAATGGTTCGCAACAAATTATAACCAATACGACCGCCAAGCGTTAAACATCGGTGAGATTTTTTTGACGCAGATGATGCGCGCTGTTGATGGAGCTGGAAGATTGAACTCATAGATCATTGTGCTTGCTTTAGAAAACTGAGGCGCAGGGGGCTCGTGCAGAAACCCTTAAATGCGCGTATGTTGCTTGCCAGCGTAGTGGATCTTGTTTTAAATAAAGTATGCTCGATATGACGGCGGGGCTTTTTTTAAAAATAGACCCACTACGCTTTCAGGTTCTGCTTGGAAGAGAAAATCAAAGTGAAAACGTACTTCCATCAAACCGGCGGCTAGCGCCTTGCCGCCCACAAATGCGGTTGAAGCCGCTGAAGCGATACTCTTGAGCTAGGGCGATAAAGGTCAGGAAGAAGCAATAAAAAAAAGGCATCTCCCATGAGATGCCTGATCCTGAATTTCAAAGTGTCCGTCGGAGGATACGATTGATGTTCAAATGTTTTTCATATTGCCTATCTCGCCGGAGACTAATTACTGACCGGTGCGTCTGCGGTGGACGGCGTGTGTACCAGCCCGAATGGAAAACGCGGTCGTGGCGGCTTCTTTTTCTTAGGCTTGGGGCCGTTGCCGGCGGCGATCTGAGCGGCCTCGAGGGCTTTTGCCTCCGCCATTTCCTTGGCGGAACGACGTTTGCGGCGTTTGGGCTTCATCGCCGTCCATTCCTTGGTCAGCGCTTCGAAAACGTCGGGCGATTCGTATCGAACGGCGTCTTTGCCGTCCGGCATCGGGCCGATTAGTCCGCGAAAGATGGGCATTCCGCGGAGGTCAAGATCGGTGCTGCAGTCGTCGATGCCGATCGCTTCGTGGATCGCTTGGAGCCCTTCGAAGTTTTCGAACTCTTTCGTCTTTTGACTGCCGTCAGATGCGGTGGTGATAACGCGAATGATCTTTTGAGACATACTGTGATACCTGTTGCTAAATTGCTATCGCTTGCCTTGGTTCGGATTAAACGTTCGGCTGACAGCGTCCCCGCCTTCCAAGTTTGGGGATCCTCGATTCCTTCGATCACTGTGTGCTTCTTCGTTTATCGGTTGATGCCAGCACAAAGTGCAATCACTTATTACTTGCTGGCAAGAATTGTTTAACCGGCGCAATCCGAATGAAGTCGAGCGCTGAATGAAGAAGGCCGTTGAGCGAACGGCGGTGTTTTAAAGAAGGCGCTTCGGCGCTCTGCCGCAATGGCGTCTATCGCAATGGCGTCTATCGCTTTGGGGCCGTCGCTCGGATTGCCGTGCCCAAGGGCGATGGCTATCGCAGTTCGTAGCGCACTGGAAACAGCATGGTCAGCAGGTAGACGATGGCGGCTGCAATCATGCAGAGGATGATCGCCAGCATCATCACGGCCAGAACCGGTGTGAGGAAGTTCATGACCGATAGCGAAACGTTGACCGAATCGAAACCTAACACAGAAACCAACAAAACGGATCCGCCGAGGATCGCCGCAAATAGCATGACGCCGTGGCGGGCTCCGTGGTAGTCGCTGCGACTGGGGGCCATGTGGCTGCCGACGCAGAGAGTTAGATATAAGAAGCACCAGAAACGCTTGGTTTGAAAATTTTCCCACCGAAAAATTTGCTGGAATAAGCTTGTCGTTGCTCTCCCTGTCGCGTGGAAGAATTTGGTTATCGAAGCTGCCATCGATGGTGTTCGGTTGGCGTTGTTGATTAATTCCTGCCTGGGCAAAGGCGGCGGTGAAGGAGCCAACGGGTCAGCGTCGACGCGCGTGAGGGGTATGGCTGTTTGAGGCATTTCGAACTTCTGTTGCGCGACGGCACGTTCGACCGCTGCGGGATAAAACATCATCAGCAGCGCCGCCAGCGCCACCGCGCCGCCGGCCAGCGGAGCCAGCCCGATGAAAACGTTGCCGACGCGTTCAAACCAGTTTGATTTTGTAAACGAGTGCCTGACGTAGCCCAGCCTTCCGGATTCTAAATCGGGTTCAAACAGTGCCACATCGTCAATGCGATGCCGAAACACCAGGCACATCGCCACGTGGCTGAGTTCATGAATGGGAGTGCCCAACCAGCCGGTCCAGAGGATGCTTTTCCAGCCAAACCGCTCTGCCAGCCGATGCTGGGTGAACTTTTCCAATCGGTGAATGATCAGGGTGAACAGCACAAATGGCGTGACGACGATCAGCAACAATTGCAATGAGTTGAGAATCGTGAAGATCATACGTCGGTTGAGGCTGTTAGATTCAGGCGCGCTTTGATAGGCTATCGAGTTGATTTTTGTAGGGCCGGTTCCCACCAGCCAAATCCTGCCTTTTTCCCTGTTTTTCTCAAGAGGCCGGTAGGAACCGGCCCGACTCGATGGGCCACCCCGACGCAGTATATACCTAAACAACGATGAATCGAAAACCCAATCTCCAATTTGATCGCAGCCAGCTGAAACCTGGCGAGAATTTATGCGACCATTGCACGGCCAAGTGCTGTCGGTACTTCGCGCTTTCGATTGACACCCCCAAATCTGAACGCGATTTCGATTTCATGCGTTGGTATTTACTGCATGATCGGGCCACCGTTTTCGTGGAGGGCAGGAATTGGTATCTGTTGGTGCATACGACCTGCAAGCATCTGCAGGACGATCACCGGTGCGGCATCTATGAAACGCGTCCTCAGATCTGTCGCGCTTACACAACCGACGAATGTGAGTTTGACGAATCGTTCACTTACGATCGCTATTTCGAAACCCCGGAACAGATTCACGAGTTTGCCAACGCGATTCATCATCGTCCCGCAACGTTTCGCTCGGCGCGTCCGTCGCTCAATATTATCCAATAGAGTTCTATGTCCAATCAAATCATACAGCCGCGCACTCTTAAAGGGTTCCGCGATTACTTGCCCGAATCCATGATCCCACGTGAGCGATTGATGGAGGTCGCCCGTGGCGTCTATCGCAGCTACGGATTTTCGCCGATTGACACGCCGGCGCTTGAGTACGCAGAAATTCTCTGCGGAAAAGGCAGCGACGAAACAGACAAGCAGATGTTCCGTTTTATCGACCATGGCAAACGCGATGTGGGCATGCGGTTTGATCTGACCGTTCCGCTGGCGCGATTTGTGGCTCAGCATGGCAATACGTTAGGCATGCCGTTCAAACGCTATCACATTGGACCGGTGTGGCGAGGCGAAAAACCCCAAGACGGTCGTTACCGCGAATTCGCGCAGTGTGACTTTGATACCATCGGCACGCGGTCGGTGGCCAGTGATATCGAAACGGGTTTGGTGATTTTTGATCTGATGAGAGCGATTGGTTTTGAACGCTTCAAGATTCGCATCAATAACCGCAAAGTGCTCAACGGATTGTTGCAGAAGAATAACCTGGGCGACCACAGCGTTGGTGTGCTCAGAGCGCTGGATAAACTGGCAAAGATCGGTCCCGAAAAAGTGAAGGCCGAAATGATGGCTACCGCGGATGCTTCGGCGGCTCAGGTCGAAGGCGTCATGCGGCTGACGGAGATTAAGGGTTCCAATCAAGAGGTGCTGAAGCAGTTGCAGCCGCTGTGTGCCGGCAGTGAGCTTGCCGAAACGGGATTCGCTGAATTGAAACAATTGGTCGACGCGACGGCAGCGGTCGGTGTCACTGATGAGAATTTGGTTTTGGATGTTTCGATTGCGCGGGGGTTGGACTATTACACAGGGACGATCTTTGAAACCTTTCTTGATGACCTGCCAAAAATTGGTTCGGTCTGTTCGGGAGGGCGCTACGACAATCTGGCTCAGCTGTACACCAAACAAGAGTATCCTGGCATCGGAGCCTCGTTGGGCTTGGACCGTTTGCTGACTGCGATGCAGCAGCTGGAGATGATCAGTCCTGTGAAAACCAGTGCCGATGTGATGGTGGTTCAGTTTGACGCCGAAAATTTGAACATCTATTTGCAGATCGCGGCGTCATTGCGGCGGGCGGGAATCAAGACCGAGGTGTACCCCGAGGCGAAGAAACTTAAACAGCAACTCAAGTACGCCGATCGACAGGGTTTTGGCGCGGTGATTGTCGCCGGTAAGGATGAACTTGATCAGGGGAAGCTGAGCGTGAAGACGATGGCAGATAAGAATCAGGTTGAGTTCCCCTTTACCGACACCAATCAAGAGCTGTGCGATTGGATCAAGGAGAAGTTGTAGGCGCCGAATAAGAGTTTTAATCTCTCTGGGTGCGACAACGGATTGAAAATCCGTGCTACATACAGGTTGCCGGTGGCAGGGGCGCAAATTAAAATGGGTGCTCTTTGATGCACCTCAAATAGGAAACACCGATGGCTGAACAATACATGCTTGGATACGCATTAGTCGGGGCGTTAGTGTTTTTGGGGTTCTTGGTTGTCTGTGTGCCACGTCCCCGTCGACAAGCGTTTAAGGACGAAGCGGCGGAGGAGCGGTACTTCAAGGATCTGAAAAAGAAACGCAATCAGGGCAAGAAGAAACGCAAGAAAAAGTAGTCGTCTCGACAGCCCCGTGATGTCTTGCTGATGTTCGGTAGACGCCTTGGGCACGGTGATGCTTGGGCACGGTGACGCGTGGGCGGGCTTGCGGTTGGGCGCGGTGACGGTTGGAAGAACCGAGCGACAAAGTCGCTCAGCTTTCCCCGCCGATAGCGTGCCGCGGCTGAAACGCTGTGGCTTTCTAATTAGCTGATGCTGCGGCGGCGGAACAGCGTTCCGCTTAATCCCATTGCCCACAACAGCACGATGGCCGATGGTTCTGGCACCGCAGCCCCAGATAGAACGACATTGTCGATCGCAAAGTACGCCGGTGTGTTGAGTCCAAACGTTCCCACGTCGGAACCGTCAAACGTAAACGTCAGTTGGTCCGATTGCAGCGCTGTGACATCGACCGTCCGCCAGTCTTCGGCCAAGAAATTGGCTCCGTTTCGATAGTCGGCCAGCGACACGACGACTTGATCGCTCGAGGCTGCTGAGTTGGAGCCGGTGATGATCAGGTCGAGATACCCGTTTGAGTCGGCCAGCGGCCCGCTGACAAATGGCGTTGGATTGCCGTCATCTCCCTGCGTCGCGATTGCCGTGTAGGTCGTATTGGCAATATCAATTGTTTCAAAAAACAGAGAGGCGGTCGCGCTGGAACCGCTACCGCTGTTGATCAAATAATTGGTCGACCCGTCCGCTCCAGAACCGGGAAAGGCCGCGTACTGATTGGTGAATCCTGGAGTCGTTGTATCAACGGTGTTGGAAATTGCAAAACCAGAATAGAAGCCGCCAAAACTGGTGTCAAACGTGTTGCCGAAGTCGACCGACTGTCCATTTTGCAGGACGTTGATGCGCTGAACAAATTCTTCCCCCGGACCCCCAAACGGCGAAGGGCCGAACGAGTCAACGGTGTAGAGGTTTCGTTCAGGGCCTGTGGCCGCCGGATCACCTTGGTAGAAACCAGCCGTTGGAACCGATAGTGATTCGAAGTCAAATCGTGTTTGAGCGTTCAGAGGTATTGAGGCACTTACCAGCAGCACGGTGCACAGTAAATTTAGCTTGAGAATGTTGGTCATGATTTTCGATCAAAGAAGTGTTAAAGTGAATTGAGTGAAACCGAGTGATTCGAAGTAATTCAAACGGAGTCTAAGAAGTTAAAATTCGCCCAGTGTTTCACCGCTGGCGCGTGAGCAGATTCCGCCGAGGGTGTAGAGCTGTATGGTTTCGCTTAAGAACTGAACATGGCCGTCGGCAAACACACCATTGGCACCGCCGGCGTGGTTGCTGCGAATGTCATTTTCAAACGCGGGGGCACTGTTGATTGGGAAGGCTTGGTCGAACACGTTGCGGCCGTTGATCCACTGGCCGTCGCTGAATTGAGAGTCTTCGGAGACGATCAGCGTGTTGGAGGTTCCATCGGTGACGTCGCTGATGGAAATCGGATCGTCGAAGATCATGCACCCTTTGGGGGGATCGTTGCGGCTGTTGATGCGTTCGCCGTAGATGCCGCCATAATTAATGACGCCTAACGCATCATCCTTGGTTGGGCCGCCGGTGGCGGAGGGGCATTGGTAGACGCTGACCGGTTGGGTGGCTGCGTCGTGGTTGGCAGGGCTGTCATAGGCCTGGGACAGGTCCAGCTGCCGGTATAGATTTTCTTGTTCCAACTGAGGCAGAATGAAAACGGACCAAGCCAGATTCAGTTTTGATTGATCGGCGCTGCCGAAGGGTCTCCAGCCGGTCACCCCCGCGGGGAAATGCATGAAGGTGCTATGGTAGTTTTGCAGCGCCAAACCCATTTGGCGAAGATTATTTCGGCAGACGATGGATCTGGCGGATTCTCGGACGCTCTGGATCGCCGGCAGCAGCATGCCGATCAGAATTCCGATGATCGCAATCACGACCAGCAATTCAACCAGCGTAAAGGCGTGGCGGTAGAGCGTCGGTGCGCACCGGTTGCGCACAGACCTGTTGGGGTTTTTGGTCATCATAAAATAATCGTTCCTTCAACCGCTCGTCCCGCGCAGAGCGTGATGTCGAAAACGAATGGGCAGGTATTCTGACTCCTTCTCAAGACGCAGTTAAAGTTGCGTCGGCAACATTCGGCCTTCTCACAAACGGCGACAATGAAGTCGGCCGTCCACAATGGCTTAAGAAGAATGTTGCAAATCGAAGATTACAGCGGCGGGGCCGTGTCGGAATCTCACCGAGCTTCCCTTTAATCCCACCGCCAGCGGCCGCAGGATCACCCATTCGTAGGAAGCCCCAAGCTTAGCCGCATCCGGCGGGTTGTCTATGGGCCAAATCGGGCGATGAGCAGAGAAGTCACGGGGGCGAGCTCTGTCAGAAATTCGCCTTGGGTAGTCGGTGGAAAATTGGCAAAAGATCCTGTTTATCAGATGCTATTCCACTGGAAAAAAATTGGGTCTTCTGCCATAATCCCGCGCTTGTCACCGGCAAATTCACTCTCTAGCGTGCCACCATCATCCTGAGATCAGGGCTATGGTTCTATTTCTGCTGGTGAGACCACACGATATTCAGGGAGAAAGTATGCATTACAAAATTCTCAACAGCGGCGGTTTAGGCGTCGCGGGTCGGCAAAATGAGCTGATCGAATTGGCCCTTACCCACAAGTTCGACGGCGTCGAGATCGACATGAACGACTTGGTAGGCCGCCACGATACACTGGGCAAAGAGTTCGCCTGTCAGTTTCTGCAGTCGGCGCGTATCGATCTCGGTACCTTTGACATGCCAATGGATTTTGGCGCCACCGAAGATGACTTCGCCACCCAAAGCGCGAAATTGGATACGATCATCGATTTGGCCCAGACGCTGGGCACACATCAGTGTGTTATTCGAATCGCACCTCAGGCCAAAGAGTTCCCTTTCCAAGACAATTTTGAAAAGCACAGCCAACGGATCTCGGCGATTGCTGACAAACTCCAAGAAGCTGAAATACGCGTCGGTTTGTTTTTGCAAGCTTCCAAAGTTGGTAAAGTCATCGGCGACTATAAGTTCATCCAAACCGCCGAAGAGCTTTTGACTTTGGTGAAAGCGATCGGGCACGCCAACGTGGGCGTCTGTCTTGATACCTTTGAATGGCAGGCCGGAGACGGTGCCTTGGATCAACTGTCAGAATTGGACGTCAACGCCACGATCACCGAAGTGCGTTTTGCCGATCTGTCGCCGACCGCCGACAAGACGGACCTGAAAAAGGGCGATCGCCTTTTGCCCGGCGATGGTGAAAACTCAATCTCCGTTCGGCTTGCTGGATTGTTACGTGAGAAGGATTATCAGGGAGCGATTTCGGTCGCAACCGATGCCACGACCTATTCGGACATCAATCGCCACAAGGTGGTTGCGAAGTTGAGCTACCGATTGGCACAACTGGTTGCTGGCGAAGATCCAACGGCCGATCCAAACGCTGTCGCCACCGAAGAGGGAGAAGAGGGCGCCGAAGGTGAAACCGCAGCGACCGAAACCGGCGAAGGTGAAGCTACCGCTGAGAAAGCTGACGCCGCCGCAGCTGACAAAAAAGAAGAAGCCGCCACGACCTAGTCTTTGGCATGTCGGCGATTTAGTTTTTAATAGGGTAGGCTTTCAAGTTTCGCTTGGGCCTGCCCTATTTTTTTCCCCGTTTTTGAAGGAACAGTTTTTCGAGCAGGGCCGGTTCCCGCCGGCCGCGCCGGGAAAAGTTAGGCAGTGGCTGGTAGGAACTGGCCCTACGTTTTTATCGCAATCCAATCCCTTTATTAGACGATACGAGCTCTCCATGTCCACCGAATTGAATAAGTACAGTCGACGTATTACTCAGCCGCCGGTTCAAGGCGCTTCGCAAGCGATGCTCTACGGCACCGGCATGACCGAAGACGACATGAACAAAGCTCAGGTCGGCATCGGCAGCGTTTGGTACGAGGGTAATACTTGTAACATGCACCTCAATGCACTAGCCGCCGAAGTGAAAAAAGGCGTTGTCGATGCGGGGTTGGTCGGCATGCGGTTCAACACCATCGGCGTCAGCGACGGAATCTCGATGGGCACCGACGGGATGAGTTTTTCGCTGCAGTCGCGCGATGTAATCGCGGATTCGATCGAAACGATCATGGGCGGACAATGGTACGACGCGTGTATCGCATTACCAGGCTGCGACAAGAACATGCCGGGGTGCTTGATTGCGATGGGGCGTCTGAATCGTCCGAGCCTCATGGTTTACGGTGGCACGATCCGCGCCGGTAAGTTGAACGGTTGCAAACTGGATTTGGTTTCCGCGTTTCAATCCTACGGCGAATACGTGGCCGGCAAAATCGACGATAAAGAACGTCGTGAGATCGTGAAGAACTCTTGCCCCGGTGCGGGGGCCTGCGGCGGCATGTACACCGCCAACACGATGGCCAGCGCGATCGAGGCGTTGGGGATGGCGCTGCCCTTTAGTGCATCCATTCCCGCCGAAGATCCGGCCAAGATGGACGAATGTCACCGCGCCGGCGCGGCGATTTTGAACCTAATGGAAAAGGATATCAAACCGCGCGACATCATGACCCGCGATGCGTTTGAGAATGCGATGGTGGTTGTCATGGCGCTGGGTGGATCGACCAACGCGGTACTGCACTTGATTGCCATGGCGCGCAGCGTCGATGTGTCATTGACGTTGGATGATTGGCAATCCGTCAGCGACAGAATTCCGCTGCTGGCCGACATGAAACCCAGTGGCAAATACGTGCAAGAAGACTTGCACGCGATAGGTGGAACGCCAGCGGTGATGAAGTTGTTGCTGTCTGAAGGTTTGATCAACGGTGACTGTTTGACCGTGACGGGCAAAACGCTGGCCGAGAATTTGGCTCAACTGCCGGAGTTAGAAGCGGGCCAAGATATCATCCGGCCGGTGAGTGATCCCATTAAGAAATCGGGCCACCTGCAAGTTTTATATGGCAACCTTGCTCCGGAGGGCTCGGTCGCAAAAATTACCGGCAAAGAAGGACTGGAGTTTACTGGGACGGCCAACGTGTTTGATTCCGAAGAGGCAATGGTTGAGGCGCTGTCGGAGAAAAAGATCAACAAAGGCGACGTGGTCGTCATTCGTTACGAAGGCCCCAAGGGCGGGCCGGGCATGCCGGAAATGTTGACGCCGACGTCGGCGATCATGGGTGCTGGCTTGGGCAATGATGTCGCACTGCTGACCGACGGAAGATTTTCCGGCGGTTCGCACGGGTTCATCGTCGGGCACATCACGCCAGAGGCTCAGGATGGCGGACCGTTGGCACTGGTGCAAAACGGTGACAAAATTACCGTCAACGCCGAAACTAACCGCTTGGATATTGACCTGTCCGATGCAGAACTGAAGTCCCGCCGAGAGAAATGGACGGCTCCCGATTTCAAGGTGAAACGCGGAACGCTTTATAAATACATCAAGAATGTAAAATCGGCGTCTGAAGGTTGCGTAACCGACGAGTAAGATCCCTTGAATCGCCGTCAGGTCAGGTCGCGGCGCGTGGCTTGGGCCACTGCATTAACTTTCAATTTGGAAGCCGCCCCATTGGGTATGCCGAACCCCTGTTAGCTAAGATGAATGAATCTGATAGCAAGTAAATTGCCATCATAAACGCGGTGAAAAGACCTCCGATTTGACAAAACGAGAGGGCTTTGCTGCGTCATCGTGAATAGGCTTGCCAGCTGTTTGGGTTCTGTCGATAGAACTCAAACAACCCTGGTCAGCGACGGAGCGTTATCGCGGCTTTGTCGGCAAAAACGAGTCAAATCGGCTCGAATGCCATGTTACCCAATGCAAATATTGGCGGGTTAGTCTAAGTTAATAAACGGAAAATTAAAGTTTCACTGCCACATCAGTCAGGCTCGGCAAATTAGCTGGCCCACAAGCTCACAAAGGAAGCCTTTCTAACCTTACGATGAACAGACTTGCCAAGTTCTATGCCAGTTCCATTGGGAAAAAATTCATTGCGGCGATTACCGGCCTGATCCTTTTTGGTTTCGTTGCCGGCCACGTCGCGGGAAACCTCAAGGTCTTTACCGGCGTTGATAAGATCACCGAAAGCGGTGAAGAATTTTCCGTCCCGCACATTGACCAGTATGGTCAGTTTCTGAAGCAGGCCGGCGAACCTTTCTTGCCTTACATGGCCGGACTTTGGTTGGCCCGGATCGTGCTGTTGAGCGCGGTGATTTTACACATCGTCGTTGTAATTCAATTAAGTCTCAGGAGCGCCGAGGCGCGGCCTGTGGAATATGTGAAGAGTAAAAAGTCGGCCGCCAGTTGGGCCGCCCGCTACATGATGTTCTCCGGATCGGTTGTGCTGGCGTTTATTATCTTTCACATATTGCACTTCACCACGGGGACGATCCGAATTGGAGAATTTCAGCACGGAGAAATTTACGCAAATCTCCGCAACTCATTCCAACATTGGTATGTGTCACTTGGATATGTCGTTGTGATGGGGATGTTGGCCTTCCACATGTTCCACGGCGTTTGGAGTTTGTTTCAGACGTTGGGGCTGGACAGTCCCGATCGCAATCAAGCCATCCGTATTTTTGCGATGGTCGCTTCCATTGGGATCTCGATCGGATTCGCTGTTGTGCCTTTGGCGTTTTTGTTCGGCGTTTTGCCAGAAGTTCCGGACTACCCGCACCACCTCCTTGGTGGTCACTAAGCTCCGCAGGCAATGCTGGCTTGCTTTTGTGGCGCCGGTTAAACTCCACGTTTTGCGTACGGTTAACGTGACGGTCGCCACCAAGGATTGACCATCACATTGCCAAACTAATCTCTCAAAACTGTTCATCAAATAAGTTAGCTCTTACCTCACAGACGGTATCGAACTGCCATGTTCACACTCGATTCAAAACTACCTGAAGGTCCGATTCAAGACGCTTGGACCAATCATAAGAATAACCTTCGTTTGGTCGGCCCCAACAACCGCCCCAAATACAAAGTCCTGGTCGTTGGCACGGGTTTGGCCGGTGCGTCGGCGGCGGCTTCGATGGCTGCGATGGGCTACCAGGTGGAGAGTTTCTGTTTCCAGGATTCTCCCCGTCGCGCCCACAGCATTGCGGCTCAGGGTGGAATCAATGCTTCCAAAAATTATCGCAACGATGGCGATTCCACGTGGCGGCTGTTCACCGACACGCAAAAGGGTGGCGACTTCCGCGCCCGCGAAAGCAACGTTTACCGCTTGGCCGAGTTGAGCACGGCGATCATTGATCAATGTGTCGCCCAAGGCGTACCTTTTGCCCGCGAATACGGCGGAAAGTTGGCCAACCGATCTTTCGGTGGCGTGTTGGTCGAGCGTACGTTCTATTGCCGCGGTGAAACGGGCCAGCAGCTGCTGTTGGGTGCCTATTCAGCGATGCAGGAACAGATCAGTCAGAAACGAATCAAGATGCATACGCGGACCGAGGTGATGGATTTCATCGTCGTCGATGGCAAGATGCGAGGCTTGATTACTCGAAACATGATCACCGGCGAACTGCAGCGGCATTCGGCGGACGCGGTTGTTTTGGCGACCGGCGGATACGGCAACGTGTTTTATCTTTCGACCAACGCAAAAGGTTCCAACGTCAGCGCTTTGATGCGAGCCCACAAAAGGGGTGCTGGATTTGCGAATCCGTGTTTCACTCAGATTCACCCGACGTCGATCCCGCAATCGGGTGACTACCAGTCGAAGCTGACTTTAATGAGCGAATCGTTGAGGAACGATGGCCGCATCTGGGTGCCGCGGAACAAAGACGAAACGCGGGCTCCAGAGGACATTCCAGAAGCAGACCGGTATTACTACTTGGAAGAGCGTTATCCACGTTTTGGAAACCTTGTTCCGCGCGACGTTGCGGCTCGAAACGCAAAGGAAGTGTGTGACCAAGGCATGGGCGTTGGGCCGACCGGCTACGGAGTTTATTTGGACTTCGGGCGAGCGATTGAGCAAAAAGGTGTTCAAGCGGTCAAATCAAAATACGCAAACTTGTTCGAGATGTATGAGCGAATTACCGACGATGACCCTGTGAAGACGCCGATGCGGATTTATCCCGCGGTTCACTACACGATGGGCGGTCTTTGGGTAGATTACAACTTAATGACGACCATCCCCGGTCTGTACGCCGCTGGAGAGGCCAATTTCGCCGACCATGGCGCCAATCGTTTGGGTGCAAGCTCACTAATGCAGTGTCTGGCGGACGGTTACTTCGTCGTGCCGGTGACAATCGGTGATTATCTTTCACGCAACGATCCAGGCGAGGTTGATATCAAGCACGACGAATTCGAAAAGGTCGAAACCAAAGTTCGTGATGATCTCAACAAATTGGTATCCATCAACGGGCAACGTTCCAGCCAGTCTTTCCATCAGGAATTGGGAAAGATCATGTGGGAACACTGTGGGATCGCTCGATCGAAAGAATCGTTGGAAGAGGGGCTGCGAAAGATTCCCAAGCTTCGAGAAGAGTTTTGGCAGAACCTCCGTGTCACCGGCGAAACCGATCACTTGAATCAGTCTTTAGAGCATGCCGGACGCGTTGCCGATTTTATGGACTTCGGTGAACTGATGTGCCACGACGCGCTCGTTCGAGACGAATCCTGTGGATGTCATTTGCGTGAAGAGTATCAAACCGAAGAAAACGAAGCCAAACGAAATGACGAGGATTTCGCCTTCGTTTCGGTGTTCGAACACAAAGGGGAAGGCGTTGAGCCTGAACTGACCAAAGAGGCACTCGAATTTGAAGCCTTTCCGTTGGCGACAAGGAATTATAAATCATGAAAATCAAGATCCACATTTGGCGACAAGAAGGCCCCAATGTTAAAGGGGCAATGGAATCTCACGAGCTTGACGGTGTCACCGAAGACATGTCATTTTTGGAGATGTTGGACACGCTGAACGAGCAATTAAATGCCGACGGTAAGCAACCAGTGGCCTTTGATCACGACTGCCGTGAGGGCGTCTGTGGGAGTTGCTCCATGGTCATCGACGGACAGGCTCATGGGCCCAAGGGCGAGACGACAACGTGCCAACTGTACATGCGTAGTTTCGAGGACGGTGCCGACATTTATGTCGAACCGTTTCGTGCCGCGGCGTTTCCGGTTGTGCGCGATCTGGTTGTTGACCGGTCTGCGTTTGATCGAATTATTGAGGCTGGTGGATATATCAGCAATCACTCAGGTCCGAAACCGGAACCGAACTCGATCCCGGTCGAACCGCAAGTACAAGAAACGGCGTTGGACGCGGCCAGCTGTATTGGTTGTGGAGCGTGTGTCGCATCTTGCCCTAATAGCAGCGCGATGTTGTTTACTTCCGCCAAAATCTCGCATTTAGGTTTGATGCCCCAGGGACAGACGGAGCGTTACGATCGAGTCGAGGCGATGGTGAACCAGATGGAAGAAGAAGGTTTCGGTTCCTGCCGCAACTATGCTGAATGCGAGGCTCAATGTCCCAAAGGAATTAGCATCGCGTTCATCGGACGTATGAACAGTGATTATCTGAAAAGCCAACTGGTCAAAGCCGACGATCCGCGCGGCAAGATGCACGCCCAGTAAAAAAGTGAAGCCGGGTGCAACGCCTTCTTTAAGGCGTTCGGTGGTGGGATGCCACCAGACCGTTCATAAAAAAAGCCGCTTGCTAAATTCGCAAGCGGCTTTAACTTTTGAGACGACTGACTACTCCACAACCCCTTGCGGAGCTTCAGCGATTTAGAACGTGAAGATCGTTGGCGGAATGTTCGCGATCTCTCGGAACTCATCCGCCAATTCGTCCGCATCGTTGGCATGATAGTGATTCCCGCCACCGGCTTCGGCAACTTCGATCATGGCGCTTTGGGTGGCACCCTCACCAAAGGTAACGGTGTGAATGACAGCCTCTGGATGCTGTTCTTTGAACCGTTGAGCAACCGGTTTGGCTTCTATTCCGCCTGGGCTTTGAGTACCGTCGGTCATGACGACAATCATTTTCTCGGCAAACTTTCGAGAGTTAGCAGGTTCGCCACTACCGTCGAAGTCGACGACCTCCCGTAGCCCAGAATGGAGACCCTCTCCGATCTGGGTGCCACCATTGGGCACGATTTCCGCGACGACAGTTCTCAACAGATCGTAGTCGTCGGTGAGGATAGATTCTGCATCGGCGGTCGAACTGAACACGACGAGGGCTACTTGTTCCTGTTGGTCCGTCTTCTCAAGCACATCGAAAAATCCGTTCATCGCAGCAACCATCGCTCCCCAACGACTGTGTGTAGGGGCGGTCTCGACCATTCCGTTTTGGTAGCGGTTATACCATTGGCGTCCACGCCACAATTCAGTGTTTCCCGCGGGCGTGTTGTCGTCCAGGTTTAACGGGTGCCGAGTGCCTCGTAGATTTGATTGCATTGAGATGGCGTATTCGACGGATTCGCGAACGGCTAGTGCCAAGGGGTGTCTGTTGGCATCAAGGATATCTGCGAGTTGGCCCATTTCGTTAAGGACATTGTTTGTGTAGTACTGCTTGTAGACTCGGAGGCTGTCTCCGACATGAGCCAAGTTGTATTCTTGTCGTGAGATTTGATTGTTATTGAGGCGGTTGTTCAGTACCGCGTTCAAAATCGGATAATTCGTAAATTCCAACATCGAACCCGACTTATCTAAGATCATGGCGATATCGCGATCTTTTTGGTGCGTGATGGAACTGCGCGTTGGATTGAAGGAGGAGTCTGTGGTCCGAAACGCAAATGCCAGCGGCGTATCAATTTCTGCCAGTACACGAACGCTATTGACGATAACGCCGCTGTCTTCAGCGTCGACGACAGACTTCTCATGTTGTTGGAAAGCATATTTTCCGTTTACCAAGCGTGCCTCACCGAATTGCATGTGGGCATCATTTTGTGGAATGACAATTTGTTGTCCGTCAACAAGATTCAGCTGTGCATAGCGATCCATTTCAATGATCGCTTGGTCAGTATCCTGAAAGAAGCTGAGCGCGCGTCCGCCGGCATGCGAAGAAGCATCCGTGGCGATTTTTAGCTGTGTCGTTGTTAGCTGCATCCAGGCCAAATTGATGGCGAAAGCAGAGAAGATTAATAACACGGGCAAAATAAATGCAAACAAAGGGGCAATGACGCCCTGCTTTGTCCGTTTTGAACGGTAGTTCATTTGTCTCTCCAAAATGGGTTGTGTCTTAGGTCTCAAAGTTAAAGTTACGGTCGAAATTGGGGAGCACTCTTTAATTACGCGACGTCCAAAGTGTTATCTCGGAATCAAAAGTGATGTCTGTAAAATGGGATGGTAAGATCGGATTGTTGTCATCGT
>CAYOZV010000105.1:0-16502 GCA_964408465.1 uncultured Pirellulaceae bacterium
GTGGATCTGCTTAAAAGATCCTTTCTCGTTAACCCGCGTCATTTCAAAATCGAGTTTGAAATAATCTATTGTCGATCAGAATTGTTCAGGGAGAATTCACTACGTAGGTCGGTGGGCGGGCACGATCCGAATTTGGAAGTAGTCCGCTGCCGCGTAGGAAAGCTTGATTTGGCTTAGGGGCGCGCTTTTTGAATCGTGCAGTTGCTCGATCGTATCGCCGTAAAAATTTGTGCGATGGACTTCCGCCATTTGAAATGGGGCAAACAGAGTAACATCGCCGCCGCGGCGTTCGGTTTCCTGCAACCGCATTTCCAGCGCCGGTGCACCTTGGGCCCCATCGAAAACGGGCCGGACGTGGCTGACCAAAATGTTTTTACTGTCCAAGTGAAACAATTGCCGTGGCTGATCACATTGGATGGCGGCCGTCAGTACGGGGCAAGCACGGTCGATCGCAGCCTTGAGCGGATATTTCAGGTCTACGCCGATGCCGATCTTAAAAGAGCGACTTTTCTCTTTGCCCACGATCAGCAACGTGTCCAACTGCCGGCGGTTGATGCGGTCGTGGTAGGGCAGGCCATTGGGCAGCAGCGTGAGCGCGTAATCTAGATTTTCGATTTCGACGAAATTGGGAGATTGGACTTTCGGGGTGTAGGTTTCGCTTCGAACAAATTGGTCGGATCCAATAATTTTGCTCGCCTCGTCTCGCCACGCCAGTCGGTGTCCGAAATACTGCGTTCTTGAATTTCGCAATTCTATCACCGGTTGAATCTCGATTTCCAGATCCAGAATTTTTTGGCCGCGTGTCAGCCTGAAGACTTGCGTGAAATTGGCGACCCGTTCTTCACCGACGACGATGCGGCCGGTCGTTTTGATTTGGCCCGATAGGACGCTGGCAGCGTCTGTTTCAAACGTATCGCAGATCATCGTTGAGGCCGCCGCGTCACGTTTGCCTCGGTAGACCAAACGTTGGCTCGCTCGGTTGCCTCGCCGGCCGTGAAAAAGGATGCTGGCCAACGCTCCGGTGCCGCGATCAATGGTGGCGACGAAGAATTCATTTTGCAGTTGGTTGCCTTGCAGGACGGGCGGTTGTTTCTTGAGCGTCGCTTGGGGGGCGTTAAGCTCAATCGGCGTCACGCTTGAACCGCGGCATTGGGTCACCGCGTGTAGTTGACCGGCGTTGATTTGTTGCACGCAATAAGGGCTGGTTGTCTTGTTGAATCCGTCCTTGGTATTGGAGGTCGGGAGCGATACCGACAATCGCCGTGTGAACAACAGCGGGCTGACGAAGCAAGCTCGAGAGTCGCCGCCGGAGTCGAGTTTCGATAGCGCTTGCGAAATTAAGATCAGCAACTGCTCCGTCGCCTGGTTGATTTCAGCGTCCAGCGCCGCGCCGATGTCGGCGTTGTCATTCCAATCAGCGGTCAGCATTTCGATCCGTTGTGACAAATCTTCGTGTTTTTCTGTCCAAGGTTCGATGGAGGATTGGATGTCTGCGGCTTGATCGACCATCAAAACGGCCCACCACTGCGCGATCAAACATTCCAGTTGATACAGCCGAAAGTTTTGCCGCCAGTAATCTACCAAACGCGCGATCGTGACCTTGGACGACGCTTGGATTGCTTCGGCTAAAAATGGCGACGCGTATTCGTCGCTGGAAAAATTATCGGCGTACCCCGGATCGTAAAGCGTTTCAAAATGTTCCGGGAGTGTTGTAAATTCTCCCAGCACGTTCGATTCGGCCGCTACGCCCAGGAGATCACGGTATGCCCCATCAACACGACCGGGCCAGTGGGCGAAAGTGCAAGTTGCCTCGTGGGCGGAATCAATTTGCCGCCCAATTTTTACACCAAAGTCCAGCATCGTTGCCGGATCGGCAGCATCGATCAGGATTTCGGCTTTGGATAGGATCGACGCTTCAGCGTCGCCTGCCCAACGGATCGTACCAAATGAACCGGAGGGGAATTTGCCGCCGTCCAAAGAGGTATGCATCGCGCCGGTGAAGTTCAATTGGTCCAAAATGTTGGGAAGGCTGGACATCAATCCAAATCGCCGACGCATGAAAATGCTGACGTCGTAGTCCAGCGATTGGTTGAATTGGGCGACGCCCTGCTTGAGCTTACGCAATGTTGTTTCGGGCGACAGTAACGCATCGGGGAGTTCGGCGTGATTGCCTCCGATGACCGCACACTGGCCGCCGGCGAGTTTTGTTTTGAGTTTTTCGCGGGCGGCGGGTTGGACGGCGGCGAGCGTTTGGCCGGTCATCAAAAGATTGATGTCGTGGTCGGCGTCCAGTTCTCTTTCGAAACGAGCGCCCAATGTTTTGGGCGTGGTTAGCACCACGTCGATCAGCGTCGGTTGCACGGGATAGTAATTGTTCTTTTCTTCCAGCAACAGGTCGTAGCAAGCGCTGATCGCCGCATCGCAGGTGGTCGTGTCGCCGCTGGCAAAGGCGTGAGCGGCGTCGACCAGTTTCTGGTCGAAGGCGGCTTGGTCAAGGTTCGAAGAATATCGAATCTTACGAGTCAGCAGTTGGATCTGCAGGTAGGCGTACGCCAGCGAATAGAATTTTTGCACGCGCGCAGGTGACTGCAACGAGTCGACGTTGGATGCGTCTGGGGCCGGCGGCGTCACGCGGGTCAATTCGAAACTGCGTTTCATGATCGCGTCTCGGTCGATCATCCCCGTGACCAGCCTTGCGTTTTCACCGACGGCTTTGGCGGCAAAACCTGGGGCGACGTTTTCTAAACTGATTTCCGGCACAAAGACGAGGCTATCTTTCCAGAACTCAGCGTCGAACGCAGGTGGAGGTTCGACCAGATCCGTTTCGAAATCGGTGATGTTCGGTTGGTCGTCTTCATCGTCGGCAACGGCTGACGTTTTATCGGCACCGAAAATGATCGGTGCCGACTGGGCGGCAGCAATCAGCAGCGGGTGCCATGCGGCGGTCCAGTTGGACAGAATGCCGGTAGCGAGGTCGCCCTTAAGGTGCGTCGGGAAGTCCTCTAGGGAAGCATGGGGAAGCAACTGGATAAGGCGGGAAATTTTTTTCATAAGAAGGAACGATTTCACCGCGTCGGGCGTCAAAGGATCGGATAGTCACGATAGCGATGATGAAAAATGTTTGACCGTATGTTTCGCATACGGCTGACGTTGAAATGAAAAACGCGGGTTCAGCTGGAATCAAAGGTCTCGTTGTTTCATTGTTATCAACAAAAAGAACTTTGAAATGAGTCACGAGTGCCGTTGAGAGTGGGATGATCGTTTCACATGGTCCAAAATCTCAAATCAGTCTTAAAACACGAGGAATATGAACGATATATCGACACAAATGAGTGACATTTATTAAATTATACGTTGGGGTAGGCTACTGGCGGTCTCGCGACCACAATACCCTTTGTAATGATGGAAATTCGGTGCTGGGTTTGCCTTCGTGCCGGAGTTCGTGAAGGTTGTGATTATCGCCGGCGGCTGGCACGTTCAAGCCGACCGACGGACTGAATTGAAACAGTGGTTGAGCCCAATACGAGCCCAATACGAGTCCAATGCGATTCCGAAACAAGTCCTCTTGGGTGGGGCCAACCGAAGATCATAACGGATAACTGGAAAGAATTTACAGGATTTAAAGATGGCAAAGTCCACCGCAGTTTGGGGAATCGACATCGGGCAGTGTGCTCTTAAGGCATTGCGTTGTACGGCTTCGTCCGATGGTGAAACGATCGTCGCGGATAAGTACGACTACATCGAATACCCCAAAATGCTCAGCCAAGCCGACGCTGACCCCGAAGAACTGGTACGCGATGCGCTGGAACAGTTCCTTTCTCGCAACAATCTGATCGGAGATAAAGTCGCCGTCAGCGTGCCGGGACAGGCGGGGCTGTCTAGGTTTTTCAAGCCACCACCGGTCGATGCGAAGACGCTGCCGGAGATCGTCAAGTACGAAGTTACTCAACAGATCCCGTTCCCCATCGAGGACGTGATCTGGGATTGGCAACAGTTGGGCGGCACGGTAGTCGACGGCCGAACCGTGGACGCCGAAGTCGGATTGTTCGCGATGAAACGTGAGGCGGTCTACCGAGCGTTGTCGCCGTTTGATGATGCAAAAATTGAGGTCGATTTTGTGCAGCTTTCACCGCTGTCGATCTTCAATGTTGTCTGCCAAGACCTCATTGACGAACTGCCCGATCCCGAATCGTTCGATCCGGACAACCCGCCGCCGTCGATCGTGGTGATGTCCATGGGCACCGACACGACGGACATGATCGTGACCAACGGCATGAAGCTGTGGCTGAGAAACATTCCCATCGGCGGCAGCCATTTCACAAAACAACTTTCGCGCCAGATGAAACTGACGCAGGCCAAGGCCGAACATCTCAAACGTAATGCGCGACTGGCCGAAAACCCCAAAGAGGTGTTCCAGGCAATGCGACCGGTGTTCAACGATTTGATCAACGAGGTCCAACGCAGTTTGACGTTCTTCCAAAGTATGGACAAATCCGCCGAAATCCAAGACATCGTGCTGTTGGGTAACGCGGCGAAACTTCCAGGGCTGAGGCAGTATCTCAATAAGCAACTTGAGATCGACGTTCGCAAGGTGGATTCGTTCGAGAAGCTTTCTGGCGAGGCCGCTGCCGGACAGAAATCGTTTGACGAAAATCTGCTTTCGTTTGCGCCCTGCTACGGGCTATGCCTACAAGGACTCAGCAAAGCGCAATTGAAAACGAATCTGCTGCCCAACGAACTGGTCGTCGAACGCATCGTCAAGGCGAAGAAGCCGTGGGTGTTGGCGTCGGTTGGGCTGTTGATGCTGGGCTGCGTTTTGGGGTTGTTCTTTAAACAGAACGCGCTGTGGGCCGTCAGCCCTGATTATAAAGGCACCAGCCAAGCGAGCTGGTCGCAGGCGATCACAAAGGCAAAATCCGCGAAATCCAAAAGCTCGGGGCTGGTCGAAACCGACCAAGAGCAGAAGGAACATCTGAAGAAATTAAATTTGATCGCCAAGGGACTTTCTTCGGCGACGGATAACAAAACGATGTGGATGGAGATGTATTCGGCGCTGTTTCAGGCGTTACCCAAAGACCCCAAAATCGAAGCCTTGCGTGAACAGGGGATCACAACCGTCAGCCCCCAAGAGGTGCCCTTTGCAGGTCGCGCCGAAATCTACATTGACCATCTTGAAACGAAATACTTCCCCGATTTGGCGGAGTGGTATGAAGAGGTGAAAGATATTTACGATCGCCAAACGCTTTCGGGCGAGGAACTACGA
Source organism: uncultured Pirellulaceae bacterium (assembly GCA_964408465.1). Taxonomy (GTDB): domain Bacteria; phylum Planctomycetota; class Planctomycetia; order Pirellulales; family Pirellulaceae; genus Mariniblastus. Next base: position 5,264 of record CAYOZV010000105.1, read on the forward strand.
GCCCGCGTCGGCGGTGGGGATGGCGACGAAGACTATGATGAGTACGACGACGAAGAGTACTCCGATGATATGGATATGGATTCCACCGGCCCCAATAACGCGATGTCAGGCGTGGCGGGTTGGGTCATCGAAATTCAGGCTCATCACTTTCACAACTTCATCGGTGACGAATCAAAAATCTCCGAGGTGGATTACGTCCGCCAAACGCTGATCAACACCATCCGCAATAAAGACGTGACCTTACCCGACGGCGTCTATAAATACTCAGATTTGGGTGTTTCCTTTCCGACGATCGTCAGGCGTGACGTCGCCAGCAAGTCTAAGCGGATCGAATTCGATCCGGCTAAGGCGCGAGCCGCTGCGATGGCGAATGGCGGTCCCATGGGCGGCATGGGGGAGATGGGTGGCTACGGCGGCGGCATGGGTGACTTTGGCGGCGGGATGGGAATGGGCCAAAACAAAACACTGGCGGACAACGAAACTACGTTTGACGCGAATGAGTTTTCGTTCATTGTTCAGATGGCTTGGGAGCCACGCACCCCCAGCCAACGCGCCGCGGCGAAAGAAGCGCGGATCAAAGCGGCGGAGGATGCGGCCAAAGCGGCGGCTGAGTCGGCCGAAAATCCTGATGAGCAGTTTGAGTAAAAAAGAGCAGGCCGGAAGGCAAGATTTCAGCCTTTTGTGTTGGGCGATGTCACGACACGGTTCGAAATCAAGACACAGAGCGAAGCAGTAAATTTCAATTCAGCGAAATCTAAATAGAGTCAAGTCATGGATCAACTAGCTCCCGTAATAAACTGGTTTAAGCGCAACGGATTTTGGTTAGTCTCGTTTCTGGTGGCCGCGCTGCTGATCGGCGGCTGGTTCCTCGCCTCCAGTCAAATCGAAGAAGAAACCAATTCCCAGGTGCGGAAATTGAAGCAGAGTTTTTCGGACATGTCCGGTGTGCGGAGAGTATCCGCGGTGACCGAAGAGGACGGCGTCGAGGAGAGCGTCGTGGCGCATCCCAATGCGACGACCGAAGAAAAGATGACCGAAGAATTGAAGGAAACGATCGACGCGATCGCGGAAGTATGGCAGCAAAAGCGCGACCAACAGGAACCGCTGCTGGTTTTCCCCAAGGACATTTTAGGTGCCAATACGTTCCAGTTCTTTGACCAGGGCAAAGCTGCCGAGGACTTTCCCGTCGATCTGGTCAGTTCCGCCACTGAGAAAACGTACTTGCGGACTTACCGTGAACAAATTCCCAAACAGGTTGCCAAAATTGCCCGTCACCTCAGAGCATACTGGAAGTACGACGAAGAACTCATCGAGGCCCAGCTCAAAGCCGAAGCTGAAGCGAGTGCGTTAGGCGGCTATGGCGGCGCGATGGGGATGGCGATGGGCGGCATGGGGATGGGGTACGGCATGGGCGAAGACGTCGTCGATTTAAAGCAAAACAAATACGCCGTTTTATGGAACGAAACCAATCAGAACCTATGGCAACGGAAAATGATTGAGTTCCGAAACTGGGACGATAATTCTGGCAGTACTCAAGATCCCACGGTGTTGCAGGCGTACACCCTTCAGCAAGATATTTGGCTGCTGGAGGCGATGTTCAATGTCATTCGCAAAGTCAACGGAGAAGCGACCACGACTGACTTAGCCGTCATCAAAGAGATTGATTATGTCGCGTTCGGTCGCGAAGCGCGATCGAAACTGGGATTGCTGGCCGACGCCGACAAGCGATTGGGCGGTGCGAAAGTTCCCGTCATGGGCGATGATGGCATGGGCGGCTATGGGGGCGGGATGAGCGGCATGGAGGGCATGGGTATGGGCATGGACATGGGAATGGACGGCATGGAGGGAGGGACTGATGGGTTTGATATAAATGCCGACCCGAGTCCCTTTCATGGACGCTACGTGGACGCCAACCAAGAAGCGATCCCGGCTGAAATGGTTCGTACCGTCATCAATGGTGAAGAGCTTCCAGAGGAAAATTTGGAACTGATCGTCGCCAAACGTGTACCGTTTCGATTGGCCGTCAAAATGGACGAAAGAAAGATCAACGATTTTCTGGCGTTGTGTGCGAATTCGCCTTTTTCGTTTGAAGTCCAACAGATCCGAATCAATAAACACGACCCCAAGACCGTGCTGGAATTTAAGGGCGGCGTGGAACAGAGAAAGTCGGTTGCGATGGATGCAATGGGCGGCATGGGTGGCATGATGGAGGGAATGGGCTACGGCATGGACGGGATGATGGGCGGGATGGGCGGCGGCTTCACTCAGCAAAAATTGGACAACCTCGAATCCACGCCCGTCGAGACTCGATTGAGCTACGACGTGAGGGTCGAGTTTTATGGCATCGTTCGAATTTACAACCGAGTGCGTAAAGACTTTTTGCTCAAGGCAGTAGGGTTGGAACCAGAGAATCCGACCGAAGAAGATGACGCCACGCTCGACGGTGGCGTCGCCGTGCTTGATCGCCGGTAACAGCCTGGAGGGTTGCCGGTCGGCCGAAGTCCGAGCGAGCAATACATAGAAGCAGACCAAGACAAACAAGACAACAAAGATAACTTAGATTTAATCAGGTGACCTAATATGAAAAATTCAAAAGGTGGCTCCGGCGGTATCAAAACATTTTTTCTCTACCACATTGAGAAATTGATACTCGTCGTTTCGCTGATTCTATTAGCTCTGTTTTTCTATTTGGGGATGAGTTCGGGGCAGTTCGACAAGTCCCCAGATAATCTTGTCAGCGAAGCGAACCAAGCGACGTCTTACATCGACAGCGATTCCAACTGGGACGAGATCGCCGAATACCGTCAGGGGGATGTCGAAGTCGTTGACCGCGTCAAAGCAGCCGCGACACCGGTGCTGGCGTCCAACTACAAAGTTCCCGGACTTTCGATGGTTCCCAAAGCGTTACAGCTTCGTTTGGATCCTCCGTTGCCGAAGGTTCAGGACGTCGAGGCACATGTGCTCAGAACGGCGGTGATTGTGCAGAATAAGAAGAAAAACTACGAAGATCCAATTCTTAGGTTGCCATTGGCTCAGGCCAAAGAAGACCCCGATGCGAAGAAAAATTCTTCGTCGATGGGCCAGTCCGGATACGACATGGGGATGGACATGGGAATGGATATGGGGATGGACATGGAAATGGCGGGCGGACCGCCGCGGCGAGGCAGTCGCGGTAGGAAGAGAGAGAAGGTCGAAAAGGATCCTCAAATAGATGCCGAAGTCGATGCCTGGTGGGGACTGCCGGGGGTGCAGGAGGCGTGGCAAGGCGGTGTGCGGCCCAAGACAGTCGCGGCGGCCGGATCGGACATGGCTTTGACTCGCAATGTTGTGGTCGTCAACGCACTGGTTGATCACAAAACGTTATGGAAGCAACACGAACAAACGCTCTCCAGCAGCCTTGGCTATTACCCCAAACGCGACCTGCCCAGATACGATTATCTGCAGGTCCAGCGGCGCGAAGTGAAAGACGGGAAACCGGGGCAATGGTCTGATATTTCGGCCTTCGTCAACTTCGATCAGGCTGAACTTTACCCCAGCAGTTTCACGTCAGCGCCCGAAGTCGTGCCACCGGAGAACTACGATCAATATCTGACAAATGCGATACCGCCAATTATTGGAACCGATTACACCCGTTCGGTGATTCACAGTAAGCTCGACCGACGCGTCTTCAAAGTCCCCGGCGACGAAGACGAAGGCGTTGCCACCGAAGATGTTTTGGCCGGCAAGGAAGAGCTGGAAAAAGACCAAGGTGCAATGCTTAATCCAGATGGCACGAGAATTCGTCGACGTAAAAAGGGACTTGGCGGTACCGGCATGAGCGGTATGGGCGGCATGGGAGGCATGGGCGGTTACGGCGGCGGCATGGAAGACTACGGCAGCGGCATGGAAGGCATGGGCGGTTACGGCATGCGACGCGCTGGAGACGGACGTTCTAGTAGTGACCTGACCGAGTACGAGGAACTTGCCGACCCCGTCCTAGAACCGATCTCCGATTTCAAACAGATTCGATTCTTTGACATGAGCGTCACTCCCAATCGGTCGGCCGTGTACGAATATCGTCTGCGTGTTTGGGTCGCCGATCCCAACAACGCTGATGAAAATGCATCAGCCGGAGGAATGGACGGTTATGGCGGCGGCGACATGGATGAAATGATGGGAATGGGGATGGGCGGCCCGGGGGCAATGCTGGGTAAGAAGGATGATGAAAAGAAAGTCTACAAAAAGACAAAAATTAACTTCACGATGCAGGATCAATCGGTACGCAACCGACTCAAACGAGCGCGTGAGGAAGGAGAGTTTGGTGAAAAAACTTACTACGTCTCCGAAGTCTACGAGGGGGCAGGGGATCCTGTTGAAGTTCAAGTTCCTAAGAACGAAGAGTATCTCAGATTCGCCCGCCCAACAAAATGGAGTGAGACAATCGAGGTCGCTGTCGAAGGTTCTTCGGCCGAGTTCTTTGCTGAAAGTGTCGCCGAACCACGCACCGCGAAAGTTGGCGACATAGAAATTCCTGTCGAGGAGCCCAAAGCGGAGATCGTCACGGCGGTTGAAGATTCCAAGTATCAAGGAACGCAAATTGCCGCCAAACGCACGTTCTCGATTGGTGATCTATTAAACTTCACCGAACCGGTGACGATTTTGCATCCAGTAGCACAATCAATTCACTTCCTCGAAGAGGCCGACCTGCGGTCCAATGGCGTTCTGATCGACGTGATGGGCGGCGAACGATTGGACGTTTCGCGGAATGAACCGATTCAGTACGATTTGCCCGGCGAAACGTTAATCATGGACAGCGCCGGCGATTTCATCATCTCCAACGACATCGAAGATCTAGTCGATGCCCGTCACGCGTTGCGTTTGCCTGATGAAAAAGCCGAATACGGCGGCAAAAAGGCTGCTCGCCGGGCCGAACAAGAAGCGGCCGAAATGATGCGTGGTGGAGGCGGTTACGGCTTCGAAGGGCGATAGTACGCTGTGCTTTTTTGATCCTTTTAAGGATCAAAAAAATATCCCAAAGCGTTGCAGGTGGGCTCCGCACCCCAAATTTGGAGTGCAGCACTCCGGTGCCGCTTTGGGATGTCTTCAGTGCAACCTGCGATCCTATGAGTTGTTCAACACGATACCTTTGATCAACCCGTCGATCACGAGAGTATCATTCACCCAGCCTTGGAATTCGGCGGTGAACATCGCATTGCGACGGACCTTACCGCGTCGCAGCATCAGCAACAGTCGGTCGCCGGGAACAACGGGGCCTCGAAAACGAATGCTTTCCAGTCCGCCTAGGCCAACGTAACCATCGGGATCGACCATTCCGTTGGTCATCGCAAAATACGAAGACAGTTGAGCCGCACATTCGCAAACCAAGACGCCCGGCATGATCGGTTTACCGGGAAAGTGACCACGCACCCAAAACGCGTCCTCAGGAATGTCTTTGTAACCGACGGCGTATTCTTCTTCTGATAACAGAATGCCGTCCAGCAGCATCAGTTCGAAACGGTGAGGATTTACTTTTTCGATCGCTTCTTTATCAATAACAACATTGTCAAAGTCGAATTTGGATGGATCAACTAGGTAAGACTTCAAAACGATATCCTGTGTGTCTAAAGCCTGTCGGCTAATGACCTTGGTTTCCCGTGGTCTTTGGTGGGTGAAAATAGCAAAAGCGGTGGTCAGGGGAGAGCTCCCCGTGGAACGTCGGTGTTGACGATATTCACTTCGGGCGATTCACGCCAGATTGGTTTCGTAATTACTGAGCCAATAACCAGCGTGACGCGTTACTTATATCACCGATCCCACTCGCGGACTCGATGAGTTGTGACCGTCCGGATTTTACACCGACTTGGCAAAAATGCAATTATTAGCAGGGCTTTAACAGGCTCCACGCAGGAAAAAACGCGCCGGAGATCAGCCAATATCTTCACTCAACAGCCTAAGATTTGAATAATCGGAGCAATTTGACATAGAAATATCGAATGCCCCCAAATGCAACTTTTTATGGATACAATGAGTAATAAAATTACCATAATTAAGTATCCGTAAACGGCTCGCCAACATTCGGTAATCTATCACGGCATTTTTCGGCGGTGGCGAATCTGATTTTCAACGAGTCCTATCTTCACGCTAAGAGTCAATAAAACATGTCCCTCTCAAGACCCTTTCACGTCCCCCAACGCAGTCCTTTTTCTAGCGTTGCCGTAATGATGGTTTGTTTGTTTTTCGCTTCTGTTGCTGGTGCTCAAGAGAACCCATTCGGTCAACCCACGACGCCCATCCCAACGACGCCTGTTGTGGATCCGTTTTCGACGGTCCCTTCGTCTCCGTCGAGTCCCAGTTCAAACGTCCAACCGACCGCTTCGCCGTTTGAAACGGCAGCTCCTCAAGAGACACCAGCGCCACCGCAACCTGACGCGCCGTCACCGTTTGAGTCTGCCACGCCGTCACCGTTTGAAACGGCGGCGCCTGCAACTCCCCAAGAGCCAATGCAAACGCCCCCCGCGGCAACGCCCGCACCGGTCGTGGATCCTTTTTCGGCAGCCATGCCGGACACGTCAGATCCTCTGGTCAGCGAAGGACTACCCGCGGGAGCCGGCCAGCCCAACCAAGAAGCATCGGCACCAGAAGACGTGCCATCAGGAGACATGACATCGGGAGACGTGACATCGGGGCAGGCGTCAACGGAGGAAACAACATCCGAAGAAGCGGTTTCAAATTCTGACGATGTTACCTCCAGCGCAGAAGAGTCAACCGCCGCTGACACCGATGTCATTGTGAAAGGATCCGCGCCGTTGCGCCGTCCGATCCCTGCGTCGCCGGCCGCTTCGTGGATGTCTCTGCTGCCGGTCATTCTGCCCTACCTTGGTGTTGTGTTGGGGTGCATTCTGTTGTGGATACTCACCCGCATGTTTTTTGGTAAGAAGAACAAGTACGATCAACCGGTCGATGCCAATCGCGAAATTGATCCTGCTAAGTCATCATTTAAAAAGTCCCAGCGGTTTTCAGAAGCAGCGATCGGCGAAGGGATTGTTGACGAAACAGGTTCCGACGACATCTCCGCGATTGGCGATGTCGGCCCCATCGACGATGTAGGCGACTTTGCAGAGGTGGAAGAGGTTTCTGGATTGCGGCTGAACGAATCGGACATCCTTTCCCAAAGCCCAGAGGTTAGCGATCAAAGCGATCTCAATTTCGACGCGTTCGATTCGGCGACCGAAGACGAAGACCAAGACGAAGGCGCCGATTTTAAGATTTCCGATGATGACGGGCTCGATGATGACGACTTCGCCGCCATGATGCTCGCCGAGGATGGCGAAAAGGATGCCGCCGGCGAAGCATTGGAGGAATTTTCACTCGAAAATCAGCCCCAGCAGCCCGAACTGACAGAAAATATCATCGACCCAGAGGAATCTGCGGCGGCAATCGCGGTTGATGACAGCGACGAATTCAGTTTCGACCTCGATGATGATGATCCTGCGGAGGTTGCGTCCGAATCGGTCGCCGACAGCGCTGTGCATGCCGAAGATCAGTTCGTGCTCGAGGATGTCGACGCCGATCAAGAACTTGCCGTGGCGGCCACGATCGAGGACAGCGATGAGTTTGATTTTGGAATCGACGACGATGCGCTTGAGATCGACGCCGATTCAGGGGCCGGCAATGCCGCTGATGTTGGCGATGAATTTACGCTGGAGGATACCGCAGACGGTCCAGAGATCAGTTCAGAGGCTGCGGCCGATCAAAGTGATGAGTTTGATTTCGGGTTCGAAGATGACGAAGAACCCACGGTCGCATCCGCTGACGATTCTGATGAAGACGGGTCGTTTGGCCTGGAGGGCATCGCCGGCGACGCCGTTGATACGGTCGGCGCAACCGATGCGGTCGAAGATATTGGCGAAGCCATCGACGTTGATCTGGATGTTGATCTCGAACCTGCCGAATCTCCCGGCCTTACCGCCGGTGTTGGATTAGGCGCCGCGGCAGCAGCCGGTGCTGCGGCGATTGGGTCTGCATTTGGCGGAGGCGATAAAGGTACCGACGCGATTGAGGCCGCAGAAGAATTGGCACGGGCGGCGGCCGAATTCGCTCAGGAGAAGAGCGCACTCACTGGGGAAATAGCGGAACTGGAATCGAAACTGGCCGCCGCACATTCAGATGCGGCAGGGCTTGAATCTCTTCAAGCAAAATTGACCGAAGCAGAACAGCAAAAATCGGATTTTGAAACCCAGTTAACCGCCACGCAGGGAGAGGTAAAGAATCTTCAAGCGGAACTTGATAAGGCAAGCGCCGACAAAGATTCCGAAGGTAAAGACTCCGCCGAAAAACTGACAACGGCCGAACAAAAGATTGAGGAACTTGAGACCGCTTTGTTGAAATCGGCAGAGGCGGCTGAAGCTTCAGAAAATTCGCTGGCTGAACTGAAGTCCGAAAATGAGTCGCTAAAAGAACAGGCGGCAGATTCTGGGGAGACTGACGCACTCAAAGAAGAACTTGAGTCCGCAAAAGAGGCCTCCGCGGAGTTGCAAAATCGGCTACAGGAAGCAGAAAAGGCAAAAGAGGAATCACTTTCCGAAGCAAAGCAGTTCCAAGCCGAGATCGAAACTCTGAAATCTGAAAAGGAGAAGCTGGCCGACGAGGTGAAGTCGGCCGCGGCAGTTGCCGAATCTGCGCTTGCCGAGGATTCCCAGGATGAAGGCGTTCCGACCGGATCGCTGATGACGGCCGCACTGGGCGGCGCTGGTGGCGCTGCACTCGGTGCCACCGCGAGCGGCGATTCGGGAAGTGCCGAAGAACTTGAGAAGGAGAAGACGCTGCGTATCGAAACCGAAGCGATGCTGGAGGAGGCGGAAGAGCACAGAACCGTCGTTGCGGTCGAATTGCGTAAAGTTCGTAAAGAACTGAAAAAGCTTAAGGAAGCAAACGGTGACGCATCAAGCAGTAATCCCGAAGCGATCGAAAAACTGACTCAGGAATTGGAAGACGCCAAAGTCGAAATCGCAAAACTTTCCAAAGCCAACGATGAATCGGACGATGAATTGAAGGCGGAAATAAAAAAAAAGAAATTGAACAGCTGACCTCCAATTTGGAAGCTCAGGAAAAACTCACCACTGAAGCTCAGCAAGAAATCGCGCGACTCAACGAAGAAGTGCAATCGCAGCGATTGGCAATGGTGGAACTCGAGGAACGTTCTGATCGAACGGCGCTCGAAGCCGAAGTGACTGCCCTGAAGCAGACGATTTCTGAATCGGAGATGGAATCGAAAACGGCCACAGAGCGTGCAGAAAAATCCAAACAAGAGATCGCGTCGTTAAAAGACGAAATCGAAAACGCACAGCTTAAAACGCGAGAAGTCGCCGAAGCAAAAGATGTGGCCCAATCGAAACTGGATCTTCTCGAATTAGCACTGGCCGAAAAAGACGACGCAATCGAATTGCAAAAAAGTGAACTGGCCCAGCAGAAAGCCTTGTCGGACATTGTCGCAAGCCAAAAAGTTGAAATCCTTGGCCTCACCGATTCATTATCGACGGTGACGATTGGGAAGGAAGCGGTTGAGCAGGATCTTGACAGGGCCCAGCAACAACTGAAGGAGGCTCAGAACCAAATCGACGAATTGAAATCGGCTGCTTCAGAAGCACAGCAGCAGCTTCAAAAGAGCGCACGTAACCTTCGAACAGAACAGGAAGAAAAGGTCTTTCTGGAGCAAACGGTCGCGCGGCTGAAGCTAGAGTCTGAGCAACTTGGTTCGGATCATCAATCTGCGTTAGGAAATCTGGCCGATCTGGAGAGTAAAACGCAACATCTGAAAAGTCTTATCGCGGAATTGGAAGACCAGCAGTCCCAGAAGCAGTCAGCCGATACGAAGCTCCTCCTTGAAAAGAACGAAGCGTTGAACAAACAGGTGGGGCAGCTGGAGTCCGCGTCCAAACGTGCTGAAACGGCCAACGAACAGTTGAAAGAGATGGTTTCAACGCAAAAGCGACGCATCGGCGAGCTTGAGGCGTCCGTCGGTTCGGCCGCAGAAGCGGCGCAGGTTCAGTCCGATGCGGCAACGGCGTCCAACGCCGCGCTGATGAAAATCGAAACCACCCTCGCGGAACAAACAATGCGCGTCAAATCCATGGAGGTGGCCCACCAGCAATCACTGGCCAAGATTGCAGAATTAGAAGCTCGACCTGCAGAAGTTGCTTCGCCTCCTGAAAATTCAAAGTCACCCGCGCAAACTGGCTTGGGTGCCAAACTATCGGATATTAGCGGCATCGGCCCAACGTATCAAAAGAAGCTTCAAGCTCATGGCGTGAAAACGATTGAAGAAATCGCAAACTGGTCAGGCGACGATATCAAAACGTTCGCTGGGAAGCTTGGGTGCGGCGAGAAGGTTGCCGCTGGTTGGAAAGAAAAGGCCCAAGCCTTGGTTGGAAAATAAATAGCAGCCGTTCGCGCGGCTGGCAGAGCCAATCTGGCGCTTTATTTGGAGGATGACTTCCGATGCCATCACGGCGCTGATCATCCCACGAGCAAAATCGCGAAGATGATCTTGAAGGGGCTGCCCCGCATCGTCAGAAGAAACTTGCCCAAGGGGCTGGTAGAGGTTGAAGTCAAACGCGGTCTCCCCGCCGGTTGCAGCCGCCGTCAAAGTTAAATGTTTCCAAGGGCGACAGTGTCACCTTCTAACAATTTTATGGACGCTTGCTACGGACTTCGTGGCCTACGCGGACGACGCCATCCAGGCTCAGGGGCGCGTCAAACGCTGGGCGTCCATGATCCGGCGTGGCTTCGCCCTTTTGAATCTTCCTAGGAATGTGAAGGCAACGCCCTTGGGAACTTCAACCTGCAATTCCGTTGGAACCATCCAGCAGATTTCGCCGCGAGTAACATCCAGCGTTTAATCCGCGGCGGTGAAGTTGGGACGCTGGACGAATTAAAATGTCCGCATGGAAGCTGCCATCGTATAGGCAAGCCCCACATGTGGGCAGTCGTTTTGCTGCAGTGTTTAGTGAGTGGGTTCCGACGAAAAACGAATAACAAGGCTGACCCCAGCGACGCTTTAAGGCTCTGCCAAAAGTAAAGTCGCCGTCTCGGCTACTTAGCCGCCGGCATTCAAGGAAACAACTCCCCAGTCATTCTCCAAAACCATTAATCACGGGGCGTCTATTTGTTCGCCGCTGACGAATAACGATTGGGTATTCAAAAGTCGAAAACGAGGGGAAGGGATCCGCCGAAGCAGCTGGGGACAGCGGCTTTACTGACT
>CAYOZV010000106.1:0-16497 GCA_964408465.1 uncultured Pirellulaceae bacterium
TACCTGAGGATCGCCACAAATTGACTTTTGGGACAAAGCCTAGGGAAGCGCACAACGAATAGCATGTCGACAGCAATGGTACGCTTCAGATTCTTGGAGCATTTGGATGTCGAGAGAACGTTATCCCGGCACACCCTGACCCCTTTTGTTTTTTGTGTTTAGCGTGATGGAAGAGATTGGCGGTAACTGGTTCTGGTGTGGTGGATTCTTGTTTGAGATCCTTCGGGGGGGGCGAACGTGGTGCACGCAGGGAGGTTTAACAACCTCCACTACGCCAATTACGCCGATTTATCGCATCGTCGATTAACCGTCCTTTTCGATTCTGGGGTCCGGTCTTAAGCGTATGTCGTGTTCTAAATTGGTGCCGCGATGAAGTTTCGCGGCTCCGTATTTATCCCGTATCGCATCAGCGAGGTGATCGACCCGCGATTGCTTGTCCTTTTCGGCTTGATCAAAAAGAGATAACTGGACGGGAGCCTGACGTGCCAGATTGGAGACGCCCATCCCAATCAACCGGACGCCTCGTCGATGACTGCGGCGGATTTCTGCCATCAATTCGGCCGCCGTGTCGAACAATGTTTGCGTCGTGTTGGTTGGGGCGATGGATTTGCTCCGCACCAATGTTTCAAAGTCGTCGAAGCGATATTTTAGCTTGACCGTTTTACCAAAAATATCGTGACGACGAAGGCGACGGGCGACTTGGTCGGTTAGCTCTAACAGCCACGCAAAGAGGATCTCTTGATCAATAATATCCGTGGCAAACGTTTTTTCGTGAGAGACCGATTTAGCCACACGGTCGGGCACGACGGGGCGCGTATCAATGCCACGTGCCAGTTTGTAAAAATGATCACCGGCGGTACCCAATTCTGACTGGAGTAACTTCAGGGATAGCGATCGGAGTTGAGCCACGGTGCGAACGCCCAGTCGAGCACATTTTTTCTCGGTCGCCGGTCCGATGCCCCAGACGCGTGTGATGGGAAGCGGGTCCAGAAATGACTGAATGTTGTTGGGGGCCACGAAGGTTAGGCCGTCAGGTTTGTCATAGTCGCTGGCGATCTTGGCCAAGTATTTATTGGGGGCGACGCCGGCGGATGCGATCAGAGAAGTTTCATCGAAGATCTGTTTTTTGATTGCTCTGGCAATGGTCAAGGCGTCTCCGAATAATCCTTCACAACCACTAACATCCAAAAACGCTTCGTCTAAAGCCAGCGGTTCGACCAGTGAGGTGTAGTTGAAGAAGATGTCGCGCAGTTGCCGCGACACCGAAGCATAGTGTTCCATGCGGCCTTTGACGAATACCAGATGGGGGCACTTGCGGAGGGCAACTTTGGATGACATCGCGCTGTGAACGCCGAACTTTCTGGCTTCATAACTGGCGGCGGCGATAACACCGCGGCCTTCCACCGATCCACCGACGACGACCGGTTTTCCGGCCAGGGCGGGGTTGTCGCGTATTTCTACCGATGCATAGAAGGCATCCATGTCGATGTGGATAATCATAAGCACGGCCTAATCAAAGTTCTGCGAAGCCAATATCCATGCAAGCAGCAGAGGGAGACGCGGTCATCGGTTCTTTGGGGGGAGAATACCGGGTCGTGTCTTGCGGCCCTCGTTCAGCACATCCGTTTGTTATGCCGGATCAATTTTGGTTTTTGTTTCCAACGGCGTTTCGTATAGTCGATACGTTTTGTATTTGTCCATGGCGACGCCTCGTTCTAGCGCGCCAAGCGAATTGATATTGTCTTCGAGCACCCAAGACATCTCCCATTCTCTGAAGAGTTGCCGTTGGGAAGATAGGCGTCTGATCAGCAACATGCCGATGCCCTTGCTGCGGAATTTTTTTGCGGCGCCCAAGGCAATCACGCGCGACGTTGGAATGCGTTTGAGCAAAAACAGTAATTGGAGCTTTCTGAACCAATCCCAGCGCCCCACGGTTTGCCGCAGCGCCCAGTTCACGTCGGGGATTGCAATTACAAAACCCACCAATTCGTCTTTGTAGTACGCGACTTGGAAAGCTTCGTGACGGATGATCGGACCCAAATTTTTGATCATCGTGTCAACTTCGGCTCGAGTGGAGGGCACAAACCCCCAACCCTCCTTGCGTACTTCATTGCCCAGTTCGTTGACTTCGTGGACGGCTGCTGCGAAGTTTGCGCGGCTGATTTGTTCGAACCGCAGATCGGGGTACCGCTTGAGCACCTTGGCTTCGAACGCGTTCAGTTTTTCGTATTTTTCGGTTTGCTTGGGGTCATCGCCCTCGAAGCGAAACGCATAAAAGGTCTTCGTGACGTCCAAGCCGCACGCCCGCAGCAGTTCATCGTACCACGGCCGAGAGTGCCCCATCATAATCGTGGGAGGATGTTCAAACCCGTCGATCAACACGCCCATCTCGCCCTTCATCGAAGGGCTCATTGGGCCACGCATCGCAGTGCAGCCTTTTTCGTGCAGCCACCGGCCGGCGACATCGACCAGCGCCCGAGCAGCGTCCACGTCTTGGTTACACTCAAAGAACCCAAAAAATCCGAGTTGCTCGTTGTGATATTCGTTGTGCAACCGGTCAATGATGGCGACGATCCGGCCAACGCAGCGATCTCCGTCGAGTGCAATCCAAGCGGTGCGCTGGGCGTGAGCAAAGAAGGATGAATTCACATCCAGTTTGGCTCGTTCCATTGATTTAAGACCAATCGCCGCGACAGGATCGTCACGATAGATGTCGATCTTGAACCGATGGAACGTCTTCCAGTGCCGCGCTGTTTCCACCTGTTGGACGCGCAAGTTTTTCCTCAGCGGTTGTGCCGAGTGCCCATTGTCGTCAGACATTAAGCCTGTCCGTTCGTTGCAGCGGCTTGGGGCGCGACGGCCTTGTGGGCGGCCGCTTCGTTGCTTTCATGCAGCGGGATTTCCTTGGAAACGGACACGATCGCGTCGACCAGCGTCTGCATCTGTTCGGTCGTGTGCAACGCACTGGCGGTGATGCGGATGATTGACGTGCCGTAGGGGACGGCTGGGTACATGACGTTGTTAACGATGATGCCGTGTTTGTGCTCGAGCAACTTCACCGCCGCCAGAGCGGTCATCCCGCGCGTGAAGATCGAGGTGACGGCGCCCTGTGGATTGCCGATGTTGAATCCCGCATCGCGCAGTCCGGTTCGCAGGACGTTCAAGTTGTCCCACAGTTGATGTCGCCGCTGAGGCATTGATTGCATCAGTTCCAGCGACTTAATTGTGGCGTTGGTGATGCAACCGGGAAGCGCCTTTGTCAGCACGAATCCTGGTGAGACGAATTTAATGTAATCCAGCACCTGTTGTGGACCGCAGAGGTAACCGCCGAAGGTTCCAAACGCCTTGGCGAACGTGCCGCCGTGCAGGTCAACTTCTTCCTCGACGCCGAAAAACTCAGGCGTGCCGCGACCGTTATCGCCCAAAACGCCCGTGCCGTGCGCGTCATCGACGAAAAGCCGCGCGTTGTATTTCTTTTTGAGTTCAACAAGTTCTGGCAGCGGAGCCAAGTCACCGGTCATCCCGTAAACGCCGTCAACGGCGATCATCTTTGGTTGGTCCAGTGGGCACTCTTTTAGGTAGTGTTCAAGTTCGTCCAAATCGTTGTGGCCAAACCACGTTGCTTCGCCCTTGCAAAGCTTCGCACCGTCGGAGATACATCCGTGGGCGTAAGCGTCAACGAAGACGCGTTCCTTGCGTCCGACCATGCAAGCCACGGTGCCGGTCATGGCACCTAAGCCAAGATTGAAAACCAATGCGCCTTCGGTTTTACGGAAGGCAGCCAATTTGGCTTCGAGTTCTAGGTGCATCGAGGTATTGCCCGTCAGCGGCCGCGCGCCCAAGGGAGTTCCAACGCCGGCCGTTTCGCAGATCTCAGTGGCGGCAGCAACGACATCTGGGTGCGTCGCCAGTCCGAGATAATCGTTGGTGGCAACCTGCATATATTGTTTGCCGTTGAGGGTGACCTCCGGCAGACAGTTAACCGTTGGGAATTCACGAAAAAATGTTTCGAGCCCCGCCTCGAAATGCTCGCCGGTCAACTTCTTGATCCGGTCCCAAAATTCATCGCACTTGTCAAAAATATCTGCCATCAGTACTGAGCCCTTAGCTTTGGGAATGCTTGCGAAGTCAAAAAAAACGGCCATGGTTCTACCCCACGGCCCGCCTTACCTATCTTAGTCGTAGGTCAGAATTTTAGATCGCGACTTGTTCTTGTTCAATCCATAAACGCTGGCGATCAGTGATTGGTGGGTCGGAGGTTGAACTCATCAGTTAAAAACTTGCTCCAAAAAGTAGGTGCGGCATTTCGGTTTTGCTAACCAACTGCGCTGTTACGGTACAGGCGGAGGGTTGATTGTGCGATCCGTTGGGCGTTAGCGATCTGCCGATGTACCTTAGCCCGTGGTTTCCGTACAAGAATCGGACGTTAATGCGTGGCGGCTGATTCATTCAACATTCCGTCGGCGAGATGTGGGGAGATGTGAAATGGTTGGGGTTAATTTTTATTTCGCAAAAAAATGCTACTTTCCTGTATTATTTCATTGCCAATTCGATTGGGCTCTACATAATTCGGCAAAGGTTAAGCTACCCCATCCTTATCTTCTGCTTGACCTTCCCTCCTCGCAAATTCTTTTCTGATATTGAGGATTCTATTATGCAAGTCACACTGCTCTGGGATGATTCTACGGCTTTTCGTACGGTGAAGTTCTTAGTCGATTATTCGATCGAGGGCGAGACGTTAAGTATCTTCGACGTGAATCCCATCGAAGTCAGTTTACTGGATTTCGAATGCCAAACAGTGGTCACTCGAAGCAAGATACGCTCTGAACGGTTCGGCGGTTTGCTGCGATCGCGTTTCTTGGATTCCGCACAGTTGCCCGTCTTGTTGCAAAAGATCGCAGCGAAACATCGGGTCTTGTTGGCCGCCTCGTAAATTCGATTTGGTCGCTGCGAAACTCCTTGTGCTCCCTGATTGCGCCGCAAAGGCGCCCCAATGGCGCTCCGAAATAACCTTGCCGTGAGGTGAAGTTTGGGTTTGGGGAGACTGGTCTTGACGACTGATTTCAAGCTATATTACTGCCGTGCATGGATGCCCATCTCGGTGCTTAAGCCAAACAGGATGTGCGGCTTAGGTGCCGCGATGTGAGGCAGTTTATTTCACCGATTTTGCTCCGATGGTGATCCTTTGCTTGGGGCGTGGTGGCGGTTTGAAGTCAATGAAGGCGGACCTATTTATGGCGATCGAGCGGACGACGATTATTCTGGTTTGTGCGATGGTTTTTAGCGCTTTCGTTTCGCCTACGCGCGGTGACGACGAATCCGTCGCGGCTGTGACCGCGGATGAGGGGACTTCCGAAGCGATTTCCATCGACCGGTCTTTAGAGAACACATTGCAGCCAGCCGCCGCATTACAACAGGCCATGGACGGGCGTGTGAAGGCCATCCAAAAAGCGATCAAGGCAACGGTTGGCGTTTTTGGAGCCAAAGGGCAGGGCGGGGGCAGCGGCGTGGTCATCTCGGCCGATGGTTACGCGCTGACCAATTATCACGTCGTCGAAGGATGCGGCGCGTTCATGAAATGCAGCATGCCCGACGGCGTTCTGTATGACGCGGTAATCGTGGGGATTGATCCGACCGGTGATGTGGCCGTGGTGAAGTTACTTGGACGAAACGATTTTCCAACGGCAACGATTGCTGATAGCGATCAAGTTCGAGTCGGTGATTGGTGCTTTGCGATCGGCAACCCCTTCCTTTTGGCGACCAACTTCCAACCGTCGGTGTCGATGGGAATCATCTCGGGTAAGAACCGTTATCAGTACCCCTCGGGAACACTGTTGGAATACGCTGACTGCTTGCAGACTGACGCCGCGATCAATCCGGGGAACTCAGGCGGAGCGCTGTTCAATGCCGATGGCGATTTGATTGGCATCAATGGGCGTGGCAGTTTTGAAAAACGAGGCCGCGTTAACGTGGGCGTTGGCTACGCGATTAGTATCAATCAGATCATGTATTTCCTGGACCACCTCAAAAGCGGGCGCTTGGTGGATCACGCCACGCTGGGGGCGACGGTAGAATCCGACGATCAAGGGGTGGTGCGGGTGAGCGATGTGTTGCCGACCTCGGACGCGTTTCGCCGCGGATTAAGATACGACGACGTGATTGTTTCCTTTGCGGGGCGCAAAATTACGACCGTTAATCAATTCAAAAATGTGCTTGGCATATTACCCAAGGGATTCACGCCGGAGATCGTTTACGAACGTGAAGGTGAGCGTTTCGAAATAGTGGTTCGGTTGACGGGCGTGCATGCGACGGGGCAGCTGGCTGCGATTATCGAGGGGAAACCATTGGAGGCTCCGGCCATTCCGGGGGTGCCGCCACTGCCGGCGCCCGAGGATGCTGAGGATTCCCAAGGCGACGATGAGAATGGTGAAGACCGAGGCGACCAAGACCAGACGGAAAAAGAGGGCGGGGCAGGGGAAGCATCTGACGCGACGCAGCCGCATCCTTTTGATCACCTGTACATCAAACGATCTGGTTTCACCAACTATTATTTCAACCTTCTCAACCGAGATCGTATTTGGGAACAGTTTACGGCGGTTGGAGGATCGTGGGGACGGCAACCGGGCCGTTGGCGGATTTCGGGTCAGGTCCGTGATGCCGCGGCGGCGGATGAAGTACCATTTCAGTTGCTTTTGGGGGATCAGAAATCGGGTATCAAGATCGGTGATTCTTCGTTCGTATTGGACCCCGAAGAGGATTTCTCGCAGCAACTTGTCCCACCGGAATCGGGTGGTTTATTGGTGGCGTTGCATTTGTGGCGGGCGCTGTTGGTCAACGGGCCGGAGCGCTTTGGCGATGTCTATTATTTTGGTGGTTTACCAACACGGATGCCGACCGAAAGCGCGACTCAGGAGAATGTTGACGTGTTGATTGCGACGCGCGGGGTGACGGAAACTCATTTTCGTTTTGACCGCCGCAAATCGTTGTTGCAGAGCGCTGAGATGTTCCCGGAGATAAATTCGGATCCCTGTCGCCTCCTGTTTTTAGATTATCAGCGCGATGGGGATTTATTAGTGCCGCGTCAGATTCAGTTCGATGCTGGGTTTGGTTCGCCGGAGAGGACGCTGGTGATCGAGCGTATCGAATTCCTGAAGAAACGTGGTCAGGAGGTAGGGAAATGATTCGAAGTTTTTTTCTGTGTCTGGGTTTGTTGCTGGCGGTTGAGGGAGCACCGTGTGTGGCGCAAACGCGGTCGTCAGTTTTGAATCGCACCGTTGCTCAGACCTTACCCAAGACCGTCAAGATTATCGGCAGCGGTGGTTTTCGTGGACTGGAGGCCTATCAGAGCGGTTTTTTAATCTCTGGCGATGGCCACGTCCTGACCGCTTGGAGCTACGTGCTGGACAGCGACGTGGTCACTCTGACGATGGATGATGGGCTCAAACGAGAAGCCCAACTGATCGGCTTCGACCCTCGGCTGGACATCGCGGTTTTGAAGATCGACGTCAGTGACACGCCGCACTTTAATTTGGAGGCCGTTTCGACCGTCGATGTTGGCGATCGCATTTTGGCGTTCAGTAATTTGTACGGCGTGGCAACCGGCGACGAACCGGTCAGTGTCCAGCAAGGATTTGTGTCGGCCAAAATCAGACTCTCGGCGCGGCGCGGGGCTTACCAATCGCCTTACCAGGACGAGGCTTATTTATTAGATGCGATGACCAATAATCCGGGGGCGGCCGGTGGTGCGTTAACCGATCGCCAAGGCCGATTGGTGGCGATGGTGGGTAAAGAGTTGCGGGATAGTAAGACGGGGGCTTGGTTGAATTTTGCGTTGCCGATGGAAAAACTGACCGACGCGATTGAGCGCATCCGGTCGGGTGAAATCAGCAACCGCAGCGACAGCGTCGACCGCCCGACAGAACCGGTCAGTGCGACGTTGCTTGGTTTTTCGCTGGTTGCGGATATCGTTCAAAAAACGCCGCCGTATATTGACCGCGTGGTGTTGGGCTCAGCGGCGGCCAAAGGGGGCGCTCGGCCGGACGATTTAATCATCGAGGTCAACGGGCAGATGACGGCCAGCGTGAAAGATGTGCTCAAGCAGTTCCAGCGTACCGACCGTGATGACGCTGTCGAACTTACGGTCCAACGAGGGAATCGTTTTATCGACATGAAACTTAGGCTGGGCCAGTAGGGTAGAATGGCAGTCGGGTAGTAGGTGAAGCCGCCGGTTGTGAAGTTCAATTGAACGTGAGCTGTGGAAGGCGCGGCGGAGAGTGGGTGTGGCGAAGTAATAGATCTTTTTTATTGAGGGAAATTTGTTCGGTCGTTTAGTCATTTTGTTTATCGTGGTGCCGTTGCTGGATCTTTTTCTGTTGATGCGGATCTCGAAGTTTACCGGGATTCCGACAACGATTGGGCTGGTGGTGCTGACGGGCGTCATTGGTGCATGGTTGGCCAAGCAGCAGGGCACTTTTGTAAAGGGGCAGATCAAAGATCGGCTGAGTCGTCGTCAGGTGCCGGCGGATTTAATCGGCGATGGGGCGATGATCATGTTCGCAGCGGGGTTGCTGTTGACGCCGGGGTTGCTGACGGATGTGTTGGGATTCAGTCTTTTGATTCCTGCGTGCCGAACTCAGTACAAGAAGTTTTTCGCGGCGCGTCTAAAAGGGAGTTTCAATTTTCAGGTCTACACACCGCAGGTGGATTCCTCCAGCAACCGTCCCGATGACCCCAACATCATTGACGGTGAAGTGGTTGATCGTGGCGATCAGCCGGATGGGACAGGTTCAAATGGTAACGGCTTTAGAAATTTGAATTAGGCGGCGTTGTGCTGGGCGTTGGTCCTGTTGTTTTTTCAGCACTGGGGTTGACTGGTAGAAAGACGGTTTGGGGATCGGCTAAGCAGCTGGGGACAGCGGCTTTACTATTGGGATCGGCTGAGCAGCTGGGGACGGCGGCTTTACTATTGGGGGCGGCTGAGCAGCTGGGGACGGCGGCTTTACTATTGGGGATCAGCGGCTGTGCTGTTGGGACGCACCCTGGTGGTTGTTCGGATTCCTCTCTCAGAGACCACTCTCCCTTGGGCACCCGGATTGGCTCCGTTCAATGGCCGCCAACGAGATGGTGAGGGTATGCGGCACGAGCGCATGGAGGTGATGTAAAAGCTTGCAATTCCCGATGTGCGGTTTATTCAGCCGTCACGGGTGAGGTAATCGGGAAAAGTTACCAAAATGTTTGCATCAGGCAAACTACAACCAATAGTTGGCTGGTGGATTCTCTAGGCCGAAATTCTTTAGGCTCAGGTTCTCGCCCCCCCAACTAAAACTTTTCCCAAGAACACGTATTCCGAGAGAGTCTGATGGAACCCAACAACATTGAAATGGTTGCAGAAACGCTGCAAAACAACATGAACTTTTTGTGGGTCGCGGTCGCTGCGGCGCTTGTGTTCTTCATGCAGGCCGGTTTCGCGATGCTTGAAAGCGGCATGGTTCGAAGCAAGAACGCCATCAACGTGATCATGAAGAACTACACAGACATGTGTTTCGGTGCGCTTATTTTCTGGGGTGTCGGTTACGGGCTGATGTTCGGAACCATCAACGGTGAAACGGGTCTTTTCGGTACCGACACCTTCATGGTCGAAGGAGAACCGTGGGATTATATGGTCTTGGTTTATCAAATGATGTTTGCCGCGACGGCGGCGACGATCGTGTCGGGTGCTCTAGCTGAACGTATTCGCTTTGGTGCCTACGTTTTTGTCGCGATGATCATCACTGGATTCATCTACCCCGTGTTCGGATGTTGGGTTTGGAACGATGGCGGCTGGTTGGCATCCAAGGGCTTCATCGACTTCGCGGGAAGTAGCGTCGTCCACTCCGTAGGTGGCTGGTGTGCTCTGGCGGGGCTGATTGTGCTTGGCCCACGATTGGGTCGTTTTGGTGATGACGGCGAAGTGCGCGAGATCGGTGGCCACAACCTGCCGTTGGTTGCGTTCGGTGGAATGATTCTTTGGTTTGGTTGGTTCGGATTCAACGGCGGAAGCACATTGTCTGCTGATGAAAGCATCGGAGGCATCCTGCTCAATACTCACCTTTGTGGTGCGGCGGGTGTTGTCGGGTTTGTTCTGACGCGTGTTTTGACCGGCGGCAAATTGATCATGACGGATACCGTTAATGGTGGCTTGGCGGGATTGGTCGCAATCACCGCTGGTTGTGCTTCGATGTCTCCCAGCTACGCGATTGTTACTGGACTAAGTGCCGGTCTGATTTGTGTTGTTGCATCTCACGTCTGCCTGGCGCAAAAATGGGACGATGCCGTCGGTGCGGTTGCTGTGCACGGCGTCTGCGGTGCATGGGGGACTTTGGCCGCTGGAATGTTCCTAGAAGGTAACTTGTACAACTGGGAAATCGTTTCGGTGCAACTGTTGGGTATCGGAGTATGTTTTGCCTGGGCGTTCTCGATGGCGCTTGTTGCCTTTCAAGTTGTCTCGGTTGTGATTGACCTACGCGTTAGCACATCGGACGAACAACGTGGGCTGGATTTCAGCGAGCACCATGAAGTTGGTTACCCAGAATTCCAAGCCAAGCTTCACGGCTAATTCTGGTGATAGTATTCCACGGGTAACACCCATGGGAAATTAAAAGTCGGCCTGCCAATTGGGTTCGCCGACTGACAGGTAAAACAGAGTCGATTCACTTTTCAAAATAAATACCCCACCGATGCAACCGCAGGCTGCTCACAAGACGTTATGACCGTAAGCAATACAGAGAAATCGTTAAGGCGTAGAATCCTAGCCAGGTCACTTGGCGAAAACACGCCCGCAAGTGTTATTCAAAGCGCCATTGATTTGCTGGATAATGAGTTTGGCGACAACCCTGAGATCAAATACGCTCAACTGATCAAGCGACTCCGCGAGAGCTTTGATCATCCAGCGTTTGAGAGCGGGAATTTGTTGGGGCGCATTATGATGGTTCGCAATAAACCTGCTGAACAGATCGGCCCCGACCCGGCTGAGGGGCGCGCTGTTGAAGGCGAGGCTCCCAAGCCAAAGGAAGCCGTTCCGAGCAGCGTCAAGGTCGAGGGTCGCGCGTTGGTTTTCAATACGCTTTTGGGGCACATCACGTCTGCGGTCGCCAAACGTGGCGCCGAAGTGGAAGCGTCCTATCGCAAACATCTTTTGGACGCAGCTCTGCAAATGAGCCTGTCTCCGGATTGCGGTAAAAGGCTGGTTGCTTGGGTCAAATCGAAAAACGAACCATCTGCCATTGTCGGCGGAACTGCCGAACTACATCAGATCATCAACGCGGCATTTGTTTGGATGTGCTGCGAATTTGGTCCTGTTTTTGCGGACAAGGTTTTGATCAGCTCGGTCAACGAAACCGAAAAGCTCAACGAAGCTTTCGAATTCCCGCCTCGCGACTTCCTGTAGTCTGGGCATTTAAGAAAAACGTTCGGCCGTATCAGGCGTTTCGGAGAAGAGTCGACAAATCGCCCCCTGAACAGTTTCAACTTCGGTTTCCGGAATTGGATTCTTGCTCAGTTTCTTTTTTCTGCCTGCAGCGTTGGCTGCAGTATTTTACCCGTTCCCAATCACGGGCCCATTTTTTGCGCCACGAAAATTCGCGTTGGCAAGCGACGCAGATCTTCTTGGGCAGGTTTTGTTTTTTATGAGCCATCGTTTCGCGGGGTAGAGTCGTTAACGGTCAACGATGCGTTGTTGATGCGCGTAAACGTTAAATTTTCGGCCTGAATTAAAACCGATCAACGTAATTCCAAACCGCTCCGCTAACTCAATCGCGAGACTCGACGGCGCGCCGACGGCAATCATGACGGGGATGCCGGCCACCGCTGCCTTTTGTACCAGTTCGAAGCTCGCCCGACCGCTGACGGTCAACACGCCCAGCTTCAACTGTGCCTGTTGTTGGTCGATCAAAAATCGTCCGATCAGTTTATCAACAGCGTTGTGCCGGCCGACGTCTTCGGCAATCTTTTGCAGTCGGCCCGTTGGCGCGAGCAGCCCAGCCGCGTGGAGCCCGCCGGTGGTTGCGAAAATGGATTGTTCATCGCGCAGTTGATCGGGCATGCCAAGAATCGTTTTCGGATCCAACGTAACTTCGTCGTCGGTAATCGGATGGACGTTTTGGGCTTGGACAGCGTCCAAAGAAGCTTTGCCGCAAACGCCGCAGCTGGAAGTCGTGTAAAAATGACGTTGCAGGCGGCTCATATCGACGCGAAAGCCTTCGGCCAGGTTGACTCGCAATTGATTGCTGACCGTTTCACCCTCAGCGATCGGTCCACAGGCTTCAAAGCTGCTGATTTGTTTTATGTTCTCGATGATGCCTTCGGAAAGCAAAAAACCGGTCGCGAGCGCGTTGTCGTTGCCCGGAGTGCGCATCGTGATCGAAAGGCTGCGATCCTTCCGGGCTTGGCCGTCGCTGAAGACGACGCGAATTTCCAATGGGCTTTCGACCGCCACGACATCGTCGATGGTTTGGGACGCGATTTTATTCTCCGCCGTGTGACGGGAGTAACGCTGGATCGAAACCTGGTGTTGGCCGACGTTGTTTTTGTTCTTGGGTTCAGTCATGGGGCGACGCGTCGGGGGGATTGTCCTTGGGCGGTGTTTTCGATTGCGAATCTTGGAGCGCTTCGATGTCGATCTTGGTGTTCCATGAGGTGACCGGCGCCAGCGGTGCGAAATCATCAGTCCACCGAATCGTTGGCATGTCACGGGGCCACGGTGATTCTAACGGTTTCATCCACGGCGCCGCCAGCAGGGCCTCGTTACGGGTCAGGCAGACCCACAATGTTCCTCGGTCATCTGGTCCGTTTTTGTTTTCGCGGACGAAGCTGAACAATCCTCTTTCGGCGGCCAGCGTCGCGATAACCGGGCGCAAATCAACAAACCGGTTAGTAATGTGAAACACCAAGAGGCCATCGGGAGCCAAATGTTCCAAATAAAGGTCCACGCATTGGGTGGTGATCAAGTGTTGAGGAATGGCGTCGCTGGAAAAGGCGTCGACCATGAGAAGGTCGAATTGTTTACCGCCGGATTTTGCGCCGCCGGATTGCTCGAGTTGTCGCTCCAGCAGGATACGCCCATCGCCGATGAAGACGTCCGATTGCGATTCGTATTTTTGAAGAAAGGAGAAATGTTTTTTCGCGATTTCTTCAACGGCGGGGTTGAGTTCATAGAAGGAAAAACGATCCTCCGCTTCGCACCACGCGAGCATGGCTCCGATTCCCATGCCGACAACACAAACGTTGACGGCGGGTGGTTTGCTTTGATCTTGGCGTTGAGGCTGGTTTTCGTTTTGCGCTTGCTTGAACGCGCGTACCGTTTGGAACGCGATTGCGACGCCGCTGTTTTGCGTGTAATAGCCCGAAGGTTCGAAGGCCGTTTCAGGGGACAGGTTTTGGCCGCCGTGATCAACGTTGCCACTGACAAACCGACGATAGGTGTTGTCTTGGGTTACTTGGACGATCCCGTATTCGTTTCTTTGGCGAGTGATCAGTGTGTTTTTTTCAAGCGTCGGACTTGTTTGGAGCATCAGGCTGGCCATTGTCACCGCCGCGGTAAACCCGCAGCCAAAGATCGTTAGATACTGGACGGAGCGCTGCGTGGTTCGATAGATCTGAAGTGTCGTGAGACTTAAGCATCCCAAGATCGCGTATTGGAATTCAAGGAAGTGGTCAAAGATCATCGGTGCGATGGTCGCGGTGAAAATCCCACCGGTCGCGCCTCCAATGGCAATCGTGAGATAGAACGATGTGAGTTTTGACGGAGGTGGCTTGATCCGTTCAAGTTCGCCGTGGCTGACCATGCTGACGAAGAAGCAAACGGCGGTCATCACAGAGACCTGAAGAAGAATCGAAACGTAGATGTGGGCTTGGACGACGCCGATTCCCAAAACGATGCTGGCACACAATAGCGGAACGAAGAAAGCGCGCTGATAAAGTCGCGGTTGTTCAAAACAGATGATGAACGATAGCAAATAGGCTGCCAAAGGCAGGATCCATAGAAAAGGAACCGACGCGATTTCTTGACACATTAAATTCGTTGTCGCCAAGAGGATCACCGAAGATACGCAGGCCAAGAGGAACCAGAGAACGCTATCGAACCAGCGGATTCTTGGTGAGTTTGTGGAGAAGTATTCCTTCTTGATCGCGGATAATTTGGTCGTTGGCCAGGCCACTGATAGGCATAACAGCGCGTAGATTAGAAACCCTGCTGACCAGATCCATGCTTGTTCGGTCAGCGTGGCGAAGGGTTCGATCAAGAATGGATAAAGCAACAGGGCAAGCATCGACCCGAGGTTGGAGACCGCGTAAAGTCGATACGTGCCGCCACCGGCATTTGGTATTTTCTCACCGGCGGTCGTAAGGGCCTGATGCCAAAGCTGAATCAGCGTGCTGTTGGCAGACAGGGCACAGTAGGGCAGACCGACCGTCAGCAGTAACGTTAGCGCGACGGATAAGTTGAGCCCGTCACCGCTTTCGGGGCGTAGCGCCGCGTCAGGGACGATCGGCAGAAAGAAGCAGGCTCCGGCCAGCACCGTCGCGTGCGCGACGAAGGCCGATTTGCGTGAGAGATAGCGCCCCAAGACATGAGCATACGCATAGCCCAGCACGAGCATGACTTGGAAGAACATCATGCAAGCGGTCCAAACGGCTGCCGATCCACCGAACCATGGCAGAATCATTTTCGCAATCATCGGCTGAATCAAAAACAGCAGAAACGAACCGAGGAACATCGTCAGGCGAAAAAGATGGGACGACAACGGCGGCATATGGGTTCATTTAGTCGGGGGAGTTTCGTCGGGAAAACGCTTTGGCTATCATCGTACCCATGGACAACGAAAAAATAGCGAAGAATCTTACTCAATTGGCGGACTTGTTGGAGTTCACTGGAGCCAACGCGTTTCGCCTGCGGGCCTATCGCAACGGAGCGCGGCAGATCAAAGACCTGACCGTATCGATCCAAACGATGGTCGCCAAGGGAGATGACCTGACGAAGCTGGACGGCATCGGCAAGGGCGTCGCTGAAAAATGTATTGAGCTTTGCGAAACGGGCAAGCTGCAACAGACCGAAGAACTTTTCGAGACGGTGCCTCGAACGGTGTTGGATCTATTGAACGTGCCAAAACTTGGGCCCAAGAAAGCGGCCGCGCTGTTCAACGAATTGCAGATCCAAGATCTGGATCAGCTCAAGGCTGCGTGCGAAGAGGGCGTTGTCCGCGAGCTGTCGGGTTTTGGAGCCAAAACAGAACAGTCGATTTTGGCCGGCATCGCGATTGCTGTGGCAGCGAACCAACGCATTCTGTGGGCGTCCGCCGATAAGATCGTTGCACGCCTGCGCGAATACATGAGTCAATGTGCGGCGATTGATCGAATGGAGTTTGCCGGTAGCTACCGTCGCGGTAAAGAAACGGTCGGTGACCTCGATATTCTGGCGACGTCGCTTGATGCCGAAACGGTCATGGATCATTTTGGCCATTTTGAGGACATCACTTCCACGATTGTGCGGGGCGAAACCAAAATGTCGGTGCGGTTGGAGGATGAATTCCAAGTCGACTTGAGGGTGGTGCCGGACGAATCCTTTGGCGCGGCGTTGCAATACTTCACGGGCTCTAAAGACCATAATGTGAAAGTCAGAGGCTTGGCCAAGACGAAGGGGTTAAAGATAAACGAATGGGGCGTCTATCAAATCGACGGCGATGACCAAACGCTTGTCGCGGGAAAGAATGAAGCGGACGTTTATCAAGCGTTGGGACTGCCGTGCTTCGAACCGGAGTTGCGCGAGGCGCGGAAGGAATTCGATTGGGCACAAGCGGAGCAACTTCCTGAACTGATAACGCTGAAGGATATCAAAGGTGACCTGCACATGCACACCACAGAATCCGATGGTAAAAATTCGATTCAAGGGATGGCCGAAGCGGCTCGCGCGATTGGGTTGAAGTACATCGCGATTACCGACCACTCAAAACGCGTTGCGATGGCCAATGGGCTGGATGAAAAACGGTTGCTCAAGCAGTGGGCTGAGATTGATGCGATTAACGAAGCGGCGACCGATGATTTTGTGATCCTAAAAGGTGTCGAATGCGATATCTTGGAGGCCGGTGGCATGGACATCGAGGATGATGTTTTGGCCCAGGCGGATTGGGTGATCGCCAGCGTTCATTACGGGCAGAACCAGCCGCGGGCTCAGATTACTGACCGCATCATCGGAGCGATCGAGAATCCGAACATTTCTATGGTGGCTCATCCGACAGGGCGATTGCTGAATAAACGCGAACCCTACGACGTTGATTTAGAAGCGGTTTTTGCGACGGCGAAGGAGAATAAGACTTTGGTGGAGTTGAACGCGAACCCGGTGCGGCTTGATCTCAACGATGTGTATTTGATGGCGGCGCGGGAAATGGGTATTCCGATCGTCATCAACACAGATGCCCACCGGACGTTGGGGTTGGCGAATATGAAGTACGGAATCAAGCAGGCTCG
>CAYOZV010000107.1:0-6029 GCA_964408465.1 uncultured Pirellulaceae bacterium
CGCCTGCCGGCTAATCGTTAAACTGACTTCATCGCTTTGAGCCAAGCAAATCAGTTTATTGAACGGTATTGCGGTTAAACATTTTAGCGATCGCTCCCTAGCACTTGATGCAGATGAAAGTGGTGCTTCCCCAACTTCCCCCCGTAATTGCCCGCGCTGATCGAAACGATTCCATCGCCAACGGCGGCGTGCACGCCGACGCGCACGGCTTGGGCAACATGTTCGAAGTCGATGCCGTCGATCACAATTTCATAGACGCATTGAGCATCAGGGTGCACCAATGAATCGACACGACCTCTCAGCGTCGGGCAGAACTGATGCGATGTGCTGGCGATCATAGATTTATATTTGGAACCAACTTTGCTGCCACTGCGGACCACTCCGCCGGGAAAGGGCGTGATCACACCAGGCAGTTCCGCGATCGCATCGACGGCTTTTTCGGCCGCCGTTAGCCCCGTCATTTGGTCGACGGACTGGATTAAAAAATTCCCGCCAGCCACGCCCTTGCCAATTCCTAAGCTGTCTTCGCAGAAGAATTCACCATCCATCACCGGCACTCGCCAGAACCGACGTCCACGCAGCAATTTGCTTGTTTGGTACCCGTCACCAAAAAAGCGAATGTGATCGCCAAGTGGGATACGCTTCTGCGGCGCTGGTGGGATTGGTGTGGTTTCATTTTCGGTAGATCCTGCTTCGGTAGATTCATCGTTTCCGCCAGCGGCACCAGCTTTGGCATAGTCTTCTTCTGTATAACCATCGAACACCGCCGAGGTGGCACAGGTCATCAGGCACTGTCCAGCACGATTCGCGACCGCCTTTGCCAGCCCGTCCGACGAAAATCCAAACGCCAGTACCGAGGCCCCAATACGGCCATCAAAGGTTTGCTCTGGCAAGAGATATCTCTCCAACCCGACTTCGGCGTCGCATTGAATCACGGAGCTGCCGTTGCCCGAGAATTCGCGCACCCCCGCGTCCAGCCAGCGCTTGGTCGCGGCGGTGACGATCAGTCTTGTGTAGCGCATCCCGAAGCCTTCGGCAAACGTATCTTCGATGATGGTTTGGTCGATTTTCAATTTATCGTCGTAGGATTTTTAGGATTATTGGAAAGTGAAACAGATCGCGATGTTCAGATTATTGGCTTGTGCTTCACGCATTGTGCGTCACTCAAATAGTATGTCCAAACGGGCCTGCGATGGGAACGACCGCTGGAAACATTATTCGTTCACGCCGGACCGCATAAAAAAATGGAGCGGCAAATGTTGGGTTTTTGTGCAATCGAGGTTACCATTGGGCGATGAATTCGAAAGCCTCACGCCGCCCTTTGCCAATCGCAGTCGCCCAAAGTCTTGTGCGCTGGTTTTTTCGATTTTCGATGATTATCGGCGTCAACGTACGCGTTCATCGGCTGGAAAATTTTCCAGAGGTCCCACCTTCGGGCGGCCCGCTACTGGTGTGTGCAAATCATCAGAGCAACCTTGACCCGATGCTGATGGGAGTGGTCTGCCCGTTTCCCATCAACTATCTGGCAAAAAATGCGCTGTTTAAATTCGGACCGCTGCGCTGGTTTTTGACTTGGAATGACTCGATTCCGTTGGATCGCGCTTCAGGAATTGCAGGCATCAAGGAGACGCTGAAGCGTTTGAAGCGAGGCGAATCTATTCTTATCTTCCCCGAGGGATCACGATCCCCCGATGGTCAACTGCAACCTATCAAACAGGGGTTCTGCACGTTGGCGAGACGCACGCGGTGTCCAATACTCACCGCCGGAATCAGCGGCAGCCGAGCCGCCTGGCCGCCGGGAAAAGGCCCTGGGTTTGGCAACGTGCATGTCGAAATTGGAGAGGTGATCAGCTTCGAAACCTATCAAAATTGGTCCGACGAAGAACTGGCCGCCGAAGTTGGCAAACGAATCGCGGCGCTGATCGAAGCCGCCCAAGACCGCCGCAATAAACAACATTGAAGCTAGAACTTCTGTGCCGCGAGGCGCTAGGTAGCGTTGCTTAAATGAAGCGGCAGGGCCCAAGCCCAATGGCACTCACTTTAGATAGATGACGCATCGAACACGAACCGTAGATTTGGCTCTTAGCCGAATCGCCCTTCAGTTTCGGCTAAGAGCCCAACCTGCCCGAAGCAAGCCGCTTCGAAGTCAGATTGAGGTGCAAGAGTCGTTAAAGTGTGTGCCATTGGCCGCCAGCCGTTCGGTAACGCAGCGAAACCCGAGGGCTTGCGCCCTTCGGCTAACAATTAGCCAAACGTTTTCGCTTTAAGAAGCGCTACCGCTAGCCACGAGTGCCATTGGCAGGAGAAAATGTAGAGGAAATGCTTGGCGAACAAACCGGCGGCTTGCCGCTCACGATTGCAAAGCTCCGCTTCGGTTCCCTGCCAGCCCTTACTGTTGCTTCAACAAGGGTTCGGACAAATTCAACGAATCCATGAACGTGTTCTGCAGCTCAAAAAATGAGTCGATCAATTCTTCGGGCGACACGTCTGCCGGGCCCGTGACCAAAATTTCGTTGGGCTCAATCGTGATCGTCGTGCGCGTGCCCACGACACCGATCTTGCACCAAGTCACATCTTTGTCGTAATCAATTTCGACTTCGGAACTTTCGGCATCTTCGACGCGGTCGATGATGTCCTCCAAATCAAGATCCGCCTCCGATGCGACCTGAAGCTGATTAAAATCCGTGTCAAACACCGCAGCAAATTCCGCGCCCGTGATCGCGTCCGCTTCGTTGATCTGCCGAATGCAACGCCGAACCAGCAGGTGTCGATTATCGTCCTCGATGGGTATCACGGTGACTTCGTAGATAAATGCCGGCGTCGTAATCACGCCAATTCCATCGACCGGTCCGTCGGCCGTTAGCTCTTTACGCTTAAAACTAAAATTCGATCTAAGCTTGCCAAACGTTGATTGCAGGTTTTCGTCTAAGTGCTCAAACGCCAGGTCATTGAGATATTTCTGGCTGAGCGGAACGCCCTTTTTGGGAGTGGATGCCGTTTTCGATATTCCTTTGAGGTCCTTCAAAGCAATGCGTTGTTCAGCAAGTAATAAAATTTCAGGCGTGGCAGCGTGTGACATGATCAGAGCTAATAGTTGGACGTACGTCAGTTAGCCAAATTATTGTCGCATTTCTGTAGATCGTAAAGCCGTGTCCCGTCATAGCACCGGCGTCGTGAAGCGTTGTTAAACCGCCTTGCCGCATTTGCGTTTTCCGGTGACGTTTCGGTTAATGCCGGTGCGGGATCTTTAACAAGATCCACTACGTTCAACGGTGAATGCCCAATGCTAAATCCGAACAAAGGATGTGCTGGAGAGCCGCCGGATCAATCGCCGAACCTCCAGCACGCTGATCGTCGACAATAGTCGCGATGCGGGCAGACCGGTTTGCTGCATGATGTCATCAAACCCCGTCGGCTCGCTGCGAATCGCTTGCAGTATCGCGCTTTCTTGATCGCTCAGTTTTAATTCAGCAGGATGCTTGATGGTTTGACCGACCTTTCCCGAATCGGTCTTGCGCGCGACGGGGGTTACCAATGGCCCAAGTTGTTCCAAAACGTCATCGACCGATCGAACCAATGTCGCGCCGTCGCGAATCAATTGGTGACAACCACGAGAATTCTGACTATCGATACGTCCGGGCACCGCGAACACCTCGCGCCCCTGTTCCATCGCCAACCGCGCCGATATCGCCGCCCCGCTACGGTCACCGGCCTCGATGACGATCACCCCCAACGATAATCCGGTCACGATTCGATTGCGACGCGGAAAGCAACCTGACTGGGGTGACTGCTGCGGAAGTGCCTCGCTGATTACGGCTCCGTTTTCAACAATCTCATCCGCCAACTTTTGATGCTCGGGCGGATACATCTTCAACAGCCCGCCGCCGAGTACGGCAATCGTGCGTCCGTGGGCCGCCAGTGCCGCTTTATGGGCTTGAGCATCAATGCCGCGTGCCAACCCCGAAACGATTGTAAAACCGGCCATGCTCAAACCATGGGCCAACCGCCGCGCGACCGTGTCGCCGTAATTGGAAGAATGACGCGTACCAACGATTGCGATCGCTAATTGATCGACCGGTTCAATCGTTCCTTGGTGAAATAAAATGTTGGGAGGGTCGTAGATCTCAGCCAACATTTTCGGGTACGACGCACTGCCACGATCCAAAATGGAAATTCCTTTGTTTCTACAAACCTCCAACAAAGTCGCAACGTCTACCTGCGTGTCAGCATTGACGATGTTCTGCATCAACTTTGTGCCAACACCGGGCACTTCACGCAATTGCTGCGGCGTCGCCGCGAGCACGTTTTGGGCAGAGTCAAAGCGCTGGATCAGTTCACCAAAAACACGTGGCCCGATTCCTTGGACCAACTGAAGTTTGAGCGCGGCTTCGATTGACTTTTGACGGGAGGGCGATTCAGCAGTGGCGGCGGGCTGGTCTGTCACGGCGGCACCTCAAGGTCCTAATTGAATTCCCGTGTCAACGCTCGGCAAGATCTTTCACAAGATCCACTGCCAGAGGTCGGCTTGGTGGCAACATCACTCAGTCGTTGATTAGGCTTTTGAAAATTTCTGAATCGGCGGGAGCCGGTACTAACCCGACATCGCCGAGGGCATTGGGAAGAATCAATTTCAATTTCCCGCTAACAACTTTTTTATCGCGCTGCATCGCACCCACCAGTTCATCATGCGGGCTTTCGGGACACAGCACCGGCAGCCCTAACTCTTCAAACAGTTGACGTTGTCGGTCGCAAAATGCTTGGTCGACCATGCCCAATTGTCGCGCCAAACGTGCCGCACAAACCATTCCGATCGAAATGGCTTGCCCGTGGAGATATTCGCCATAACCAAAAACGGATTCGATCGCATGACCGTAAGTATGGCCATAATTCAAAATGGCGCGACGGCCCGAAGATTCGCGTTCGTCTTCGATGACCACTTGCGCTTTACAGCGACAGCACCAAGCGATCAGTTTCGCCAATAATTGATGGTCGCGATTTTTGATTGCGGCGACGTTCTGTTCGATGAATTCAAACAGGCTCACATCCATGATCAATCCATACTTCACCACCTCGGCCATGCCCGCGATGTAATTCGCGTCGTCCAAAGTATCCAAAACTTCGGGGTCGATGATGACGCGTTTGGGTTGCCAGAATGCGCCCACCATGTTTTTTGATTTTGGCAGGTTGATGCCGACCTTTCCCCCGACGCTGCTATCCACTTGAGCCAGCAGGCTGGTGGGGATCTGAACAAAGTCCAAACCACGCGCGTAAGAAGCGGCGATGAACCCTGCGAGGTCACCCACGACGCCGCCGCCGAGCGCGACGATGATTGTGTGTCGGTCGGTGCCAAGGTCATCCAGTTGCTGCCACAATCGGTCGCAAACGGAAACCGATTTGGATGCCTCCCCAGCGTCGACTTTCAGCGTTTCTACTTTGATCGCGGAAGCAGACATTTGCTGCCGGACGTGGTCCAGGTACAGCGGCCCGACGTTGGAGTCAGTGACGATGACGACGCTGCGGCCTTGGGTTAGTTCGCTGAGTGAATCCGATAAAGAACTCAAATTCCCGCAAGCGATCTCGATGTCGTAACTGCGGTCGGCGAGCGCGACATGAACGTTGTTGGTTTCAGATTTTACCGTTGGAGCGTCTTTCATAGCCACTGATTGTATCAAAGAATTGCTACCTTCACTATAACTTTTACAAAAGTGACAGAGACCCCGATCGCATGTTTTGATTTGAGGGAAGAAAAGCGGGTAAGGGATCGGCTTAAGCAGCTGGGGACAGCAGCTTTACGATCGATAGTAAAGTCGCCGTCTCGGCTACTTAGTGCGCTTCGATTAAACATCGCACACACGCCGGTCGAAAACGAATCGCGTTAAGGGTGAATCAAATAGCAAAACGCGATCACGAGAGGGGAAAGGAACCTGATCGCATGTTTGGATTTGAGGGCAGAAAAGCGGGCAAGGGATAGGCATAAGCAGCTGGGGACAGCAGCTTTACGATCGATAGTAAAGTCGCCGTCTCGGCTA
>CAYOZV010000107.1:6129-16391 GCA_964408465.1 uncultured Pirellulaceae bacterium
ACGCCGGTCGAAAACGAATCGCGTTAAGGGTGAATCAAATAGCAAAACGCGATCAGAAGAGGAAAAGCATTATTGAATTTTGATCCCTTTCGCCGCCGAGGACGTCACGAAACGCTGGACCGACTGCGGTTCATAGTTTATCGATTACGTTTCACTCCGCATCGTACAGCAGCGGAAAGAACTGCCCGCCCAACGGCTGCCCTTTGGGCACCACCGGAACGCCATTCAACAACGGGTCGTCAGTGTAAGACTCAACTCCGTCTCGCACGACATTGATGACGGTGCCTCGGCGCGGACGATCACTTTCGTTGGCGAAAGATCCATGAACCATCAGCGGATGATGAAACGTACACTCTCCGGCTTCCAACTCGATCGGAACTGGATTTTGAAATTGCTCCCACTGGGCGTCATCCAGCACCGATCGGATCGCATCCATGTCTCCCGCAAGCCCCGTCGATGGCAAGAGATCCCAGTTGTGACTACCGGGGATATAGTGCAGGCAACCGTTCTCCTGATCGACTTTGTCCAACCCAACCCAACACGTCAAATGAGCCAGAGGTTTGGTGCGGGTCCAGTAAGAATAATCCTGATGCCATGCCACGTTGCCGCCGTGCTGAGCCGGCTTGCAGAACAGCTGATCGTGCCAGAAACGCACGCTGCCCTCAAGCAATTGGCTGGCCGGGATCAGCCAAGCAAGATTCCACAACAAATCGTGGAACGCTGGTTTGATTCGCCAAGCCCCCAGCGCATGGAACAACGTCTTGTCTGGGTCCGCTGATTCATTGGAATGGTACTCGTGCCACAATTCCTTGCCCCGGTGATTGGGATCGAACAGTTCTGTCAATTGGTCACGCAGGTCACTGACCGTTTGTTCGTCCACCACGCGAATTCCAGAGACGTATCCAAATTGATGGAAGTGCGCGATTTGCTGATCGCTGAGCCGAAACTTTTGTAGACTGTCCCCAGCAACCGTGGAAGAAAGCGCATCATTCAACTCAGTTGAAAGATCTTTTAACGTCATAGGATAGCTCCCCGTTGTTTCTTGGAACTGCTGCCGAAACTTCGTTCGAAGTTTTCACAGTATGCATTTTACCCATGGGGAAGACAACGCGCGCACAAGCCATGGCTGCCGGTGTTCAGAAATCGGTCAGCCACGCCATGATCGGCGGCGGCCGCAAACTGGCTCAACCCAAGATCCATGGGAGAGCTGCCCCCCGATTTTGGCTTTGGCTGGGGAAAATCGAGCGACATTTTTGCCGCTTTGCCAGACCGTCCACCCAATTCCCAAATAGCCCTGAAAATCTCTCTACCGCTAAGGGTTGCTGACTTTCATTAGGGCGATTTGCCGACGCATTAAGGAAGGTTCCACCACCTTGAAGGATTAGCCCCGTTACCGTGTCAAAAGGTAGCTAAAAAAATGTGTTGTTATCCGAACGCAGATTGTTTACAATTTGGCCTGAATGGCTTATTGGCGTAAAGCCGTTCCTTGAGAACATCCGAAGAACCATTTATTTACCGTTATTCAGTGGCGATTCGAACTTGGACCGTCGTCTTCTTTTTGAAATAGTTTGTCTCATAAATCTATTGCGGGTATTTATTCATGAAAAACTTCAACAAAAAATCCGGCTTCACGCTGGTAGAACTGCTGGTCGTGATTGCGATCATCGGGATCTTGATTGGGATGCTCTTGCCGGCGGTTCAGCAGGTACGTGAAGCCGCACGACGAACGCAATGTCTCAACAACATGAAGCAACACGGGATTGCGACCCACAACTTCGTATCTTCTCGCATGGAATTCCCAACGTCCGGCGTTCAGCACATGAACGCGGGCATGAGCTGGCACAACGCAGTGCAGTTTGGACCGCAAGCTACCCCCGGATTTTCTGAGGAATGTGCCTCGTGGATTTTTCAAATTTTCCCATACATGGAGCAGAACAATTTAGTGGCCCTTCGAAAGACGATTGGCTTCACTAAACAGCCGCTTCCTGACGGAAGTAGTTTCCTTTCCGAGCAATCCGTTCCTTTCGTGGTGTGCCCCTCGCGTGGGGAACGAACATGGACTCTTGGTAATAACATTTGGTATTGCGCCGACTACGCCTGTGCAACGCCATACCCCGGCGCATACGAGTCTGAAACGGGTAAAGCCCTCGCAGCAGTGGACGGCAGCAAGTTCAAAAATCAGGAACTTTATGTTGGCACGATCATTCCTTCGGGAGTCGGTACCAGCACCAATGTGAATGATATGAGCACGGGTTTCTCAAAATGGAGTAAAGTGACTTTTGGCTCGATCGCGGACGGTTCATCGAACACATTACTTTACGGTGAAAAGTCAGCTTACACCAGGTCGTATGCTGGCAGCTTCGAAACTCCGTGGAAAGTCATTGGCGAAAACGGCGGAGCCTACACTGGTTCTTTTCATGGCGTCAGTCGCTTTCACCAACCGTTCCGCTCTGACGCAGACGATTTGGGTGGCAATCGAACTCACGCCGGGAATCCTGACCCCAACAATGGCGGCCCGCTTAACGAGCAAGCCTTAGGCAGCCCGCATCCTGGCAGCGTCAACGCTGTCTTTGGTGATGGTTCGGTCCACTCTGTGGACATAAATCTCAGTAGCACTGAGATGTATAACCTCATCAGCAGAAACGACGGTCAGGTTGTCGACCACGAAAGTTTCTAATCGAACACAATCGAGTCGGCCAACGATTGATTTCACAGGCTGGCTTAAATAGAAAATCAGGGCCGTCGCACGTCGCGATGGCCCTTTTTTCACATCTCCAATCTTGTGGCCACCGCCACAAAACATTTCGTTGTGGCTGTGGACCATTGCCAGCCTCAAATTCAAAACCATTTATGTGAAGATTGATGAAAAACGTTTTAAACTACATCGCCTTGGGGCTGCTGGTTTTTGTTATGGCCGGGTGCGGAAAAAGTCAGGTGGCTACTGATCTTAGCGCACTCAACAAGACCGGTATCGACCGAATTCGCAATGCCTACACGTTGTACATGGAGGACCACGGATTCAGAGGCCCCAAAAACGAAAAGGAATTCCGAGCCTATCTCACGTCCGACGACCGTGGCGTGCAGCTTAAGCTGGATCGGATGGGCATTGATCGAGAAAACATTGACAAACTTTTTATCAATGACAGAGACAACGAACCGTTCGTGATCCGTTATGGACTTAAGGGTGTCGCCGATCACGCGATTGCCTTCGAAAAGACGGGGGTCGAAGGTAAACGTTTAGTCGCTCTAGGAACGCAAATTGAATGCGACGATGACGAATATGAGGCGTGGCTCTCAGGCAAAAACAAGCCTCAAAAACCTGGCAGCTTAGAAGAACCCGAACCTGTCATCGAAGAATAAGAGCAGTTTCCTACAAAACGCGTCGCGGGGCCCGCAGACCGAATCACCATTCGGTTTCGATATCGTCTTCCCCACGGCCTGCTGAATCTTCCCGCTAAATTTTGAAAGCCCGCCGGACCTCAGCAAAGGTCCGGCGGGCTTCGTTCATTTATGACGCGCGCAAAAATGGGACTGGGCAAGAATCTCAACTAACATGCGATAACTGGCACTGGAGGATAAGGCCCTTCTGAACCGAGCTTTAATATCTCTCTAACCTTGGTTTTACCCGCGGACCAAAAATATGCTCACTTCAGCCAATGAAGGCACTACAATTTGAGGATCTGGGATTTTACCAAACGGAAACTGCGACCATGAACGATTCAAAACATAGACTGGCATTTACCCTGGTCGAACTTTTGGTGGTCATTGCCATTATTGGCATCCTCATCGGCATGCTGTTGCCGGCGGTGCAACAGGTGCGCGAGGCGGCGCGGCGGACGCAGTGCTTAAACAACATGAGACAGCTCTGCCTCGCATCCTTGAACTACGAATCAGGCCGCATGTCATTCCCCAACACCGGCGGACACTTCCAAACGAATGAACTCGATCCCTTCGGCACATTTTACCCGGGCGTTCAAGCAGGTAGCTGGGTCTATCAACTGCTGCCGTACATGGAACAGGACGCAGCGTTTCAAAATCGGCGCGCGATCGGCTACTTTGGCGATGCCTCCACCAACGGGATCATGACTTACAATTTCCCGCTGCTCAGCTGCGCCTCCCGCAGCACGCGCACATGGCTGGGCCCTAATCCTGGCGACGGCGGAGGCGAACTGCAAGTCTACTCTTGCGATTACGCCAGCATGACAGGGCCAACGCCAAATACATTGGCCAAGTCCGTCGGGCCGCTGCCGGTGACCAAAGCCAGTTACATTCCCGTCACGCCAAGCCAAAGCGGCGAAGACACTCCGGGCGAACAGTCTTCGTTTTGGATCGGTGTGATCAACAAAGGGTTTGCCGTCAATTCGGATGGGACATTCAGGAGGAAGTATCCCAAGGTCGGCTTCGGCGGAATCCCCGACGGTTCGTCCAACACCATCGCCTACGCCGAAAAATCGGCCTACATCGGTGACTACTCTGGCTCAACCGATAATTGGTCGAACCTGGTCGGCGAATCCTTTGGTCAACTGGGCGCGGGAAACTTCAACACCTACCGCGCCGTCGGCACACCGATCGCCGATAACGACAAGGCTTCCCACCGCAAAGACGACGGCACGACTCGACTTCAACAAGGAATAGGATCAGCCCACCCGACGCTGATCAACGTCACCTTCGCCGACGGATCGACGCATTCACTGCCGTACGAAGTTAGTCTTGAGACGCTTTGGGATCTGACCGATCGCCGCGACGGAAACTCCGTGTTCATCAACGATCTGTAGGGACCAAACACATTCGTGCAAAGAAGGAAGGAACACTAATCTTTACTAATTAATCACTAATCTACCGACATCAAGACTATTCGTGTCAGATTAGCGCAGATTAGTGTTCCCGGATTAATGACGCGGTGAAAACGCTAAAAGCGATCTCAGAGTGTCGCCAACCTACGCGTTGTCGATTGCGCGCTTCATCGCTCCACCGAGATCGCCGGGGCTTTGAGCGACTTCGATGCCGGCGTCTTTCATCGCCGCCATCTTTTCGTCGGCGGTCCCTTTACCGCCGCTGATGATCGCACCCGCATGGCCCATCCGTTTTCCGGGAGGTGCCGTTTTACCGGCGATGAAACCGGCAACAGGTTTGGTAATGTTCTCCTTCACGTAGGCGGCCGCTTCCTCTTCAGCGGAGCCACCGATTTCTCCGATCATCATGATGGCTTCGGTTTCGTCATCGTCCTGGAACATTTGCAAAACATCAATGAATGACGTTCCAACGATCGGGTCTCCGCCGAGCCCGACGCATGTTGTTTGGCCCAATCCGAGCGTGGAGGTTTGCCAAACCGCCTCATAGGTCAGCGTACCCGACCGGCTCATGATGCCGACCTTGCCTTTTTGGTGAAT
Source organism: uncultured Pirellulaceae bacterium (assembly GCA_964408465.1). Taxonomy (GTDB): domain Bacteria; phylum Planctomycetota; class Planctomycetia; order Pirellulales; family Pirellulaceae; genus Mariniblastus. Next base: position 11,520 of record CAYOZV010000107.1, read on the forward strand.
GTAGCCGGGCATGATGCCGATCTTGCATTCTTCGGCGGTGATCACGCCAGGACAGTTGGGTCCCACCAGCACAACGCCCGCCTCTTTGGAAGCTTGGTAAACACGCACCATGTCCAAAACAGGAATGCCTTCGGTGATCGCACAGATGACGGGGATCTTTGCGGCAATCGCTTCGAGAATCGCGTCCGCGGCAAACGGTGGCGGCACAAAGATCATCGTCGCGTCGGCGCCGGTCTGCTGCACCGCCTCTTCGACAGTGTCAAAAACGGGTAGCCCCGCCGCTGATTGGCCGCCCTTGCCGGGCGTTACGCCACCGACCATTTTCGTGCCATATTCCAGACAACCCTTGGTGTGAAATTCGCCCACACTGCCGGTAATGCCTTGGCAGATGACTTTCGTATCCTTGTTGATGAGGATGCTCATTGATAGTTCCGATATTTTGTTTTGTTGATTTGTTTGTTGGTGCTGATCGACGGCCGCGAAAGCCGTTTTCGCATTAAGCTTTTAACGTCGCGACAACTTTTTCGGCCGCGTCATCGAGGTCCGTCGCGGTGATCAGTTCGACGTCGGATTCTTCAAGAATCTTGCGTCCCTGTTCCACTTCGGTGCCCTCTAATCGAACCACCAACGGCACCTTAAACCCGACGGACTTCGCCGCGGTTACAACCGCTTCGGCGATCGTCGAACATTTCATGATGCCGCCGAAAATATTGACCAGAACCGCTTTCACGTTGTCGTCGGACAAAATGATGCGAAAGGCTTCGGTGACCTGCTGGGCATTAGCGCCGCCGCCAACGTCCAAAAAGTTTGCCGGTTCGCCGCCGTGAAGTTTAATGATGTCCATGGTGCTCATCGCCAAACCCGCACCGTTGACCAAGCAACCGATATTACCGTCAAGATTCACGTAGCTCAGCCCCGCATCTGCGGCTTTGACTTCGGAATCATCCTCTTCGCTAAGGTCGCGCATCTCGACAATGTCTTTATGACGGTAGAGCGCGTTGGAATCAAAATTGATCTTTGAATCCAATGCCACCAATTCGCCGGATTTCGTCACAACCAGCGGGTTGATCTCCATCAGGCTGCAATCAGTGTCAACGTACAAACGACAGAGCGCCTTCATGAACTTATCCGCGGCGAACACGGATTTTCCGGTGATGCCGAGCTTCTTACAAAGGGTCCGCACCTGATAGCTTTCGATGCCTTGAGCCGGGTCGAAGTGCTCTTTGAAAATCTTCTCAGGTGTCTCGTGAGCCACCTTCTCGATCTCGACGCCGCCTTCTTGCGAGCACATTACAACCGGTTTTTGAACGGCGCGGTCTAGCACAATTCCCAGGTAAAGTTCGCGATCAATATCACAACCGGCTTCGATGATGACTTGGTTCACCTTCTTGCCCTCGGGCCCGGTCTGGATCGTGACAAGGTGATTTCCGAGCATTGCTTGAGCGGCCTTTTCGGCTTCTTCGGCGGATTTGACCAGCTGGACACCGTGCTGGGAATCGTCTTCAAGAAATGTCCCTTTGCCTCGGCCGCCGGCGTGGATCTGGGCTTTGACGACCGCGACGGGGCCTCCCAAATCAGTGAACGCCTGTTTGGCTTGGTCCGGCGAAGTCGCCACTCGATTCTCAAGCACGTTGACACCGAAACGGCTGAATAGCTGTTTGCCTTGATATTCGTGTATTTTCATCAGCTTCTTTTACTAGTACGGTTGATAGGGTCGATTTGCGGTTTGATTATACCGATGCCTAAGTGGGAACCTCAAGGGTACAGATGTTCCGGCGGAGGCGATTTAAATTACCCAAGTATTTAGTTTAATGGCGATTATTACTTTGACGCTGCCCTATCTACTAGGTATTATTCCCACGCTTGAGTTCGCCAAGCAGTTCCTACCTATTTCCGCTCTAAGCGGAGTTTAATCTCGTTAACGTCAAGTAGCGGCAAACTCATCCCGATAAAAGACTTTGATCGCTCTGAAAGAGTAGTTAGGGCTCCCACTCAATTCGGACGTTACTCCCTCCTTTTCAACGTGGCTAATCTAATGAATCATTCTTCAAAATTTCCTGGTCTCTACAGCGCCGATTCTGCACCGATCACCGCCGCGGTTCCCTTGCAACCTATGACGGTTCTTCCTTGGAAAAATTCTTCGCAGTCGGTTCAGTCTTTCACCGAAGCACATCGTCGCAATGACGATCGTCTTCCGATCATGATCCACGCCGGAGATGTAGTTGTCATCGACGGCAACCACGGTCATGACTACATCGACCTACGCGGCTACAGCGTGGACGACGCTCTCTTTCACGGCAACACCATTGAGATCAACAAAGGTACGGAAAACCATTTTGTGATCCAATTCAAAAACGTACGCGAAGCCATTTTCGCCGGCGACGTCAGCGTCGACCTGTAAAGGCTAGTCCCGATAAGGCTAATACCTTTAGCGAACCTCAATCGCGAACCTCCGTCACCCACAAAACAAAATCCGCCCCGAACAAATTGTTCGGGGCGGATTTTTTATTTGCCGGGTGGGCAATGCCTACCCTCGGTTTTAACGCGCCGCATCTTTTGCAATCAGCCGCAGTCGTCCCCCGCAACGCTTCCCGTGATACGTCCTTCTCAAGGAACCTAGATGAAGTAAGCGTAGATCCCGAACACGACCAAAACCAACACCACGCTGACCACGGGAGCACCTTTCCAAGGTGTCATGTCGATCGTATTCTTGGTCTCGATCTCCCACGCTTCTTTGCGGGGAGCAACTTTGGCAATCACGGCCATGAAAATTACCAGCAACCAGAACACAACGGCCAAGAAGTCAAAACCGTTCATTCCGATGGACTCGGACATCTTTGCCTTGCCCAGAATTGGAAGCACGACCGAATCTGCGGTTAAGGTACCAAAGCCAAACAGCAACGCCACGTTCGCAGCCCAGGCGGGTACAAACTTGTGCAACATACCCATCACGACAACCGCAAAGATGGGAATGAAGTAGATACCGTTCATCGTCTGGAGATACGCAAAAATCGTATCCTGGCCGTTGAGGAACGGAGCCCCCAGCATGGCAAGTATCGCGATGACCGTGACGAACCACTTCGCTGCTCGGACGGCGTCTTCTTCGGTTCCCTTGGGATTAATAAATTGCTTATAGGGTCCCATGCTGAAAAGTGCCGACGTTGAATTGAGTGCCGCGTTGAAGGAACTGAGAATCGCGCCCACCATCACCGCCGCGAAGAAACCCGTTAACGGCTTGGGCAGCAGGTTAAACACAAGCGTTCCATAAGCCTCATCCGGGCGAACGCCATCGCCAGCGTAAAGGTGATAGGCAATGATTCCCGGAATCACGAGGTACAGCGGACCGAGCAATTTCAGAGCACCGGTCAGCAACACTCCCTTTTGACCTTCTGCCAAACTGCTGGCTCCGAAGGTGCGCTGAATAATCTGCTGATTGGTACACCAGTAGAAAAGGTTCAACAGCGCGACGCCGGTGAACAGGGTGTGAAAGGGCACGCTTTGGTCGGATCTACCAATCGAAGTCATCTTGTCTGCCTGAGCTTCGTTCAGTTTCTCCCAGCCAGCGGCGATGCCCTGGTTGTCACCGACCGCGTCCAGTGCAAACCAGAAAATCATAAATCCGCCAACAAGAAGCCCAACACCGTTGATTGTGTCGAGCGTGGCGAGCGTTTTTAATCCTCCCAAACGCGAGTAAAACATTCCCATTACGCCGATCAAAATTACGGTTAACCACAGCGTCAATGGAATGCCAAACAACTGCGTTTCAGAACTGATTCCCGTCAGCCCCTCCATGTCCATCATGTTCGAAAGCCCTTGGGCGCCCGAATAGAGAATGATCGGCAGCAACAGAAAAGCGTAAGCCAATAAGAACACGACGTTGGTGATGGCTTCGGTTTTCGCGTCATAACGCATCCGCAAGAACTGAGGAACGGTTGTAATTCCCGTGCGTAAAAACTTGGGCAGAAAGAAAATCGCCATCAGCACCAGCGCGACCACCGCCACCACTTCCCACGCCATCACGCTTAACCCGTCCTTAAACGCCGATCCGTTCAAACCCACCATTTGTTCGGTGGAAAGGTTGGTTAGCAAAAGTGAACCCGCGATCAACGGAAACGTTAAGCTTCGTCCGCCGAGGAAAAAACCTTCTGCTGATGAAGAATCATTGTTGCGATTCAACAAGTAGGTGAGAAAGCCCGCAAAACCTGTGAAGGCAATGAACGAGACGATAATTATTAGGTGTTCCATATCAGCTTGGTTTCCATGATTAAGTGTAACGGTCAGCCAGCATCTTTCGCCGACAGGCGCGTCCCAAAAAAGCGCACTCGGGGCAGCCAAACGCGACGCCAAACATGGAATTGCGATTTAGCTTTTCGTCAGGTTGGAAATACTTCACTAAAACTACGAGTGAAGATTTCGAGCCAATTTCAGCCGACAGAAACAATCTTTTGGTGGTAAAGGGGAAGTGGTACGTCGAAAAACGATTCGATCGCGTTAACAGTGTAAATCAAACCCATCCTCATTCAAAGCTTCTGCCTTTCGGGGTAGCGAAAAAACGCGAATCAACCCAAGTTTGCTCCGACAAATGGGTAACCCGTACCGAAATTGTCAAGTTTTCCGGCTGTTGAGAATCGAGCCGAGCACCTCTTCGACGCGCTGCTTATGTGTCTGAGTGCATTGGGCAGAAGAAACACCGAAGGCGAATTTCGGGCGTTTGCTTGGCGTCAGTGTTTGCCAAATGGGTATTCGATCAACGTGCGGTGAAAACAACAAAAAGAATTTATCGGTGTAGCTTAGCCAGCCGATCGTTTGTTAGCCACATTTCCAATTTCCAATTTCCAATTTCCAATTTCCAATTTCCAATTTCCAATTTCC
>CAYOZV010000108.1:0-11699 GCA_964408465.1 uncultured Pirellulaceae bacterium
ACCCAGCGGTGGTCGGGAGAAATGTGGAAGCCCGAGTGGTTCTGCGATGCGGTGGTAATCCTAATGTGCTGCGTTCCATCCAATCGGCAACGATGCAGCTGGCGATTGTAAGGGTTGGCGTCACTGAAGGCTGAATAGTACATCAGCCCCGCGCCTTCGTCGATCCACTGGATCTTGTCGCAGGGGAAGTCTGAAAACTCGGTCAGCGGGTGGATGGTGTTCCCATCAAAGTCGCGCAATTCAAAATTCTTCCAGCCCGTTCTTTCGGTTTCCCAGATGAACGAGTCACCGTTGTTCAAGACGAACATCGTGGGATCGTAATGTTGCCATGTCGGCTGAGTCTCTGTCGCGATGACGCGCGTATCGCCGGTGCTGACGTCGGCGGCGACAACCTCCAACCGGTTTTGAAGCCGGTTGGTTTGGTTGAACAGCAGCATTGTGCCGTCGGGAGAAAATCGAACGTTGAAAATGTATTCCGCGGCCGGATCGTTGACCGGGACACGCATCGTCTGTCGGGTTGTAACATCATAAATCAGCAAACGCACGCGCGGATTTTTATCACCGGCTTTGGGGTAACGCACGGTTTTGGTGCTGGTGTACCGTTTAGTGTTGTCTGTGGTCAGCACATAATCTTTTAGTGAACGTTCATCAATTTCATAGAACGCCAACTTCCTACTGTCGGGCGACCACCACATCGCGGTGTCTTGATCAAGTTCTTCGCCGTAGACCCAGCATCCGGTGCCGTACCGAACGCGATCGGAACCCTCGGTGGTTATCGGAATGAGCTCGACGCTTTTTTGCTGTCGGATCCAGAGGTTGAAGTCTTTGTATATGGCCGTCATCGTTCCGTCGGGCGCACGTTCGGACCGTCGTTGCTGAGCCCGTGGGACGGGGGTTCGTTTTTGTTGTCCATTTTTCGTGGCTGAATTGGAGATAGTCCCACCGCGTGATGCTACAAATCCTTTCACCGATGCGATGCTGGTGCCGGGGGTGATCTTGCCCGTGGCGAAGTCCAGCTGCTGTCGTCGGTTGTTGGCGGTGAAGATGACGCAGCTGCCGTTTTGCGACCATCGCACGTTTTTTGCGATTCCCGCTTGCTTTGTCAGCCTGCGATTTCGTTGGGCAGCTTGGTACTTCGCATAGCCGGGCAGTTGCGGAAGTTTCGCCGAAGCTGTCCGCGCCGATTGGGGAGGAACTTGCTGAGCGATCGACGGCGATGCCAGAAGAAGGATGAATAACCACGACAGGGTTAGCTTCAATGCAAAATCAGCGACCGGCGGAATGGGGAGGACCATGGTTGAAAAGTATTGGAGCCGTAGGTAAGTAAAGATAGCCTTGAGTTTCGCACGCGAGTGCACTTCTAGGATGGTCAAATAATTAGAACGTTGGCCGTGTATTGGTTGGTTGTGCCGGCCTATCGTTAAACGAACTTTCGTCCGCCAATAGTTAAGTCACTGGCTTAATTTTCACGCTACCCTTAAAGTCGCTCAAAGTTACACAGGTTTCCCGTTCTATTGTCGTTAAATTTAGGTTTTTGCGAAAGCGCTGGGATCGAATACTTGAATAGAATTTTCTTGGCGAAGACAATGCAGCGATGAAAAATCTATTCGACATGAGAAAGCCCCGACGATGAACGCGATGCCCAACAAACCAAATCCGATGCTTCGATGTGCTGGCTGTGGCGAAATGTTTGACCGGACGATCAGCCGTTCGATGCCATTTTGTTCGGAACAATGCCGCGGCAATGACCTCGATAATTGGTTGACCGAATCCTACGGTTTGCCGCATGAGGGCGAAGGCGTTCCCGACCGCGTTGAGGTCGATGAAGACGACCAAGAGAAACAGGAATAACCCGACGTGGATACGATTTTTGAACTGCCGTTATCCGCGGCGACGCGATTGCTGTCCCCGCGCTGCCCAACAAAAGAAAGTCTCTGATGATTTACTGGTTGAGATTATTCGGATTGATTTTCATCTTCGTCTGCATCGTTGCGGGAATCGGTTACATTTTACCACGCTCTTACGACTTCGAAGTCGCTCAGACGATCGAAGCAGACCCTCAAACGGTGTTTGATAATTTCGATAAATTCCCTGACTGGCAGGTTTGGTCAAGATGGACCAGCGAGAGCCCGGTGATCGAGTTCTTAAAGTATTCTGATAACGGCGACACGATGCAGTGGACGGACGTTCGTGGCACCGGCGTCATGAAAATCACCGAATCCGAACCGGGGAAGATGATTCGAATCACTTCCAACTACGGTAATTTTCCGGAGATGACGTCCACGCTGCAGGTAAGTTCTGAGGGTGGTTTTACCGTGATGGTGTGGCGAAGCAGCGGTAGTCTGCCCAGCGGACCTTTCTACGGTTATTTCAGCCCGTTCTTCCCCAACAATATGCGGGCTCAGTATGCCGATAGCCTGCGGAAGCTGAAGATCGAATGCGAAAAAGAGTAAGCTGACGCCAGAATTTTAGCGGTACGGCGCCAGCCGTCCGGTTTTACCCCCAGCTCATCGCCGACACCGGACGGCTCGCGCCGTTCCGCTTACCAAAAATTACCGCCTGTCCACCCAAGGGCCCGTTTTCGCCAAGCCGCAGACGCCCAAGTTTGCTATCACATTTCGGTAGCAAGGGTTTTTCTTCACATCGGGGTTGACGGCTGTTGCCCGTCTCCGTAGTTAGTGGCTTCAATAGTTCTCGTCTGCACGTTGGTCGCCCCATTTTCAGGTCGATTTTTTGGCGGTCGACGGGACGGACTGACCGAAACGGATTTCGGTGTGCCGCTTGGTGAAGCCTTTCACCAATCAACGGCTCAAGTCTGACTAAATATTTGCAGACAATTAGGCATCACAAAACAAGGAGAGTTGTGTGAACGTCTCGGCGCGATTACAGCAAAACATTTTGGCCTCGGCCATGATTGTGACTTTGGCCATAGCCGGCCCTGTGTTTTGCGGGACTGCGACAGCCGCAGCACCCGTACAACAAAACCATCAAACCACCTCGCCTCAACATTGGCTCGGGCAAGCCCAAGAGATGTTGGGGGAAGGTCGAGTCGAACTTGCTGAACAGTATGTTCAGTTAGCCGAGACTCTCCTGCAACGTCAGCCTGGTTTGAAACTAGACTACACTCCGGAAATGGCGCGGCAAAAAATTGCCCAAATGCGAACCGGCGGACTGCCGCAGGTTGCTCCGGGCGTGCAGCAGAACTTCTCACCGGTCGCCAACACACCGGCGCGGCCAGCCGCAGCTCCGGCCGCGGCCGCACCGGCTCAGCCAGCGGTTGCACCCCAACTTAACGCGGCTCCACTACAGCAGGATTTAAACGTTGCCGCACAGTCGTTGCTCAAGGCTCGCCAGGCGATCGCCGTGGGCGACGTCGCGACAGCCAAAGCAATGGCCGCCGCAGCCCAAGAGGCAGCAACTGATTTTAGCACCCTTGGCGATTCGCCAGCGTTGATCGGCCAACTGATCGACCAGCAAACCCAGTTGACGACCCTGCGGTCTGAGGCCAACCCAAACTACAACCGCGGGGCGGCATCGTTCTTGCTTTCACAGGCAAACGCGCTGATAAAATACAAAGACCTGAAAACTGCGCGGATGCTGATTGAACAATCTCAACAATTTAACGTCGCCTTCACGCCCGACATGGGCAACCCTCAGCAGTTGCTGACGGTGATTGACACATTGGAAGGTGCTCAACCAGTCGCAGCAGAAGTGGCCACCAAAAAACAACAGGCCCTCAGCCTCCTCTCACAAGCTCAACTGGCCATCGACCAGGAGCGTTGGGAAGACGCTGGCGGATTGGTCGCCCAAGCGAAAACACTTAAGGTCGCCGATAGCGATTTCGCCGACACTCAACTGCGACCATGGCAACTGGAACTTCAGATTCAGAACGCGCTCAAGCAAGGCAACACCAATAGCTTTGTTCCTGACGAAGGTGGCGTCGTGCACGCGGCCTTCAATCCGGCCGCCGATAAAACGAAAAATGTGACGACGGCAGCGGTCGCTCCTGTGAAAAGCAGTTTTGGAGATACCACGGACGAAACTTCGCAACGTGGCATGAACCTCTATCAGTCAGGCGTCCAGGCACTCAACGCGTCGGAATTTAACCGTGCGACGGAGTACTTCCAGATGGCGTCAGAGTATCCAAACGAACTGACAACGACAGCGAAATTAACCATCGAAGGCCACCTTCGCAACCACGCCAAGATCAGCGACACCATGGTGAAGCAGGCGACGGCCGAAACAGCAGAACCAGCGAAGATGGACCTTGAGTCGATCCGTAACGAGCAACAGGCTCAGTTCCGAAGAATCCAGTCTGCGATCTATAAGGAACGGGCGGCAGCGGAGAAGTTGCTGGAGACCAATCCTAACCAAGCGTTAGAGAAGTTGACGATGGTTCGATCTCAAGTCGAATCGGCCGAAATTTCTCCGGATACGCGTCGGCCATTGCTGACGCTGATTGATCGGGACATCACCGAGATTCAAGCTTACATCGAAGAGAACCTGCCTGAAATTCTTAACGATGAACAAAACGAAGCCAACCGAGATCTTATCGAACGTCGGGCTCAACGCCGTTTGGATACCGAAGAACAATTAGCGGACTTGGTCGGTCAATACAACGAACTGATTGACGAACGCCGATTCGACGAAGCGGGTTTGATTGCTCGCCAAGCGATGGATTTGGCTCCGGATTCTGAAATCTCCGCGGTAATGGACGAAAAGTTCCGGGCTGAATCAAACGCGATGCGTTCGCGTGAAATTAAAGCCTTGAAGCAGCAGAGCAACTTCGTTGCCTTAAGCAACGCTGATGCTGCCAGTATAATGATGGACGAGCGTACGCCTTTGCTTTTCAACGACCATGAAGAGTACTTGAGAAAGACTGGCATCCGGATGAGGAAGCTGGAAAGCGGTCGCTACGAATCGGAAGCCGAACGGCAAATTTGGAACGTGCTTCGAAACACGGATGTCCAAGGCGAATACCGAGGCACACTCAATGAAGCGGTCAGTCAACTGGCAATGCAAGCCGGCGTTAACATCATCTTTGATGGCGTGGCTCTGGAAGGCGTTGCCACCGACCAGCAGATCGACGTGCCGCTGACCCAGCCGATTAAATTGGAAAACGCCCTCAAGATCATCCTGCAAAACGCAGGCCTGGTTTATGCGGTCGAAGACGAAGTCATAAAAGTCACGACGCCAGAATCCCAACGTGCGTCGTTGTCGGCTGAGACCTATTACATCGGCGACCTTGTGATGCCGATGAACGTCCAACGTGATCCGATGCAGATGCTGTGGAATAACAATCCCTACGGCAACCAAGGGCTCGGTTATGGCGGAGGCATGATGAACGTCAACGGTCAGGCTCCTCAAACGGTTGCCGCCGGACAAACCAACGCCGTCGCGATGGCCCAACAATTGGGTGGCGGAGGCGTGAATCCATTCAATGGCGGTGGACAACCAGGTTTGGGCGGTCAAAGCTACGGCGGACCGGCTTACGGTCGTCCCGCGTACGGAACGGTGGGCGGTGCGTCACTCGGTGGTATTTCCCTTCAAGATTTCACGCCGCTGATTGACCTTATTCAATCGACCATCAGCAGTGACACTTGGGCCGATACGGGGCAAGGCGAAGGTACCATCCAAGCCTACCCAGCGAACCTGTCCTTGGTGGTGAACAACACCCAAGAAGTCCAAGATCAAATTGTTGATCTCCTGAAGAAACTGCGCGAGTTGAACGATGTTCAGATCGTGATCGAAGTCCGCTTCATTACGCTCAGCGATGACTTCTTCGAACGCGTCGGCGTCGATTTTGACTTCGCACTCAATGATAATCTGCCTGACGGCGTCAACCCAATCGCGGATGATTTAAATCGGAGTGCAACTGTCGGTCTGACAAATAACCCGCTTGACGGAAACACGTTCCAAAATGGAAACGGAGTCCCGGGGAACTTTGACCTAGAGTTTTTACAGGACAGTTTCACGGCGGCTCAAGCGGTAACCGGATTCGCTGGTTTCCAACCTGCTCAAGCAGCCAGTTTTGGATTTGCGATCCTTTCGGACATCGAAGTTTACCTGTTGATTCAAGCCGCCAAAGGCAGCGATCGAACGAACTTACTTCAGTCGCCAACGGTGACGATGTTTAACGGCCAGAGCGCCAGTGTCACAGACGGTTTCTCAAGACCGTTCGTAACATCGGTGACGCCCGTGGTCGGTGATTTCGCAGTTGCCCATCAGCCGGTGATCACGATCCTGCCAGATGGAACGAATCTAAATGTTTCGGCCGTCGTTTCCAACGATCGCCGCTCGGTCCGAATGACACTGGTTCCCCAGTTCACTCAGATCGGTGACGTACAGACGTTTACCTTCAGCGGGTCTCAAACAACGGAAGTTTCAACGAACTCGTTGTTGGATGACCTGCTGGACATTGCATCGCCCGATGACAGCGATGATGAAGTCAACGTCAATACTCAGGGTGTTACGGTTCAGTTGCCTATCATCGCCAACACTTCGGTCAGTACGGTCGTCAGTGTGCCCGACGGTGGAACAATTCTATTGGGCGGTATTAAACGGATGTCCGAACGTCGCACCGAACGCGGCGTGCCATTTCTGAGTAACGTTCCTTATATCAACCGTCTGTTTAAGAACGTAAGCATCGGTCGTGAAACGCAGAACTTGATGATGATGGTGACACCACGCATTATCATCCAGGCCGAAGAAGAAGCCGCTCAGATTGGCGAGACTTCGAATTAGTTTTTGCTAACGAAGTTTTGCAGCGAATTGCCTTGCAAATCGCAAGTTTGAGCAGATCATGAATTTAAACGCAGCAGCACCGAGTTCTCTTTGAGAGTTCGGTGTTGTTTTTTTGTATTGTCGAAGCCACAATTAGACATGGGAATCTACGAAGGAAAATTGCTGATCGCCGTACCGGATCTTCAGGACACGAATTTTTTTAGATCGGTTGTGTTGATTTTGCACCATGACCAGTTCGGAGCCAGCGGCGTCGTGCTCAATCGCCCCTCCGATACGCTCGTCTCGGACCTTCGTGCTCAGCTGGATTTTTCGGTTGAGTTAGAATCAGTGCTTGCCCAGCATCTGCACGTGGGCGGGCCAGTGGAAGGGCCGCTGATTGTGCTGCACAACGATCGTGATCTGTCTGAGGAGAAAATCATCCCCGGCGTTTTCATGTCCACTCGCAAGGACTTAGTTGAACAATTGTTGTCCACCGATGGGGCTCAAATGCGTTTGTTTTCAGGCTATTCGGGTTGGGCGTCTGAGCAATTAGAGAACGAAGTCGAACTCGGGGGGTGGTTGTTGCTGGACGCAAACGTTGATCACGTTTTCGGCACTACCGATAGTCTCTGGAAGGTTGTCTGCGAACAGTTCGGCAGCGACATTTTTCAAGTGCGGCCTCGGCCCAGCGGCGACGATGAGGATAGCTTCGATCCGGGAATGAATTGATAGCCGTCAAAGTTTAATGATTAACCCTCAGACGTCGGTGTGTAGGCGGGGCCAAACGCGGTCGCCTGAGGGCTTGTCGTTAAACGAAAAAAGACGTCATTGAACGTTTTTGTAGCCTGCGTATCCAACCGCTATTATGTCACCGGCGGCAATCGGCTAATCTTCGCAGATGTCGACCGAAAGTTCACAAATCGAAAAGGTGGTGCTGGTCATTCACGGCGTGGGTGATCCGGATGCCGGAAGCACGCTCAACCGTTTCGCGCGTTCCTTGGCGTCTGAAGAAAAACCGTTGGTCGAAAAACAGGCGACCGTTTGGCTGACCGAAAAATCGACGGTCGCTCACCGCACGAAAACCTTCCCCACCCACGTCCGCCGTCTGCAGATCAATCATACCAAGGTCGAAATGGCGGAAGTGTTTTGGGGAGACCTCTCCCAAGTCCGGCGTGGCGTGTTGGGGTTGATCCACGGCGTTTTTCAAATTCTCTTTGGGCTGCGTTATGTGGCCTACGTCGCCGCCGACCAGCAAGGCAAGGGCGCGTTCTATCTGAAGAAGTTAGGTTTGATCAGCTCTCGTATGCTGCACGGTCCGGTGCTGGCGGTGGCTTTTTTCCTTGCCTTGATCACCGTGGCCGCGATGGCGACGGACATGATGTGGGAAGGTTCCTATAAACATTTAGCGTGGACCCACGGAGTCGTCGCCGGTTGCGGATTGCTGTCGCTGGTTTTAGCGACCGTCGGGCGGCGATTAACCAACAGCCGCGTTGTTGTTCGGTTTTGGAGCTGGGTCACGACGGTGGCGTTGTATGCGTTTTTTTTAGTCGCGGTGAAAGCGTTTTACATCGACGTTTACTATCCGGAGGTTAATTGTGCGTCCTGCCAACATCCGGGACTGATTTGGTACTGCCGCGTTCAAATTATCTTACTGGGATTGCTGTGGTTTGTAGAAAGCGGAATCGTCATCGCGATGGGCGGTTGTTGGGCCGCGGCCAGCCTGCACCCGCGCGTGAATCGTCCCGCGATTAACCTCGCGTTTTTATTACCTGCATTGGCCGTTGGTATCTGGGGGCAGGCCCTCCCCATGTTGTGGGTCTCGGCGAAAGAAGGCATCACGCGGCTTCAGCGCGTGCCGGAATTTGCGGCGGCGTTGGACGAAGCGATTCCCTTGATGGGGGTGCAGTTTGTGATGCTGGTGATTACTGCTGCGGCGGCTATGTTTGTGATCGTCCGGTATTTCTTATGGCGAAACCAAAACTCTATTCACACTTTTTTAGCCGGCAGCCGAGCGCCTCGGTTGATCGTAAACCCGTTGCAGCGTTGGATGCTGGCCGGCTGCACCGCGGTGGGCGTTTCGCTGGTGTTCACTTTGTGTGTCTTTAATACGCTGGGAATCCCTTACCGAGACAATCTGTTCGGGCAGGCCCTTTCAGAGGCGAACAAGTACGCGGTGGTTTGCCTTGCACCGATGGCGGGACTGATATTCTTGTCTCTACGTCATCTTCGGCCAGCGTTTGATATTATCTTGGACGTCGTTAACCACTTTTATTTTCGATCCACGTTGATGGAGGATGCGCTCGAGGACGACGATGAGTTCGACATTAAGGAAACCACCTTCGAAGCAGGCAGCCTTTATTTCAGTCGTCGAGACAGTATCCATAATCGAATGAAGCGCATTTTGGTCTACTATCGAGATCGACTTGAGCACCGGCCGGAATTAGTGATCGTTAGCCACAGCCAAGGCACCATGGTTGCCATCGAAGTGCTCAACGATCCCGAGATGGCTTGGCTGTCGGGCAGCTTCAGCCACACCTCGTTGTTGACGATGGGGTCGCCGATTACTTATTTGTATCAAACCTATTTCGGCCATCTCTATCCGTCGCTCAATTCGCCGCAATGGGATAACCTGCGTACGCGCGTCGATCGCTGGGTGAATCTGTTTCGGATCGACGATTTCGTGGGGCAGCAGGTGGAATTTCCTGTCAAAGGCCGAACGCTGCTGGCGACACCGATGCTGGCCAAAGACAACAGCGCGACGGTTCAGTCGTGCACCGATCATCCGCTGGGATGCCGAGGGCACACTAACTACTGGGAGGACGTCGAAGCGATCGCGGTGATCAAAGATGAGATCTTCGCGATGGATCAGCCGGAAAAAAGTCGCCGCGCGGCTTAGGCGATGTTAAACCGTCAGCCGTAGGCGTTTCAGTCGCACCTGCCACCCGCACGCCTACGGTTGTTGGGTGCACGATATTGCAGCGACGCGGAAAAAAATTCTTCGCCCCACAATGACCGCCCTAATTCCCCAGCCGCGCGAAAAAAGCAATCAACCCTACCAGTGCGATCATCAATCCAGCCATCGCGGTCTTGCGGAGTGGCGATTTCATTCCCCAGATCGAAAAAAGAATGGCCAACAGCACGTTGAAGAGACTGTAAGAAGAAAACGCCATTCCAACCGATCCTAAAACCGCTAACAGCAGGCCCCCAATCGCTCCGCCTTTGGCCGATAGGCGGTCCACGTTGGTGTCTAACAGCGACTCCCCATGCGAAGGCGGATTTGTCGCTGCGGTATTTGACGCCACCGCGGCCTGAGAGGCCCCTTCGTGGGTTAAAGCGGGCGGAACCATTTCCGCTTTGACGATTTCGGCCTCAATTAAATCGGTCGCTGGATCGTTATTTTGGGGTGCGTCCGGCATAATATGTTTCCCGAGTTTCAAAGCCGTCAACGAAATTAGCCCAATGACATTTCTGGGCTTTTTGAATTAAAATGAGGCGGGCTACCGCAATTTCGTCATCGTCATTTCGCTATCTCCTCTCACATTCTACACCATTTCGTCGAAGCCAATCGCCTTCTTCCCATAATTCATGACACGATTCATCACTCACTTCGAAAGCGCTATTGAACCGGGAGTGACGCTAGACGCGGACACGATTCAAACGATGCACAAGGGGCGTCCTTTGTGGGCTCGTTATGATCTGAAGAAAGTGGCCGCCACGATGACAAAAGAGGTGCTCGCGAAACGAGCGCGATCGCCGTGGCGCTACCGCGAACTGCTACCCATCGGTGACGAGATAACCCCCGTGTCGCTGAACGAGTCCATGAGCCCGATCATCACTTGTGATCGTTTGGCCGCGGCAATGGGCGCGGGGCAGCTTCATTTCAAAGACGAAGGCCAACTGCCGACCTGCAGTTTTAAAGCCCGCGGCCTGTCATTAGCGGTAACGATGGCGAAGCATTTCGGCATCCAACGAATCGCGATGTCCAGCAACGGTAACGCCGGTGGTGCGATGGCAATGTACGCCGCGCGAGCGGGGGTCGAATCGGTCGTGTTCATGCCCAAAGACACGCCGATCGCGAACAAGATGGAGGCTTATACCTGCGGAGCCAAACTGTTCGAGACCAACGGTTGGATCGACCAGGGCGGTAAGCGAATCCGCGAAGGCCATGATCGCGGGCTGTGGTTTGACATTTCGACGTTGAAGGAACCGTATCGTTTAGAGGGCAAGAAAACGATGGGGCTGGAGATGGCCGAACAGTTTGATTGGAAGCTGCCGGACGTGATTATCTATCCAACCGGGGGCGGGACAGCGTTGATCGCCATGTGGAAAGCGTTCCAAGAGCTCCGCGCGATGGGGTTCTTAGAAAGCGACACGATGCCTCGGTTCTACGCGTCTCAGTCCGATGGCTGTCAGCCCCTAGTGAAGGCTTTTCACGCCGGTCAGCGATTTGCTGATAGGCATGAGGATCCCCAAACCGTGGCCTCGGGAATTCGTGTGCCGACGGCGTTGGGTGATTTTATGGTCATCGACGCGTTGCGCGAGAGCGGCGGCGGAGCGGTGGCGGCGTGCGAAGCAAAACTCGGCCACTGGCAAGCTAAGGTGGCGGCGAAGGAAGGGTTGATCATTTGTCCAGAGGCCGCAACCTGCGTGGGAGCGCTAGAAACGATGCTGGCCGATGGCACCGTTGGGGCGGATGAACGCGTGGTGATCGTCAACACGGCTGCCGGACAAAAGTACTTCGACGGTTCGGTCCCCAACGTAGAAACGATCGACCTGAACCAAGAAACCGATTGGGATTCGTTCGAAGAACAATTTCTCGGTTCGCCAAAGGCGGTTTAAAGTGGAAGTGCGGAGTCCGGAATGAACTTTCGAAATCCGAAACTTGGAATCCGAAATTTAGAATTTAGAATTTCTTTCTCAACCCCGACGTCAAACGCGATCAATTTTAGCGTGGTCGTAAACGGCCTGATCAATTA
>CAYOZV010000108.1:11799-16223 GCA_964408465.1 uncultured Pirellulaceae bacterium
CCCCGACGTCAAACGCGATCAATTTTAGCGTGGTCGTAAACGGCCTGATCAATTAAGTTAATCTGCCGAATTAACTCAACTGTCTCCGGGCAAATGTCATCGCCCACCTTTGTCTTGGAGGAATTAACCACCTTCAATTTCGGCTTCAGCCCAAACCATCCCGCGATCGTCGTTTCGACTTCGGCAATAGAATCAACGAAACCGACGAATTCCATCTTTTGCAAAAACTCGATCGCCATCTCACGCAGTTGATCACTGGACTCAATTCCCCAACGCGCCGAATCCAAATTTGGTTCGACCGCCGCTGCCAAATAGTTGGTCATCATGTTGGTCCATTGTCCCCGTTGGGCGCATTGCTTCATCGTAAGAACGCGCCCGGCTTCGACGACTGCCGAACTTGCATACGCGTGAATCGGCGAATGTTTGTCTTGGCTGCAATCGACCATGTAACGGTATTGAGAAATCCACCTTTGAACCGGATCACGCATCACGGTCGCGTATGCAACACGGCGATTGGATAACTGGTGGATCCCCCAGAAAACATCATGCCCAAAAATGAGGTCTGGATCATCAATCCTCAGCCGGCGGTCGGCCAGTTGTTGATTCAGCCCGGCTTGAGCGGCGCGTTTGGATTGAGGGAATTTCGAAACGATCATCAAACGACGTTTCCCCATCCGGCTCAGCGACTTCAGCAGTGCGGTGCCGGCGCACTTGGGCAAATGAACGAAATAGTATTGGGTTTGCATGGCACGTTGGTGGGCTTCGAAAGTCGCCGTTTTCCCGTTATTCTATAGGTTCACGTTGGTACCGAACCATCATAATTGGACGTGCGAGCAAGGGATCGCTTTTTCCGTGCGATTCCCTGCTGGCGAGTCGGTCTGTGGATGGTTGGATTCGGGAGGTCGAGGCTCCGACCGAGACCTATTTGATTTGGTAGGTTTCAGGCGGAGTCTCAACCTTCCGGTTCACGCGATAATCAACTTTGCAGTTCTCCTGCTGTGGGTGGTTGGCCGCTTACTACCGGACGCCCAAACGCGTTACAATAAGAATGTTGTTGACTCAAATTTAGTTTAAACCCTAGGAAATTCCTGTGTCACTGATTTCAGGTTTTGAAGATGTTGTCAAAGAAAACCAGCCGCTGGCGCCTTACACACGGCTGAAGCTGGGCGGCGTTGCTGCGTACTTCGCTCAGCCCCAAACGCGCGAGCAATTGGTGGGGCTGGTTCAGCGATTCACAGAGAACGAGCTTCCGATTCGGCTGATCGGAGCCGGCAGCAACACGCTGATCCGCAACCAAGGCGTCGGCGGATTGGTAATCAGCCTCTCATCGCCGGCCTTTTGCAATATCGACATTAGCGGCGACACGATTACTGCCGGCGGAGGCGTCAGGTTGGTGGACTTCGTGGCGACGGCCGTCCGAGAGGGACTTAACGGGCCGCAGCATTTGGTTGGCATTCCCGGCACCATTGGCGGGGCGTTGCACAATAATACCAGCGCCGTTGGTTTTGATATTGGTACCTGGGTCCAGTCCGTCGATGTGTTGACTCGATCGGGCGAAGAGATCACCTATCAAAAAGAAGAACTGTCGTTCTCGTACCGGCACAGCAGTCTGAAGGACTTAATCCTTCTTTCGGCCACGTTTGCGTTTGACCGTGAAGATTCAGAAACGCTCACCAAGCAAATGCAAAAGCTGTGGATCGTTCGTCGCGCCGACCAGCCGCCGGCCGAAGTGCGTTCGGCCTATGTGTTCAAAGACCACGGCGGGGAGACGGCCAGCGATCTCATCGATCAAGCCGGGCTCAAAGGCACGCGCGTCGGGGGGGTGGAAATTTGCGACCGCGATCCCAATTATTTTATCGCTAACGATGACGCGACGGCGGAAGATTTTCTCAAACTGGTCGAACTGGTGAAGACGCAGGTGCATGATCAATTAGAGATCAATTTAGAGACGTCGGTCGGAATCTGGTAAGCAAATAACGATTCGTCGGTAGACGCGGGCAGGATAAGTGCCTGATAAGCGACTTCGACGCGTCCACCGCGCCCCGACGGATTATGGCTGATGGAGAAACGGTGAGGACCGAAGCACATTTTTAAGCCGCCGCAACAGAACCGTGGTGTGCGGCTTGAATTTTCGTTATATAGACTAACGGTTACGCCATTGATCGCGGTTATCTTTAAAAAATCCTCAATGGGCAAGTTTTCCGCTAAACTTTTCGATGCTATCAGATGGAACCCTCTTTGCGAGGAACTTCGACCCTTGAGGACCATCACATGGCGCGGAAAAAACATCGAGACGACATTCTAGATCGAATGATGGCAAAGCTCTCTGTGCGAGGCTTTTTGTTACACCCGGCGACTCTGTACCTTGGAAGTGCTGCGATCGTGCTGTTTCTTGCGATCGCTTGTTGGGAGAAGTATGGCAACCGCATCATCGACCAACCCGCCATGACGCTCACTCCGGAGAAGATCTACCTCACCGCTCAACCCCAATGGGTAAGCAGCGACCTAAAACAATTGGTCATGGGCGATGTAGAGGATCCCGGCTATGTTGCTCCCTCGATCATGGACACGACGTTGGTCCCTCAAACGGTAGCATCGTTGCGTTCGGTCGGCTGGATTGAAAATATTGACCGGGTTGAGAAATCAAAAACGGGGCTGGAGATTGACCTCACCTACCGCCGGCCGATCGCAGTCGTCGAAGTCACCGGTGGCGCAAAAAAAGGGCTGAAGAAAGTCAAACCACAGCTTTTTCACATCGACCGATCCGCGACCTTGATGGGGGGCGGCATTGCGAGTTCTGCCGAGAATTTTTTGCTGATCTCCATTCATCAGCCGATGTACATGGATCAACTGATCGCATGGTCGCAATGGCAAGACACACGCATTCAATCCGCCGCCGCCATCAGTGACGCGGTCAAAGATATTTGGAAACCAATGGGCTTGTACCGGTTGATGACGTGGCGGAACCGATCCAATGCTTCGGATCGGCGGATTCCATTTCAGTTTTGGACCTACGGAGGGCACCGCACCGGCGTTCGGGTCATCTGGGGCAATGCTCCCGGAGCAGAACTGCCCGGCGAAGCATCAGCCGCCGCGAAGATCGAAGCGATGCTCGCCTACGTCGCCAAACATGGACGATTTGACAAAATGACGGACCGGACACTAGACCTGCGGTCAGGCACAGCGGTCGTGTTGGGCGACCATCAGCACGCTAAACGGCTGCTGGATCACAGCTTCGACCGTTAAAGCAACAGCCGAGGGCGTGGGTAAATGGCATGGACAAAAATCGTAGACGAGGCCACGGCTTGGAATTACCTAAGAATTGAGCCGATTGACGGCTGAGCTTCTAATCTGGAAAAAAATCCCTCGATCCAGTATCATCTGCGGCTTGCAAAGATCATCCCTCGCACATTTTTCAGGCACTGAGACACCATGGAAGCAGGAATTGTTGGACTCCCTAACGTTGGCAAAAGCACTTTGTTTAACGCACTGACGTTGTCCAAATCCGCCGCCAGCGAAAACTATCCGTTTTGCACCATCGAACCGAACGAAGGCATG
Source organism: uncultured Pirellulaceae bacterium (assembly GCA_964408465.1). Classification (GTDB taxonomy): domain Bacteria; phylum Planctomycetota; class Planctomycetia; order Pirellulales; family Pirellulaceae; genus Mariniblastus. Next base: position 15,358 of record CAYOZV010000108.1, read on the forward strand.
GTCAGCGTGCCCGACGATCGACTGGACCGGATCACCAAATACATCGTGCCGCAAAAAGTAATCCCCGCGGTGCTGAAACTGGTGGACATCGCCGGCATCGTCAAAGGGGCCAGCGACGGCGAGGGACTGGGCAATAAATTCCTCAGTCACATCCGGCAGGTCGATGCGATTCTTCAAGTTGTCCGCTGTTTTGAAAACGAAGACGTGATCCACGTCAGCGGCAACGTAGATCCGATCGCTGATATTGAAACGATCGAGACCGAACTCACGTTCGCTGACATGGAAGCCGTCAGCAACGGCATGGAGAAAGCGACCAAGACAGCGCGGTCCGGTGATAAGGAGGCCAAGATGCGAGTCGAGGTGCTCCAAGCATGTAACGCTCATCTTGAATCGGGCCAACCGTTACGGACGTTGGAGTTGAACGAACTCCAATGGAAGTCGATCAACAGTTTCGGTTTCCTGACGGCCAAACCGATTATGTACGTTGCCAATGTTGCCGAAGACGATTTGGAAGGAAAATCACCTTTGGTCACCAAAGTGCGTGACCACGCCAAAGCCGCCGGTGCGGGATTGGCGATCGTGTGTGCCAAGATCGAATCGGAGATCGCCGAACTGGCCCCAGAAGAACGAAGCGAAATGTTAGAAGCGGTGGGCTTGGCCGAACCGGCATTGGCCGTGTTGGCGCGAGAAGCCTATCGAACGCTGGGACTGGAGAGCTATTTCACCGCAGGCGAAAAAGAAGTGCGGGCGTGGACGATTCCCGCGGGCGCGACTGGGCCAGAGGCGGCTGGCGTGATCCACACCGATTTTGAAAAAGGCTTCATCCGCGCCGAGGTGTTCACGCTTGACGATTTAGAAGAACACGG
>CAYOZV010000109.1:0-1693 GCA_964408465.1 uncultured Pirellulaceae bacterium
TCCACATCCGCCAGACGGATATCCAAAGCAGCCTTGATTGAATCCGCCACAGCCACCGAAGCAACCGCCACCACCACAGCCTCCGCGACGACCTCTAAGGCCGCATCCGCCGTGACCAAATAGACCTTGGCGTTGTGGTCCGGTGTACGAGCAGTCTTCGCTGCAGTAGCCGGACCAAAGCGAGGCTGCTTGTGCCGAACTGATTCCACGTCCGCATGAACTATCGTAACCAAGTCCGCCGAATCCTCCATAACTGCCGTAGCTACCGGGGATGACTCCTGTGTATCCACCGCCGCAACCGCAGCCTTGAGCCGAAGCTGTTGTTCCTGTCGAACCTACCGCAAGGATCGCGATGGCGACCATGGCAAACAATTTAAATTTCATTTCACTAATCCTAGTAACGTTTGTATTTCTGACGACTCACGTTCGCTTTAACGTGAGCCACTTGGGTTGATTTCATTCAAGAGAAGGATTTGTTCGATAGAATCTACATCCAAGGTTGATGCGTCTGTCGAGACAACAGACTCTCTTGGCGAATCGACAAGCGTCCACAGCAGCGATCAACAAATTTGCTATCGACTTTCTACAAATCAGTTTGGAGTGATCCTTGTAACGACCAGCAAAACATACGCGGTCGGTGAAAAGGTAGCGATTGAACAATGCTTATCGTTAGTTTTAGTTAAGTAAGATTTCAAAGGGTGGCCGAGACATTATCTACCGCCCAGCCACTACACCTGTTTTAATCCGAAGTTTAATAAGCGCGAGAAACTTTGTGGGTCAGACAACCGATAACGATTGACACCGAGACCCTTCAATAGTTAACCGCTCGATGCAGGCAATCATTGAAAGAGATCGGCTACGACGGCGGTGAAAAGGAAGTCCAGTTGCTGAAGGATCGGCATTCGAAACTTGAATCCAATTGGGATCCCGTAATGCCTCATCTAACAACTCAGCCGACGATTTTGGTGGTCGACGCCGATGAAGTCGCTTGCCAATTTGCGTGTGCAGCGCTTCAGTCTCACGGTTACCAAACGATACCCGCCGCCGACATCGCAGCGGCGATCTGGACCGCGTCAGACAGCGATCTTGTGCTGGACCTGATCCTTTGTGATCTGCAGGTCGACCAACAAATGGGATCAGATATCGTCGACGCCATTCAACGCCTGCCCTTTCGCAACGACCTGCCCGCGATGTTCACCTCGCAACATCAGGTGACCGATGTCGTTCTTAAACGGCACGCCAAACGCGGGGCGTATCACATTAAAAAGCCGTATGATGTCGAACTGTTGATGGACTTGGTAGACCGGTCGTTGTGGATGCCACATCTGGTCAGCAGCCATATCGAAAAACATCATGCGGCTCAACCGCTGCCGGTTCCACACGCCGCATTCTCAACAGTGCAGTACCCTTCTGCGATCAACACGACGTCGTTTGTGAACTGAGACGCCGCGTGTCCGCGTAGTGGATCTTGTTAAAGATCTCTGTTTGGAGCACGTTGGAACGTAGATTCAAATTTTCAACGATTGGCGGGGAGGTTTAACAACCTCCACTACTCGGGTGGCGTAGTGGATCTTGTTAAAGATCCCTGTTTGGAGCACGTTGGAACGTAGATTCAAATTTTCAACGATCGGCGGGGAGGTTTAACAACCTCCACTACTCGGGGTGGCGTAGTGGATCTTGTTAAAGATCCCTG